>JAUMBK010000146.1:0-3097 GCA_032115795.1 Saprospiraceae bacterium | reverse complement strand
TTATAACTGCAAAGAAATTTATTTTTTCTTCTTTCCCTTCTCTGCTTTTGCTTCTGCTGCAGCAGCAGCCTTCAACGCTCTTGGGATTTCAATCAATGCTACTGGTGTGGCACTATTGTTTATAATTTCGACACCCTGAGGCACGATGACTTCTCTTACTCTTAAAGCCTGACCTAGGTCAAGTTTTGAAATGTCCGCCTTCAACTCATCCACCAAAAATTCAGGCGTTGTTTTGATTTTGATTTTCCTCAGCTGCTGAATCAATTTACCCCCCACTTTCACTCCTGGAGAAACACCTTTGAATCGAAGGGGAACTTCTACTTTGATTGGTGTTTTTGCAATAATCTGGAGAAAATCAATGTGCAACAAAGCATCAGTAACCGGATGAAACTGAGCTGACTTCAAAATCGCTTTGTAATTCTTTCCGTCAATAACCAGTTCTGCAATTTTAAAATCAGGCGTGTAGATCAAATGCTTAACACCGGCAGGTGTCACTGTAAAGTGGACTATTTCCTCTCCACCATACATTACTGCAGGCACATGGCCGCTATTTCTGTCATTTCTGGACCCTTTTTTGCCAAATTCAGTCCTTTTTGTACCTTGAATTTCTACAGAAGTCATACTACGTTACTTATAGGTAAATCTAAAGAGCCGCAAAGATACAAACATTTTTTGTTACAAGGCATGTTTTTGCGGCTTTTTTATTGGTTTATTTTCTTAAAATCCATCCCGGCAACCAGCCAATCAGCTGTTTTTATCTACAAACAGAGCTGCGATGGACTTGTATTCATGCGTATTCCGAATGGCCCTTGCAAAGAGCTTCGCACAGGATAAAACGCTAATTTTGTCGGATTTCTGGCGCAAGGGAATCGAGTCAGTGACGATAATTTCTGTAATTTTCGATTTGTTTATATTTTCATATGCATTCCCTGAAAGAACAGGATGTGTCAGGATTGCACGAACACTATTGGCTCCCTTCTCGATTAAGGCATCGGCCGCTTTGCAAAGAGTCCCTGCTGTATCGATAATGTCATCAATGAGAATGACGTCCTTTCCGGAGACATCACCTATGACAGTAATGGCGGCTACCTCATTGGCAACCCGGCGTTCCTTATCACAGATGACCAGGTCTCTTTCAAAGTATTTTGCATAGCTCCTCGCCCTTTTCACACCCCCAACATCCGGGGAGGCAAAGGTTACATTGCTCAGGTCTTGTTTTGCAAGGTAGGGTATAAAAATCGCTTCACTTTTCAGGTGGTCTACCGGGATATCAAAAAATCCCTGAATTTGCTCAGCGTGCAAATCCATCGTCATAATCCTGTCGACGCCTGATGCCTGGAGGATATTGGCCACAAGTTTTGCTGAGATTGGCACTCTTGGCTTGTCCTTTCGGTCTTGCCTGGCATACCCAAAATAGGGAATAACCGCCGTGATGTATCCCGCTGACGCTCTTTTAGCCGAGTCAATCATCAACAAAAGTTCCATAATATTGTCGGCAGGTCCAAATGTGGAAGCAATGAAAAAGGTGTATGTTCCCCGAACAGATTCATTGATGACTATCTGCATTTCTCCGTCGGAAAAGGTTTTTACGGTGATATCCCCCAACGGATATCCATAATAATCTGAAATGCGCTCTGCCAGGTACCTGGACTGGGTTCCGGAAAAGAGTTTTACTTCCGCCATGGGTCTCAGTTTGGTTTCGACCACAAACTTAGGCTTTTTACTCTGAAAATGCTACTGCGAGACGAATTTCTGTCACGGGAGAATTCACCCCAATCCTGCTGTATGCAGTGAGTTTCTTTTCTGTATCTTTGCCCTATGAATCCATCTGTTTCCGTTGCCAGCGCAAGCAAGGCATATTTGCAGGTCCATCTGGCTGTCCTTCTGTTTGGCTTTACTGCAATTCTGGGAGATCTCATCCAATTGCCGGCAGTGATGATCGTGTGGTGGCGCGTTTTGATTACCTCAGCCAGCCTGCTGCTTTTTACGAAATTTGGTCGTTCCCTATCCGGATTGCCCACCAAGCAAATTCTTGTCTATGCAGGTATTGGTATGTTAATTGGTTTACACTGGATCTGTTTTTATGGCGCAGTCAAGCTGGCCAATGCCTCTGTATGCCTGATTTGCATGAGTACAACCTCCTTGTTTACATCGCTGCTTGAACCGCTTTTCCTGCGCACCCGTCTAAATAAAACAGAATTGCTTCTGGCAGTCATCATCGTCCCCGCCATGTTTTTAATTGTAAGTACACTGGATGCCTCTTATTTCACTGGTGTACTCGTTGGCCTTGCATCTGCGTTTCTTGCTGCTGTCTTTTCCATTTTAAACAAGAAAAACATTGCAAAAACTGACCCGTACACCATTTCATTGATTGAACTTTCCAGTGCCTGGGCTATGATCAGCCTTCTTTTACTTGTGATGTGGGTATTGGGTTTTTCCCCGGGCCGGGTATTGCCTGCCACTATGACCGATTGGGTATATCTGTGTATACTCGCCTTGCTTTGCACCACACTGGCGCATGTGTTGACATTGAAAGCATTGAAATACATCTCTGCATTTGCCGCCAACCTGGTTATCAATCTTGAACCTGTATATGGCATCCTGCTCGCCATCGTGCTGCTTGGAGAGCATAAAGAATTGCATATGTCCTTTTATATCGGGGCATGCCTGATTATGGCAGCTGTGCTAACCTATCCATTCCTTACCTCGACAAAAAAAATCAAACTATAGCCATCCATGCAGGATTTGATCACCTCACTGTACAATTATGCGGACAGGCACAGTGGTTTTGACGACGCATTACTGAATGAACTGGAACGAGCCACACACCTACGGACATTGGCTCCCAGGATGTTGTCGGGAAGAATACAAGGTGCATTTTTGCAATTGATCAGTATACTGACCAAACCGCGGGCTATATTGGAAATTGGCACATTTACCGGCTATTCTGCTTTGTGTCTCGCCAAGGGACTAGAAAAAGGTGGGCAGCTCATCACGCTTGAGCTAAACCCCGAACACGCCCTCATTGCCAGTGAGTTTTTTGCACGTTCCGGCCATGCCAAGGAAATCCAGCTGTACGTGGGTAATGCCAAAGCCA
>JAUMBK010000145.1:0-8789 GCA_032115795.1 Saprospiraceae bacterium | reverse complement strand
ACTGGTTCTGTGTCATCTTCGACCCTTATGGTCGTTGTACAGGTGGCGCTGTTTCCCCTCTGATCTGTTGCCCTGAGTGTCAATGCGACGTTTTTTGCTACATCCTCACAACAAAATTGGGCAGCCGGGCCATAAATGTCCTGGGTATTTCCAACACAGGCTGTGCCGCTCCGACGAACCTGCACGGTGACACTGCCGCCGCAATTGTCAGTAACGGACGTATAGAGCGAAGCAACGGGCAAAGAGGAGACATCGCTGATCAAAATCGTGTCGGATGGCGCACAGGTCAGCTTTGGTCCGGTCACGTCTTGTGCCGTAAGTACTACATTACAGGTGGATGTCCGGCTGTTCTGGTCGGCCACTGTCATGGTAAGCGTATGTTGTACGCCCTGTCCTGATGACAGGATTGCTCCGGTAGCAGGCAGCTGAGAAATGGTGGTGGAACCACAATTATCCGTTCTTGTGACGAGAGTGGTCAGGTCCGGAACGAGTATGCTGCAATTGTCAGAAAGAGTAATGTCTCTGTTTGATGGACAAGCAATGGATGGTGGCTGGTTGTCAACGACAGTAACCGTAAAGGTACACGAAGCCGAAGCCTGGTTGTTTGAAGTCACTCGATATGTGACAGGCGTTGACCCAACATTGAATGTGGAACCGCTGGCGGGACCCGAAACCCTGGACAAAGCAAAACCCGGACAATTGTCACTCGCTGAAGGAGCCAGATATGTAGCCTGAGCAGAACACTGTCCTGTGGTTGCATTGACCGTGATATTGGCAGGACAAGTGATGATAGGGGCCTCAGCATCTTGTACCAAAATTGTAAAACTACAATTGGCTGTCGCGCCATTGCCTGCCGTTACCCTAAATTGATTTGTAGTCGTGCCCACAGCAAAAAAGGCGCCTGACACCAGACCACTCGTCTGTGTTGTACTTGATCCCGGACAGTTGTCCGTGCCAACGGGGGAAGTAAATGACACAATTGCTCCGCACTGGCCTGTCTGATTGCTCACTGTGATGTTTGCAGGACACGTGATTTGTGGGGCAATATTGTCGGCTACTGTTACCGTAAACTGGCAGGCAACAGAATTTCCACTGGCATCAGTAACCCGATAAATGTTGGTCGTAATGCCTGCGTTGTAAAAGGAACCACTGGGTATTCCAGAAACCAGGGATGTTACCGCCCCCGGGCAGTTGTCTGTGCCAATGGGCGCTGTAAACGTCACAACGGCCCCACATTGACCAGCATCGGAATTGACAGTGATGTTGGAAGGACAGCTGATGGCAGGCAGTTGGTTGTCATTGACACGCACAGTAAACGAGCAGCTCGCAGACATGCCGTTGGCTGCCGTAGCCAAATACGTAATACTGGTTGAACCGACGGGAAAGAAAGTACCGCTTTGTTGTCCGGAAAGAAGGCTCGTATTCACGCCAGGACAATTGTCCGTACCTACCGGAACAGCATAGGTCACTACCCGGCCACACTGGCCAGTGGTTGCACTGATTGTGATGTTCGCAGGGCAAATAATCACTGGATCCATGATGTCTGTGACTGTAATGTAAAAAGAACAAGTGTCGGCATTCAGATTTTCGTCAAGACCAATATACCTGACTTCTGTGGTACCAACAGGAAAGGCTGAACCGCTCGGAAAGCCCCGATCAAGTAGAAACGAGACGGTGGAACAGTTGTCCTCTCCTGTAGGATTGCTATATTGAACTATGGCTTGACACGCATTCGGATCCGCATTCAGCGTAATATCCTGCTGGCAATTGACCACAGGTGGTTCCGTGTCTTCCACTGTTACCAATTGGATACAGCTTCCGGTATTGCCACTTTGATCCGTGGCTATCCAAATGACAGTATTGATGCCGGCAGGAAAGATGGTCAGATCAAACACTTCTGACTGATCCAGCGTGGCAATCACCCGCGCCACCGTACAATTGTCGTCATATTGCGGCAATCCCAGGCTGACACCTGATGCGGTACAAAGACCGGCATCAGGCATGATAGTGATCTCTGACGGACAAGTTATTGAGGGACGCAATGTATCTGCAACGGTGATTTTTGCCTGGCAATAGGAAACATTGTCACATTCGTCGGTAAATGTCAGCGAAACTGACGTGGCTTCCGGTAATTCGTCACAGGTAAAGAAGAGCGAATGATTGACCAGGATTTGAAGCGTATCACTGCAGGCATCATAACTGTTGTAGTTCAAGCTGTCGAGCAGAGCCGTGGCACTGCCATCACGATCAAGGAAGACGGTAATGTCCCGGCAAAGAGCCACGGGAGGAAGCGTGTCCTGAACATAGATAACTTGAAAACAAGTATCTGCATTTCCCGTAGAATCGGATATAGTATAATAGCGTAAGACGGTCTTTTCAAAAACACAATTGCCATTGGTAACGGAATCACGAACCCAGGTAAATGAACTGGTATCCAGTGCATTCTCATCTGTTGCAATGCCTCCTGCTTGTTGAAAATACAGAAAATAATCAAATGGAACTGGCGCTTCACAATCCACGGTAAGTGTATCCGGGCAAGTGATGACGGGTTTGGTATCGTCAAAAATAGTGACATTCATACAGCATGTGGCTTCGTTGCCGGCCTGATCCTGGGCGGTCCAGCACACAATCGTAGTTCCAATCGGATAGCCGCCACTTGCATTAGGCCCCTGGTTGTAATCATTGGAATAAACAATTTCCGCAGGATTCGTACAATTGTCGGATACTTTGGGGAGATCAATGGCAACCTGCGTAAGCCCGGTAGAAGAAGATCCTGTGCTGTTGCCCAGAGAAATATCCAACGGACATCCGATTTCAGGGGCAATCAGGTCCTGCACAAAAATGGTCTGAGTACAGGTGGCCGAGGCAGCACAATCGTCTACCACAAACCAAACTACATCAAACGTACCTGACGGATAAACACCCAGATTGATGTTGGATGGATAGAGGTTACCAACGGGCGTGATCACCCTGACCGGCCCTCCTCCAATGCTGTACGACATAAATGTGATGTTACAGCTGGAGGTAGGTGTAGGGGTAATGACGGTAGCCTGACAAGAGGCGTCTGTCTGTACAAAAACTCCGTTGGGGCATGTGATAGCGAGGCTGACGTTTTTGGGATGGGTCCCCTCTTTTACTTTTCTGGTACTCAACGACTGTTGTCCAGTCCGCTGTGATATTCCTGTGATTGCAATTAGGGACAATAGCAGGAACAAAATCGGCTTCTGTTTCATGATAAGATTGTTTATTCAATGATTGAAAGGTCACGTTTTTGGGATGGGACCCTGAATAAAGCTCTTATACTAATACATAAATCAAAGATTATGCCAAGATTATAAATTAATTAAAAATGTAATGTGATTTTTAAAAAACACTTAATAATTATAAAAAAGGACATCTTTTGGAAATGTCTTTTTTTACTATCAATAGATAATTTTGAAATTTGTCAATTCAATAACACACATAATGTTAGTGAAAGAAACACTCTACTAAATTGACTTTCTTGGAATATAGCTTTTATACTTGCCAATCTCTAAACTAGTAAGCTTTGTCCAAAAAGTATATACAAAATTTAAAGCCAATGGTGCTTTGTGTAACTACATAAAGCACCATTGGCTTACAGCGTGTGAAGTTATTAGTAAAATTAATAATTTACTAAAACTACAGCAAAAGGAGAGGTATAGGGAGAAAAACAACTCTCTGTATCCTTCAGTTTGTATCGATACAAACCTGCTGAAAGCCCTGTGATTGTATAATCCATTGTCATTCCTGAGGCAAAGATTCCTTCCTGGCCTTCCTTGTATAATTCCCATCCTGCTGTAGGTAATCCAGACAATTTCACTACGCCAGAGGTAGGAAGGTTACAGGTGGGTTGGGTTAATACGTTTGCTGTAATTTTTCCTGGAGATACCGTAATTGTCTTAGATGCATTTCTTGTACCCCAGCTTGCGTTAGTCACCGTGACTGAATAGATTGTTGTTTCTAAAGGTGATACTGTTATTTGTTGTGTTGTTTCTCCTGTACTCCACAAATAAGAAGCGTTAAGTTCAGTACTTAATGTCGCCGATTCTCCGGCGCACAATTTATCCTTTGTACTATAAAGAGATAATAGTGTTTGCAATTCTTCCTCTCCATTCGGATAAGTAAAACTGAACGAAGTATTACACTGTGACACATTAGTAGTGTTCGTAAGTACGATTTCAAAATAGCCTTGTTTAATCTCAACGGAATATGGTTGTGTCAACGAACCACCAACATCACCTAAGTAATTGGCGGACTGATTTGATGGATCATATATATTTGTTTGTGTTCCATCGTTTCTTTGATAAAGGTGTGAATGACTGTTAGTACCACAATCTCCTGTATCAAAATTAATGGTAAGACAAAAAGGTGTCGGATTTGGGTTGTAAAACAGGAGGGCAGTATAGCCATAACTAGAAGAAGTATTAAAATTCCCCGGATACGTTTTCTGAGGACAAGTTGCAGCAGTGCCATCTCGAAATATCCTGCCGAGTTGCAATCCAACCCGCTCCGATTTAAAAGCAGGATCAGTTGCTTTTCCAATCATAACGGAATAAATCGTGCTGTTTTGAATTTTAGTTACCGCTGATTGTTCCCCTTCTGGCTGGTTGCCTGACGAACCCATTTGCAATGGTGCACCAGGTAAGTCGCTGATTGGGTACATATTCTGTTGTTGGCTGCAAATTTCACCATAAACTATAAAGGCTATGATAATTGAAATATAAATCTTCACGATGAGTAAATTAGATGGTTTAAAAATAAGTTTCGTTAAATGTAATACTTTAATTTACATTATTGTATATATAAATTCAGCAAATATGAGCATAAATCAAATGTAATATTTAGACAATGTATTTATAACTAATTAACAATGTTTTATACTTATTAGTTTTTTTTCAGCTCTTTGAATGCTATTCCCGTTATTTAATAATTAAACAAATTGAATCCGTAAGTTTATATCCGGAAGGTCAACCCTTTTATTAGTGGTCAGATATTTTTATCATTACGTGTAGAGTATCCAAATGATCCGCCTCTTCCGCCAGCTTGTCCTTCCGCCAACGAAGAATCCTTGGAAACCTGACTGCAACACCGGATTTATGTCTCTTTGATAATTGGATGCCTTCAAATCCGATTTCAAATACAAGCACAGGCCTGACGCTATGTACGGGACCAAACTGTTCCAGCGTATTCTGCCGTACAAACGCTGTGACCTCTTGCATTTCTCTGTCCGTTAGGCCTGAATAGGCTTTCGCAAAAGGCACCAGTTTGCCTTCCTGCCATAGAGCAAATGTAAAATCTGAAAACAAATTTGCTCTTCGGCCATGCCCACGCTGCGCATACAACATGACTGCATCAATGGAAAACGGATCTGATTTCCATTTCCATACTTCTCCCGATTTTCTACCCGAGAGATACTTTCCGCTTTTCTTCTTCAGCATCAATCCCTCCGCATCCTGGCTTCTGCATTCCATACGCAATTGTTCGAGTGCTCCTATCGAATCAAAAGAGAGCCAGGGAGAAAGGTGAAAGTGCGGTGAAGGGAATTGATCGTACAGCGTTTCCAGCAAGGCCCTTCTTTCCAAAAGCGGTTTTTCTCTGATATCCTGGCCTTGCCATTCCAGTAGGTCGTAGGCAATAAAACATACGGGCACTTCCTGAAGTAGCTTTTTGCCGGGGTTCTTTCTGCCAATACGGGTTTGCAAAAACTGAAAATCCATTGGCCGCTCCCCTCTCCACGCTACAATTTCGCCATCTACAACGATGTCGTGTAGCCATCCGTCAAAGGAAGTCAATTCGGGAAACTGGTCCGTCACCAGCTCTTCTCCCCTTGACCAGATGAAGTACTGCCCTTTGCGAAAGATCAGCTGCCCCCGGATGCCGTCCCATTTCCATTCAGCAGCCCATTCATTCTCGTGAAAATCCTGCAGTTCTTCTTTGGGCAAAGGGTGTGCTAAGTAAAATGGATAGGGTTTTGAAATTTGGCCCTCTGATTCTTGTCCAAAAAGCGTACTCCAGGAGGTGTTTTGCGGGTCCCAGTGCCCCATCAACCTGTGTGCAATCACATTGGCCGGAAGTGCCGTGGCTTTTTCAAGGGCCTGGATAATCAGATTTTTTGAAACACCTATCCGAAAGCCTCCAGTGATGCATTTTGTAAACGCCCATCGCTGGTATCCATCCAGTGTTTGCCAGCTTGTTTCTATATAGGTTCGTTTGTCCTCTTCCGATTGATTTTTTAAAAGTATCAGCTCTTCAAGATACACATAAAGGGGCTTCTCATTTTGGATGGATGGCTCCGGAAGAACAAGGGAGATGGTTTCTGCAAGATCACCTACAACATGGTAGTTTTGCTCAAACAACCAGAGAGGAATGCCCGACATTGCTGCACACCACTCTCTCAATAGCATGGTGGAAACAGGTCGTGGCGGTCTTCTGCCAGCAAACAGGGCAAGTGTCCACAATTTATTCTTCTCTTCCGTTTCGTCCTCAAAGTATGCAGCAAGACTGGATACTTTCCGTGTCGTGGATGTTGTGTCATCCACTTCTTTCAGCAGTTGTGCAAATCGCTTCATTCGGCCGTATTTCCCTGTTCGTTGCCTTCCTGGTCCTCATCTCCTTCATAACGGGTAACTACCGCACGGGCATCCAGGCCCTGGTGTCGCAGCCAGCTGGCAAAGATGTCCGTGTATCCATGGGTGACAAACACTTTTTCAGCCCCGGTAGCCCGGATAGCCGAATTCAATCCCTCCCAGTCAGCATGGTCGGAAAGAATAAAACCGGAATCCATGTTTCTCCGCCTTCTGATCCCTCTGACGGCCATCCAGCCAGATACTGCGGCTTCCCGGGAAGGGCCCAGTTTCTGAGTCCAGGCAGAACGCATCGCGGAGGGTGGCGCAAGAACCATGGCCCCTTTCATCCGATCCTTTGTAAATCGATTTTCTACTTTTGATACCGGAGGAAGAAATATCCCTTGTTTGCGGAGTACTTCATTGGTGTTTTCAATGGCTCCATGTGCAAACACTTCGCCAATGCCTAAGTCCAGGTGACGGAGTATTCGCTGGGCCTTGCCCAATGAATAGGCTGAAATGATGCTGACAAGTCCATTTGCCTTATTGTCGGCCCACCATGCATTGATTTCCTGAAATACACTTTCCTGCGACCGCCACCTGAATGATGGCAGTCCAAAGGTTGACTCCGTGATGAAGGTGTGGCAGGGCACTATTTCCATTGGCTCGCTTACGCCGTCGTTTTCTGTTTTATAGTCTCCGCTCGCCACCCAGACTTCGCCTCGGTAAGAAACTTTCACTTGCGCTGAACCTGGAATATGGCCCGCCGGATGAAACGAAAAGACAACACCATTGACCCTGATTTCCTCACCATAATGTACTCCGGTAATTGGATTGAAAGCCCCTAATCTGTGTTTCAATACAGGTACACTGGCGTGGGTCGCAATGTATTGGCTGTGACCTGAACGGGCATGGTCTGAGTGGCCATGGGTGATCAGGGCCTTTTTGACGGGTCGCCAGGGATCGATATAACAATCCGCTTGCCGGCAATAAATTCCTTTATCAGTAAATTCTAGTAAAGACATAAATTCCAAATCTACTAAACCAAAATCTTTCCATTGAGTTGTAAGTAACGTGCGCATGTGAGAAATGAAAACTTTCTTCATCATAATATTGGTTGGTATAAACACCTAAGTACTGCCTGCGTGACAATTCAAAAGAAAAGAAATGAAGTACCTGATAGTAGGACTGGGAAATATCGGAGCTGAATATGCCAATACCCGTCACAACATTGGCTTTGATGTGTTGGACTCTCTTGCCTCAGATCTGGGGGCGTCCTTCAAACCTGAGAGTCATGGAGATCTGGCGGAAGCAAAATTCAAAGGGCGTACCTTGTTGTTGCTAAAACCCAATACGTATATGAACCTCAGCGGGAAAGCGGTTCGCTACTGGATGGAAAAACAGAAAATCCAACCGGAAAACCTCCTTGTTGTCGTAGATGATATCCACCTAGACCTGGGCAAGCTACGCCTGAGAGACAAGGGTAGCAATGGAGGACATAATGGACTCAAAGACATACAGGAAAAACTGGGACATTCCAATTATGCCCGGTTGCGCGTTGGAGTTGGGAAAGATTTCCACCCGGGACAGCAAGTTGCCTATGTATTGGGGAAATGGAAAAAAGAGGAGGCCGAGGCTGTTGAAAAAATGATTCAGAAATCAGGACTGGCAATTAAAAATTTTACTACCATAGGCTTGAAATTGACCATGGATCAGCTAAACAGAACATAATTTAAACAACCACTTACATGGAATGGAAGAGAGAAAACAACCAGCTCACAGGATCTTTCGCCTTCCCTGATTTTATCAGGGCCTGGGCTTTTATGACTGAGGTGGCGATGATAGCCGAAAAAATGAACCACCACCCTTCCTGGACCAACACGTACAACCGGGTTGAAATTCGTTTAAGCACCCATGATGCAGGCAATATCATCACTGACAAAGACGAGATTCTGGGGGCCGAAATTCTAACCGTTTATCAGAAATATCTCTGAGTTATTCAATTCTGATGCCCTCAGCCCTCAGTCTGCTGACCAATGTGTCTCCCAATGCCTGCACGGGCGTCAACACTCCGTAAGCCAAAACGCCTTTTCTTTGTTTTTCCAGCACCGTGAATGCGGCTTGAGAAAACATCTTTGCCGTTTCATCATATCCCGGGTCACCCCCTGACACATAGGTTACTGCCTGTATGCCGGGCGATGAACC
>JAUMBK010000144.1:0-5243 GCA_032115795.1 Saprospiraceae bacterium | reverse complement strand
CTGCACTTAGCGTAGAAGCAGCGCGCAGCTGGATAGAAAATGCAGTTGACGTTTCTCAAGGAGCCTGACTGCTTATACTTTATATGTTAAAAAAGAATATATATCATAGTGCCGGCTGTGAACATGATTTTTTTGCATTATCTTTGAAACAAATACCCCCCTAATGAAAATAATTGACGGAAGAGCAGTGGCAGAGGAGTTAAAAAATACGTTGAAGCAGGATGTAATTGACTACAAAAGCAAAACCGACAGGGTACCTCATCTGGCAGCGATTTTGGTAGGAACCAATCCGGCAAGCCAGGCATATGTTGGAAACAAAGTCAGGTCTTGCGAAGAAGTTGGCTTTCGTTCCACACTCATCAAATTGGAAGAGTCTGTTTCTGAGGAAACATTGTTGCATGAAATCGAACGATTAAACCACGATGCGGATGTGGACGGATTTATTGTGCAGCTACCACTGCCGCCACATATCAATGAAGTGAAAGTCACCCTGAGTATCGATTACCGCAAAGACGTCGATGGCTTTCATCCGGTCAATTTTGGCAGAATGGCCCAGGGATTGCCTTGTTTTCTTCCAGCGACACCTTATGGCATCACATTGCTGCTCGACCGATATAATATTGAAACAAGCGGAAAACACGTCGTGGTCCTGGGAAGAAGCCATATTGTAGGGACGCCGGTAAGCATTCTGTTGTCGCGAAAAGGGAAGGGTGGGGATGCGACCGTAACCCTTACACACAGTCGCACCAAGAACCTGTCAGAGTATTTGTCGAAAGCAGACATTCTCATTGCCGCCATTGGTATACCGAAATTTGTGACCGAAGAAATGGTAAAAGAGGGTGCCGTCATTATAGATGTTGGCATTAATCGGGTCGTACATCCTGTAGATGAGTCAAAAACAATCCTGGTTGGGGATGTTGATTTTGATGCAGTGAAGGACAAATGCAGTTTTATCACACCCGTCCCGGGAGGGGTTGGCCCAATGACGGTCATGGGGCTGATGATGAACACATTTAAGGCAGCAACCAAGGCAATTTATAACGAGCCAGTACAATAATGGAAAGATATCACTTGCTGTTGGTGTCAAGTAAGGAGGAAGCCGTCATCGGCATCCTGTCTGCATTCGATTTTGAATCATTTGAAGAACGGGACGAGGAAATTGTGGCATATATGCCTGAAAGTGGCATGCGACAGGGACTGAAAGAGAATGTGGCGAGGGCCCTGGAGCCAATGCAATATGCCCACCGCTGGGATGTCATCGAACCTCAAAACTGGAATGCCCTCTGGGAGGCTTCATTTCAACCTGTGCGGGTAGGTGATTTTTGCCTGGTTCGGGCACTATTCCATCCACCTGATGAATTGGTCACATATGATCTGGTCATTCAGCCGAAAATGGCGTTTGGTACAGGCCATCATGCTACCACGAATATGATGATCCAATGGATGGAGAGCATTGATTTTCAGGATAAATCTGTGTTTGATTTTGGATGCGGAACGGGCATTTTGGCAATATTGGCATGCAAGATGGGCGCAGATCAAGTTGATGCTGTAGATATTGAAGAGGAAAGCTATTTGAACACCCATGAAAACGCCTTGATGAATCAGGTAGGGTGTGTGGTCCCATATTGCGGGGACCTGGAGTCAGTACCTGAACGGAAATATGACATCATACTTGCCAACATAAACCGGAATATACTTATGAAATACGCAGAGAAATTGCGACAGCGCATGCATCCTTCAGGCATCCTGATCTGGTCTGGTGTCCTGGAAGAAGATTTGAATATGGTGTCAGATTCTTTTTTGGCATTGGGTTTCCAGGAGGAAGGTAGGCTAAGCAAAACTGGCTGGGGGGCAGTAAAGATGAAGGTATAAAGCCCAGGCAGGGTTCCTCAACTTCACTTTTGTTGAGAAACCCGTACCAGGACCTTTTAAGAAAAAAATCCTCTTTTTAGTCTTTTTTAGCTTCCCAGTGCAGAAAAATCCAACCTCCTTCAGTCATGTACATCGTGAGGACTGGATCTATACTCTTTCAGCGGTCTAACACTAAAAAATACCGCAAAGCAGGTTTTATTTGATAATCAGAATCCCATTGGATGAATTGGGAATCATTTTATCCGGGAGCACCAATTCGTCGTTGTACCAAACCTTTTCGTTTGAAACGGGTGAGCCTGACTCATCCCTGCGAGGCTTGCATTTGACGATATCCACATTTTGTTCGTTCCACTGGATTTTCGTCTCAGTAACGAGGTCTGCCGATTGATGATTCGGAAATAATCGGGCGACATAAACTTCTCCACTTTGACGCAAACACATATGTTTCGGACAATCCAATGAGCCATCAAATACTTCATTCCATCCGGTAGAGGTCTTAAAGAAAACGCGAATTTCACTGGTGTTTAATGTTCCTTCCGTGCCAGGATTCAGGAGGTCTGCTCCCTGCTTATTTCTGATTTGAATATCAACGTGTGTATTAACAGGAATTTGTACATTATCTGCTTTTGAACACGCCGCAAGTAGAAATACCAGACTGTAGGCAATTGTTTTCATGAAAATTACATATTTAAAGGTGAAAAAATCAAGGTGCAATATTGTATGTCATGTTCTGACTATATGGGAATCCTGTTCCAACTCCTGACCAGGTCTGGTAATGAAACCAGCCATTGTAATACCCGTCCCAGCCCCAGTTCATGTGCAATTTTAAATTATTGATGCACTTATTTCGATTGATTTGATATCCATCGCAGACCCAGGCATGGCATTTGTCAAAGGTAGTAAAGAAGCCAAAAACCTTATTGATTGTCTGGCATCCGTCAAGCACTACAGGCATTTCCTGGTTGATGTTCTGCATGATCGTCACATGGTCGGCTGGCTGATAGGATTTACGGCTTGCATTTCCAAATGCAAAGGTGTTTTTAAATGATCTCGGTATGCTGCTGCCGGTTGCACCTGAAGCACTGCAACCATAATTCATGGATACACTGTTTCCCACATCGCGCATCATACGTTGTACTTCCCTGTCACCATGATCATCAGGCATGGTATAGTACTGGTAAAGATACTGATTTGGATGCTCCCAATACCGCAAAACCTGTGAAATGGCCGTGGCGACACATCCTGTCAACGCTCTCGTATTGGAATAACAGGCATTGCATCCCAGCAGTGGGCAGTTTTCATTGTATGTGCATTGCTGGCCCCACGTTGTTGTCAATAAGGGTCCTCGTGTAGTGGTCGCAATCGGTCCACATGGGTCCACATCGTCTGATCCGGAGGAGCTTCCGTCACCACTTCCATCACCCCCGGGAGGGCAAATGATATCCGGTTCACCACAACCAATAGAACTGTCTTTCAGGCAGTCCGGGTAATTTGGACAAATCGGACAACAGTTGCTATTGGCTGTTAAAGGTTCTTGACCTGTGCTTGACAAAGCTTCCTCCCAATTTTTAAACACATCCGGTTCCGGGAGGCTCGTGCCGTTACGGATGGATTGAATCAAAGTAGCCGTTGCATCAAACCAGTCTACCAAACCCGAGGGTACGGCAATTTTTTCATAGAGACCTTGCTCTATGTAAGCACAAAGTGGCGTAAACCTCGTGTCACCGGAAAATACGGCAAAGCCGTTTTCGGTGTAATTGACAATATACAAGACAGGCAACCCACCCTCGTCATCGATTGTGTAGATAGAAGCAATGCCCCTTTCCTGCTTGGATTGATTTGGAATAAAAAACCGGCCTTCATTGTCAATGCGCATTGCCAATTTTTTTACTAAAGTCTCATTTACAATAAATTGTTTTGAGGTTAGTGCGCCAGGTTCAGACTCTGCTCTTGTCTTCACAACTGTGCCGGACTCCGGTTGGATACCGGGATTTTCATCCGAACAAGAAGTGAAAAAAGACAGTGTCAGGGCCATCGTTAAGATGGCAAAATAAAAATGTGGTCCATTTTTCATAAAAATGTAGTTTGAGAATGTGAAAAAATAGTTTTACATAAGGTGACCTGTCAATGATCACCCCGTTTTGACCGCCTGCTTTCAGACGCCATAAAATGAGTTTGCCTGGACTTCAGGTAGTCATACATTGCTATACCGGCAGCAAGGATCCCTACTTGGCCCAAACACAGAAAAAACAAAATTAAAAACAAAGAATCAGTCATTTTCATAGCAGCAACGCATTGCTTTCTGGTTACATCACAAAGGAAAGAAGGAACCACGAAATGCAAACAAAAAAATCAGATTTTGGTAGGATGTAATCAGAATTTGGCAAAAACAACGATACCGTCGAAGTAATTCTGTTGTTTGTTGCAAGCTCGGTAGTAAATTTGTATGGGGTGGAAAATAAAAATGGTCTATCTGATTTTAGGCCTTCGTCGTTTTCCCCCTGGAACCATCATTTGGCCTGTTTTCATGCCCATGCTTTGGGCTGCCTTTACCTGGCCTCTGTTTTGGATTGCAGTTTCAAACTGTTTGAATTGTTCTTTCAGCTGGGGTTCTGTGATCTTTAAGCCTTTGGCCTGATAGAAATAATTTTTGGCCCCTGTCCAGTTGTTTTTTTGTGCTTGAATGCCCGCCATCTGAAGGTAAACCATCCCTTTTTCGTTGTCTGAAGGAAGATTTAAAGACAATGCCTGGTTGAAAAACAATTCCGCAGTGGCATTGTCTTTTCTTTGGGCCGCAATGGATCCTCTCAGAATGAAGAAGAAGGCGCGATTGGTGACATAAAGCAACTTTGGAAAAAATGTAAGTTCAAGTCTCTTTTCGGCACCGACAAAATCCATTTTTTGAAATAATTCCGAAGCAGATTGTACTGTTCCCAGCAATAGGTAACTGAGTAAAAAGAGCAGACCAACAAGGAAAAAAATCCAGCCATAGCCAAATCCAAAGGCATAGGTGAAGGCAGTACCACCAAGAAAGCCGATGGCAATGAACGCAAATTTAATATAGACGTGGACTGTGAACATATATCGTAGGTAAAGGTTACTCATGAATGAATGCAAAAGTACATTGTTTTTCGCATTGGTAGTTACGATCTCACCTAAATTCCGGTCAGTACAAATGTACGTTCAGCGTGCATAAACGCACAGCAATTTAAAAGAAGCAGGAGTGATCGGTACAAGCCACCGTACAATTTGGTGTTTTTTTAATATTAATATATTTACTATTGTATATAAATTTGAAAATGAATAGTTTATACAATATTTGCGATACGATAAAAATAATCATTCACGTAAAGACAGGAATGCTCATTTTC
>JAUMBK010000143.1:0-5313 GCA_032115795.1 Saprospiraceae bacterium | reverse complement strand
CGAAAATGATATATTAGTCAGGGCAGCCACCCGTGGCAACGGACAAATGGGTGAGGAGATGACACCCAATGCCAAAACACTGCCCAGCATTCCTTTGCGGGCTAGATTTTCTGCATATGGTATAAGCCGCGCTGAACTCAGGGGAGAAGCATTGATACGCAAAGAGGTGTTTGAGAAAATCAATGCAGATCGAGAGAAGGAAGGACTGACACTATTTGCAAATCCAAGAAATGCCGCTACGGGCGGATTGCGCACAAAAGACCCGAATGAAACCCGAAAAAGAGGCTTGGAGGCCTTTGTGTATCAGCTTGCATTTGCTCAAACTGCCGATGGACAAAATTTTTTACCAACATTAATCACCCATTATGCAGGTATTGAATTGTTGGGCAATCTTGGTTTTAAAATTCCTCGCCAAGAAAAAACACTCTGTCGGGGCATTGAAGAAGTACATGACTTTGTAAGAAAATGGGAGGAGGCACGAGATGCGTATGGCTATGAAATTGATGGTATGGTCGTAAAAGTCAACGATCTCCGGCAACAGGAAAAATGCGGATACACTGCACACCATCCACGCTGGGCGATTGCATTTAAGTTTAAAGCCAAGCAGGCGACCAGCACCTTACTGGCAGTCGAATATCAGGTTGGCAAAATCGGATCTATCACTCCGGTGGCAAAAATTGATACCGTTCATCTTGCCGGAGTCAATGTTTCTTCCATTTCTTTGCACAATGAGGAATTTATCAGATCTAAAGATTTGCGTCTGCAAGATAAAGTGTTGATTGAACGTGCAGGAGACGTGATTCCGTATATTGTAAAATCCTTTCCTGAATTGCGCAACGGGTCTGAAAAAGAGATCCAGTTTCCAGAATATTGCCCCATCAATACCACCACGCAGCAGGTAAAACTGATTCGGGAGGAAGGAGAGGCAGCCTGGCGTTGTCCTGATTGTGTATGCGGTGCACAAAATCTGCAAAAAATGATTTTTCATATTTCCAAAGATGCCATGGACATCGATGGTTTTGGAAAAGCAAATATTGAGCGTTTCTACAACCTGGGCTGGATACGGGATATTTCAGATATTTACAGGCTGGATTATAGCCAGATGGCACAATTGGAGGGCTTTGGAAAAAAGTCTGCAGAAAATATAAAAGCTGCAGTTGAAAAGGCGAAAAAAAATTCGATTCATCGCTTACTGCATTCACTTAGCATTCATCATTTAGGCAAAAAGGCCAGCAAGCTTATAGCCGAACAGGTAAATCATGTGCTCGATTTGGTACACTGGACAACAGACAAATACCTTGACATAAAGGACATAGGACCTGTCGTTGCAGAAAATATGCAGACATGGTTTTCAAATCAATCAAACATTGATTTGTTGCATCGGATGGAGCGGAATGGTGTCAATTTGATGCAAACCGAAGAAGACAAACCCATGGAGGTGGCTTCCGACGGAAAACTGGTTGGAAAAACCATCTTATTTACAGGTACATTGCAGCAAATGGGTAGAAAAGAGGCGGAAGAGAAAGCGGCAATGTCGGGCGCAAGGATTATATCCGCAGTCAGTGCACAACTCGATATTCTGGTAGTGGGAGAAAAAGCCGGTTCAAAACTCAAAAAAGCCAGAGACCTTGGCACCGTTCAGATTTTGACAGAAGAGGAGTTTTTACAGCTGATCCAGAGCTAGGCCCGGATGACTGGATCAGACAGGCAGGTGGATTAAAGCCCATTGCAGTAAAATCAGTGTTTTTGCATCCTGAATGGCACCGGATTGTATCAGTGGAAGAATGTCTTCATAATTGTATTCCTCCACCTCTATTTCTTCCTGTTCCTCGCGCTGACCCCCGCCGGCCTCAGTTTTACTTTCATTACTATAGGAGGCAACAAAAAAGTGAATTTTCTCCTGATGCGCCCCGGGAGAGGCAAAGGCAGTGTACACTTTTTTGACATCGTTGACGGAATACCCGGTCTCTTCCAGAATTTCTTTTCGGATTGCAGACACAGCATCATGTTCATCGAGCATGCCGGCACATGCCTCCAGCAAAAACCCGGATTCGTGACCGTTCAGGAGTGCAGCCAGTCTAAATTGCCTGACAAGGGTAATTTTTTTAGCGGCCGGATGAAACAAAAGGACAGCGGCCCCATCACCGCTGTCATAAATTTCTCTGATTTGTTTTTCTGTATCTCCGCTTTTCCGAGTGTATAAAATCACATACTTACGCAATGTTGACCATCCCTGGTACAACAAACTATTTTCAAGGATACGGATTTTACCAGCCGTCACCGTCAATCAGATTTCCTAATCCTCCAAGCACACTTCCTTCATCCTTCCTGCCATAACCCCCTGCATGATTCATCACTCGGTCTGCCAGTCTGCTGAAAGGCAAAGATTGAATCCAAACTTTTCCAGGGCCTGTAAGGGTTGCAAAAAAGAGTCCCTCACCACCAAATAAGGCGTTTTTAATTCCCTTTACAAACACAATATCGTAATCAACATGACGGGTAAAGGCGACAAGGCAACCTGTATCCACACGCAATCGTTCACCAGCCCTCAACTCCTTTTCTATGATGTAGCCGCCTGCATGAATAAATGCAAGTCCATCTCCTTCGAGCTTTTGCATGATGAATCCCTCACCACCAAAAAATCCTCTGCCCAGCTTTCGGGAAAATTCAATTCCTACAATTGTACCTTTGGCTGCACAGAGGAAAGCATCTTTTTGACATATTAGCTTGCCTTCGTATTCAGTAAGGTCAATAGGAATGATTTTACCTGGATAAGGAGAGGCAAATGAAATTCTTCCTTTTCCTGGCCCGGTTTGCGTGTAGGCAGTCATAAAAAGATTTTCACCAGTCAGCAGGCGCTTACCGGCACCCATCAACTTTCCCATGAATCCCTGGTTTTCATTGCTACCGTCCCCAAAAACCGTCTGCATGTCGATGGAATCTTCCATCATCAACATTCCGCCAGGTTCAGCAACCACTGTCTCTCCCGGATCGAGCTCAATTTCAACCATTTGCATCTCCTCTCCGAAGATTTTAAAATCAATTTCGTGTGCATTTTGCATAAATAACAATTTTAGTATAAATATAAATAGGAATTCCCGGTTTAGAGTTCTCTTTGCTACCACCAACCAGGCGATTTTTCTATTAATGAGGCACAGATACCGACGAAAAAAGATGGATGGGATCTCCTATAATAGATTGATTCAACACCAGAGTGCTGTCAGCAGAAAAATCACAAGCTAAAAGCAATCGTATGGAAATCTAAAATATTTGAATTAGATTTATATTTCAAATACATCCCATCAGCACTCACTAATCACCATTTAAAAGAAATACATGAACCAACGACTTCTCTCACTAGACATTTTCAGAGGTATGACTATCTTCTTTATGATTGTGGTCAACACACCGGGTACATGGGATTATGTGTATGCCCCTTTGCGTCACGCTTCCTGGGATGGTTGCACCCCGACAGACCTGGTATTTCCTTTTTTTATGTTTATTGTGGGCGTATCGATGTCGATATCCTATTCGGGAGCAGTCACAAAAGGCCAGGCATTTTGGCGACAAAAAGCAGTAACCAGGGGTCTTACAATTGTGTTGATTGGCATTCTGCTCAATTGGTTTCCCTTCTACACAAAATCCCTGACAGAATTACGCATTTTTGGTGTGCTCCAAAGAATCGGACTAGCATTTCTAGTGGCAGCCTTGTTGATCACTGTGGTAAGGAAAACGACTATGTGGTGGCTTGTTGCCTTGTTACTCTCATTATATACCGGTGTATTGATGCTTGCCGGCGAAGGTGCGCTTACGCTTGAGGGAAACCTGGTGCGTACCATTGATTTGTGGTTGCTGGGAGAAAGTCACATGTACAAAGGGTATGGCCTTCCTTTTGATCCGGAAGGACTTTTAAGTACTGTTCCCGCTATAGGTACTGTTTTGTTGGGATACATTACAGGCCTGCAAGTTCAGTCACAGCCATCAAAGGCGAAGCTTGTAAGATGGCTGCTGATACTGGGTCCGTCGCTGGCAGGTGCAGCGATTCTCCTTCATTTTCTTGGACTTCCGATCAATAAGCCAATCTGGTCTTCCAGTTACGTACTGTTTACAGGCGGCCTGGCAATGGCATTTTTAGCATTTCTACTTTGGGTGATTGATATCAGGCAATGGTCCAATTGGGCCACTGTTTTTAAACCGTTTGGTCTGAACCCTCTTGTGAGTTATATTCTTTCTGGCTTATTCGTCAAAACAGCGTTCTTAGTCGATATTTCAGGCAAAAATGCATATCAGTGGATCTATAGCAATGTCTTCCAACCAGGTTTTGGCAATTACCTTGGCTCGTTTCTTTTTGCTATTATATATACGATGTTTATCTGGTTTTTTGCCTGGATGTTGTACAGGAAAGGAACGATAATCAAGGTGTAACAGAAAAATTCGCCTAATTTTGCGTAAAATCTCATCGTGTATCGGATAACGACTTTATTAGCTCTGCCACTTTTCTTCCTTTCTTGTGAAAAGTCTGTCATTTTTGATGAAGAAATAATGCCCGGTAATCCCTGGTCCTATCAGAGCGTTGTTGCCTTTGAATATGAAGTGGAAGACACATCCATTCCCTATGATGTCATGCTTGAGGTGCGTCATCAGGATACATTTGCTTTTGAAAATCTGTATGTAAAAGCGGTTACCTATTTTCCTGCGGGAGATTCAACCGCATATCCTCTCTCCCTCCAACTTGCGAATAGTACAGGAGACTGGCAGGGCGACTGCAGTGGCGGTGTTTGTAAAACCACCATCCATTTATCTGACGGGGCGTATTTTCGTTCAAGAGGAAAATATAGAATTCGGTTGGAGCAGTTTTCTAGACAAGCAGCATTACCAGGCATTGAAAGTCTTCGTTTGAAAGTGATGAAAAACGAAAATAACAAATGAACAAGAGTCGATTCGAATGGGTATCTGGATGGGCATCCTGTCTATTGTTGACATTGGTTGTGGCCTTGCTGAAGTTTCAGTTTCATGAGCTCTGGAAAGACGAATGGCAGGCCTGGTTTGTGGCAAGAGACATGTCTTTTGGTCAGATTTTTTCATTTCTGTATTACGAAGGGCATCCGGCACTCTGGTACGTATACCTGAAGATGATGACACCCTTTACCTTTGTTGCATCCGAGGAAGTATTGCTTTCTGTCGCGCATCTAGTGATCGTCTTTGCTTCCTCGTGGCTCTTGTTTGTCAAGCACCGCGCATCGTTACTGCTGAAATGGTTATTTGCACTGTCTTATTTCTTCTTGTTTGAATATGGGGTCATCAATCGCGGTT
>JAUMBK010000142.1:0-2682 GCA_032115795.1 Saprospiraceae bacterium | reverse complement strand
TTCGTCTTTTTCGATCGACCATCCACGAGCTGGACTGTAAGTTCTTCCATACCAAATCATCTGCAGGTGGAGCTTATTCCATATCGATGCGTCGAAAAGCTTTTTCGCATCTTTTTCCGTCTGAATAACGTTTTTTCCGCTGGAAAGCCCCCACCGGTGCATCAGTCTGTGAATGTGGGTGTCGACAGGGAATGCAGGGATGCCAAATGCCTGTGAAATGACTACACTGGCGGTTTTGTGACCAACACCTGGCAGTTCTTCTAATTGTGCGAGTTGATCAGGCACCACGCCTTGGTATTTTTCGACCAAAATTTTTGACAGCCCAACAATAGCTTTGGCTTTCTGGGGCGATAAACCGATGGGCTTGATTATTTCTCTGACTTTTTCGACATCGCATTGCGCCATATCAAATGGATTGTCCGCTAGGGCAAATAAGGCAGGGGTGGTTAAATTAACGCGTACGTCTGTGCTTTGCGCTGAGAGCAACACTGCCACTAACAAAGTAAAGGGATCTTTGTGGTCCAGGGGAATAGGGACTTCAGGAAAATAGTACTCCAATCGCTCCACTACTATGGCTGCCTTTTCTTTTTTTGTCATCTTAATGTTATATTTGTCACTAAATCTATATGTGATGAATCCACTACAAGTCGGGGCCCATGTACCTCATTTTTCAGGAATTGATGACCAAGGAAACCCATGGTTCTCTGCGGACTTTAAAGATAAGAAATTGGTTGTTTTCTTTTACCCTAAGGCCAGTACTCCTGGTTGTACCGCTGAGGCTTGTAGCTTAAGGGACCACTACCGTGAGTTGTTGGCTCAAGGCTATGCCCTGGTAGGGGTGAGTGCTGATTCTGTCAAGAAGCAAGCCAAATTTAAGGACACCCACCAATTTCCTTTTCCTCTCTTGGCAGACGAAGAAAGAAAAGTCATCGAACTCTTTGGTGTTTGGGGAGAAAAGAAATTTATGGGCAGAACTTATGACGGAATACACCGCTATACCTTTGTTGTGGAAAACGGGCTAGTTACCCGTGTATTTGACAAAGTAAACACAGCCAATCACGCTTCGCAGATACTAGAGGCTTAAGAAAGCTCAGGGATTTCCCTGCCTTCAAGATCTCTGAAAAGTTGTTTTTTATTGATTTGTTCTGCGACAATCTCTGGGAGCATGTTTTCCCAGCCAGATTCGTTGTTTTTGATTTTTTGCAAAACATCTCTTGAGAAAATATTCAAGATTTCTGGGTCGTAATCGACAATATCTACCACTTTGCCATTGTATTTGAAGAACTTGAATAGCTCGCGCATCCTAGGGTGAACCTGCATGTTGTTGCTCGTGATCAAATCTCCAGTTTCTTCATCGATCATCGGGTATAGATAGACCTTTAGATCTTTAAAGAATAGTTTTCCAAAGGCTTCAAGGATTCCTCCACTGAGGTGTCGGTAGTACTTTTCATCAAAGATCGCTACTAGGTTGTTTACCCCCATGGAAAGACCAATACGCGCTTTGGTGTATTCGTTAAAGTATTCTACCAGCTTGTAATACTCCTGGAATTTAGAAATCAACACCGTATGGCCTAGGGCACAGAGCAGCTCAGCCCTGTCCAGAAAGTCGCGTTCATCGATTTCTCCTGAAACCTTGAGGTTGGACAGGGTGATTTCAAATAGCACTATGGTGTTATTGGGGTCCACAGTGGATTCATTGAGGAACATGTTCAATGATTTTTGATACATGTCCTCATTCACCAAAGTCACAGGTCGGAAACTACCTCTGATGGCCATGATGTTTTTCTTGTACAACACAGCGGCAGGCAGCAGGTTTACGCCAGATGGGTCAAACATAACGGCATCGGTCATGTCGTTTTTGATCAACTGAAGACTCATCAATCTGTTGTCCACATGTTTGAAATCCGGACCGGAAAAATTGATCATGTCAATTTCTAACAGGTCTTTATCCAAGTGATCATAAAGGTATTTGAGCAAGCTTTTGGGCTTGTGGTGTGCGTAAAAAGCTCCGTAGATCAGGTTTACCCCCAATACACCCAAGGTTTCCTGTTGTAATCTCGCTTCATTTTGTTTGAAGCGTATGTGCAGGATGATTTCGTTGTATTGTTTTTGGTTTGGCGTTAGTTGAAACTTGATGCCGACCCAGCCATGACCCTTGTATTGTTTTGCAAAATCGATGGTGGTTACTGTATTGGCGTAGGCAAAGAAGAGTTTATTGGGATGTTTTTCTTTGCTGATGCGCTCTTCCATTAAATTCATTTCATGGGAGAGCATTTTGGTCAATCTCGATTGAGTGACATAGCGACCATCTTCCTCCAATCCGTATATAGCATCGCTGAAATCTTTATCATAGGCACTCATCGCTTTGGCGATGGTTCCTGATGCACCTCCAGCCCTAAAAAAATGACGCGCAGTTTCCTGACCTGCACCGATTTCGGCAAATGTTCCGTATATATCAGGGTTGAGATTGATCCTTAGGGTTTTAGCCTTGATGGAGGGAACATCGTTAAATTCCATTTCCATTTTTAAAACAGAAGCCATTGAAATCGTTTAATTTCGAACAAAGTTAATCAAACTGACCTGTTTGGCTTTATGTAATTGTTATAAATTTGGCATAAAATGAGGCAAATAACTCTGCGTTTTTTGGGCACAGGTACTTCCCAAGGTATTCCGGTACTGGGG
>JAUMBK010000141.1:0-7285 GCA_032115795.1 Saprospiraceae bacterium | reverse complement strand
ACCACCTCAGGCCACTGTGCCTTGCAATGATGTAAATAGCCAGCCCAGATTGGTTTCCAAAAACCGAAATCAATCCTGTCAATTGATAACAATCTGATTATCTGTTATTTTATAAATTTATTAACATTTTAATTTATATCTAATTCATTTACAATGAATTAAGAATTATAAATTCGTTAAAGACCGCTAATGAATTGTTAATAAAGCCATTACACAAACATTTGATAACTTTTTGCCATATCTTTGTCCCCTTGATTTTCGTGTAGAGCCTCAAATTGATGATGGCTTTCAATCAAAGATCAAAATTGTATACCATGAACACAACCCAATTGATTGCAAAAAATCTTTTGTTGCCGTGTATTCTGGCTTTCTTTTCATTTACTTCTTCCTTTGCAAACTCCCCCAGTTCGGAAGAAATACTGAAAAGAGTCGAAAACCTGAATACTGTCATCGATGTAAAGGTGACAGATGATGTGGCAAAAGAGGTCCTCCTGTTAGTAGAAAAACGAAGAAAACAATCTTCCATTTTACTCGGCAGAACGTCTTTGTACTTTCCAATGATTGAAAATGCCATCAGAGAAAAAAATCTGCCTGATGAACTAAAATACGTCGCCGTAATTGAATCCAGCCTGATTCCAACCATCCATTCGCACATGGGAGCTGCGGGCATATGGCAATTTATGAAAGGCACCGGAAGTATTTACGGCCTGCGCATTGACAAACATGTCGATGAGCGCAGGGACCCCGTGCTGGCTACATACAAAGCGCTGGATCACCTGAAGGAACTATATGACATATATGGCAACTGGACACTTGCCATTGCTGCATACAACTGTGGTTCAGGCAACGTCAATCGTGCCATCAAAAAAGCAGGCGGCAGCACAGATTTCTGGCAAATCCGCAAATTTTTGCCAAAAGAAACCCAGCGCTATATCCCACGGTTTATTGCAGCCTCCTATTTGATGACCTATTACTACCTCCATGACCTCGAACCCATCGAACCATCTGATGATATGAAGTATATCTCCGCTGTGAAAGTCTTCAAAACAGTGGATTTTAAGAAGGTAAGCAATGAGTTTGACATCGACCTCGATATCATTCGCATGCTTAATCCGATGTTCCGAAAAGATGTCATCCCGGGGACAGCAGAAGGAAAATTTTTATTCAATCTGCCCGACCAGAAGATGTTTTCGTTTATCGATAGATACAGTAGCTGGGACCATATCGTTACCCACCCCTTCTCTGCTGAAAGGAAGCCCGTTGCCAGAGTGGTGAAAAATGACATACCCACTTCATCAGTAAAAACAAACCTCAATACACTGCTCAAGGATGTTCGCTCCTCCGAAGCGGTGCGCGATAACCTCCAGCGCAAAACCATGCAGTCACTGCAAAAAAACATTGACACATCAGCTGCCTCTCCTCGCATGCACAAGCTAAAGAGAAAAGAATCCCTAACGGATGTTGCATTGGCGTACAATATCCCCCTGGAAGACCTGATCGCCTACAACAATATCAATGTAGAAGCAGGCCTGAATCCGAGCAGCGTCATTAAGCTCTCTAAATAAGCACGTCCTGCCATCACGGCACTGATTTGATTGATTCTTTTGCCTTTTCTTTCGATTTTACTTGACAAAAGGCATAGCATACCCCTATCTTTGCATTTGGAAAAAACGAAATTGAAAAATGCTCGCAAAATCATTCGGCAGCGCTGTCTTTGGCGTTGAAGCTACAACCATTACCATAGAAGTAAATTCAGGGGGCCTTGTCCCCGCGGGAAAGTTGGGATATTCCCTGGTAGGCCTCCCCGACAACGCCGTGAGAGAAGGTTGGGAACGCATTGAAGCCGCGTTAAAAAACACAGGCTTAGCGTTGCCCAGAATGAAGCTGGTTGTCAACCTCGCTCCGGCACATATCCGCAAAGAAGGATCATCCTACGACTTGCCCATTGCGCTGGGCATTCTGGCTGCTACCGGCCAAATACCGCAGGAAAGGCTGCAAGAGGCCGTCTGCATGGGAGAATTGGCACTGGATGGCTGTATGAGGCCCATCAAGGGCGCCCTTCCCATCGCGGTTCAGGCACAAAGAGAAGGCTTTAAAGCACTCATTGTGCCGAAGGCAAATGCACGGGAAGCAGCCATCGTCTCCGGACTCGATGTGTACGGTATCACTCATATCAATGAAGCCATCGCCTTTTTCAACTTTGATGCATCCCTGCAACCCACACAATTTGCCCTGCTTCCGGCCGCCCAGCAACCACTACACCCATACGCAGTTAATTTTTCTGACGTCAAAGGCCAGTTTACCATAAAACGAGCCCTGGAAATTGCCGCCTCAGGGGGCCACAATGTCATCCTGATCGGACCGCCCGGTGCAGGAAAAACCATGCTGGCACGCCGATTACCGACCATCCTGCCGCCGCTAAATATACAGGAGGCCCTCGAAACAACAAAAATTCACTCCGTCGCAGGGACTCTCGGTGCAGATGCCTCATTGATCACTGAACGACCGTTTCGGGCGCCACACCACACGATATCAGACGTAGGTTTGGTTGGCGGATCCTCTCACCCCACTCCGGGAGAGATATCACTGGCCCACAATGGCGTCTTGTTTCTAGATGAACTGCCAGAATTTAAACGACAAGTACTCGAAGTCATGCGGCAACCCATGGAAGAACGGAAAATCACCATTTCCAGAGCAAAAATATCCGTCGAATTTCCCGCCAGCTTCATGCTCATCGCCTCCATGAATCCCTGCCCCTGCGGCTTTTACAACCACCCGGAAAAAGACTGTGTCTGTGGCCCCGGTGTCGTCAAAAAATACCTGACCAAAATCTCCGGACCGCTCCTCGACCGCATCGACCTGCATGTAGAGGTGACACCTGTATCATACGACGAACTGGCAGGCGTTGCCCAGGAAACAGAATCCAGTGAACAAATCGCACGACGCGTCATCGAAGCAAGACAGATTCAGGACAGGCGATTTCAGACCATACCAGGCATCTTTGCCAATGCGCAAATGTCCGGTAGGATGGTGCGCGATATTTGCAGTCTCACCAAAGAAGGAAACACCATGCTCAAAAATGCCATGGTGAGGCTCCAGCTATCTGCCCGTGCTTATGACCGCATACTCAAGGTGGCACGTACCATCGCTGACCTTGCAGGCTCTTCTACGATTGAAACTCACCACCTCGCCGAAGCCATCCAGTACAGAAGCCTGGACCGCGATGGATGGGCAGGGTGAATTCTTTATTGTTGCATTGCAAAATGTGGAAATGATCGACATGCAGCTGCACGAAATCATTTTAACTGAACCACTTTCTTCCTGATCATAATATCGTCTTCATGCGTACAATACGAAATGTTCACATAGCCTTTCTTTGTCTTATGTTTGGAAATGGGTACTGGGGTATCTTCCCACAGATTGCAATGAACCGATATTTCACCTACCGGCATATGCCATGCACCATCCCGAAAAGTCCAGACGCGATACCGACGCCAGCAACTTGTCAACCAGCCAGGTAAATTCCCCACTTCATCCGCTCCATCTCCATCCAGATCGCCCAAATTATCAGGTGTGCCAAATCTGCAATTTTCAACTCTTATTTTTGGAAAAAGTGGGCTTGAAAAATAGATATATGCATGACATTTGTTGCCGCAATCATAAATATCAAAATCCATTTCCTGAGGCTCCAGCCACATATATTCCTTGATGCCATCTCCGTTAAAGTCTCCTCTGACCCTCTCAAATACCTCACCGTTCTTTTTTGCCCTCATTTTTGCCAAATTCCTGTCCGTAATTTCATCACCTTCTATGCTGATCTTCCAGCCCAGTGGCGTGCTGATAAAAAGCAGGTAGGAAGGGTATTCCTTCCATTTTTTTCCGGTATTTACCCGTTTAGTAAAGGTGCAGGAAATTTCCGTTTCGCTTTTTTTAAACACCGACACTGGGTCCTTTATCTCCTGATAAAATGCCGGATATGTTTCAAACAGGTCCTTTTTCCTGGCAACACAATCCTCATTGGACAACCGCATATCATAAAAAATCAGGTCCGTACCAAATACGTCACTGAATACGGCCAGGTCTTTTGTATTATGGGCTTCATTCCACCGGTAAAGAAGTTGCCTGGCCATCGAGTCGGGATCGGCTTGCGTCAATGGAAAAAAATCAGGCCTACCTTCAGCCGTTGTAGACAGACTGGTCAATACTAGGAAAAACAATAGGTATCGGTTCATTCGTATACAGTTTTAAAGCATGTATTGAGGCACCAGAGCAGAACTTCTCAAGAGTTTTTTCTTCTGTTTAGGTTGCGCAGGCAGGTTTCCGCTTCATCCGTCTGCTCTCTTTTGGGCAAGGGCGAGAATACTATCGTAGTTTGTCCTTCCATTTCGTCCGTCATATCTTTCAACGGAACTCCGTACTCCTTGAATAATTCTGCAATACGTTCCCTCCTTGATAAACCTGGCTGTTCTCCAGAATGGTTATTTTTTTTTACTTCTTTCGCCATGCGTTTTTTAAATATTTTTAGTCATTCAAATTAGCTTTTCCCCCTCACCCGAAAAAATCATCCAGCTGGGTAGTAATCCTCTGCTGTACGGGGGCAGATACCTTGAGTGCACGCAAGGTTGCGTGAATGTCATAAGAGGATGCCTTTCTGTCATACCGCCTGCATTCCTGATCACAATGTGCTGTATAATTCTTCAGATATCTGACATCGGCATCACTGGCTGCCCTCCATGCCATTGAGGCAAACGTGTTGTCAATCCTGCAAATCACCCATACGGGACTTCCTGTTCTTGCGGTAAATTGCAAGGCAACTTCACTCCAGCTGTGATTACCTCCCACAATGACCCTACCCACCGGTTGCGCATATTTTTGCTCCTGAAGAAAAAAGCCATGTATGTGCAATAGGGCCTGAAACGCCATCTCCCGCTCACTGCACCAGCCAAAGGTGTAGAAAGAATCACAAGTCGCAGTGTAGAACAATGGGCGTTCTGACAACAGGTTTTGCCAGAAAATATCAGGGGTCCTGTCTATGTCCGCGTATGACTTGTATCTCTTGAACGCCGCTGGAGGGGAGACCTGGTCCAGCCGCTGCCCGGTACGGGACCAGATGATATGTTGGCGGGGTCTGTCAGGCCCCCAGTGCCAGTAATACGGTATCTTTAGAATGCCGTCACTGGCACAATTATCTGGAGAAGGAGCCGTAATCATGTTGTGCAGCAAGCCCAGCGTGGCATACATCCGTTTATTCCGGTCATTGTTGCTATCCAGATTGTGCCCTTCACAAAATTCCACAAATGCCACAGAATCGTATCTCAGGTATGCAGGGCTGTACCGGCTGATCACATCCTTCCAGAAACGCACAAAGCCAACAGGCTGTGTTGCTGATGACTGACCTGACAGTTGGATACTGGAGAGAAAAACCAGAGGAAGCAAAAGGGTACGCGTAGTATATGCAATCATGTCTTTATTATTGTTTTCTGCAGCTCATACAAATATAGGCTAAAAAACACAATTGCCGAAAATACTATCTCGATTGGCGAAGATCGGCCAACAATAAGCCCGGAGGTCCCATATATGTAATATCATACGATTTACTACAGGGAATTTCTTTTATTTCTTCCACCGTTCCATTTTCAGAAAAACTGTAAACAAGCCTGGTTTTTATTTCTCCGCACGAGGTACTTGTAATTGCCAGCGTTTTTGCTTTGTCTCCGGGCAGTGGCTTTTCCGATTCAAGGGTGACATTTTTAGGACAACTGGCTGTAAAAGACTGGCTAAGCGTCTTGCCCGCAAAAAAGGACTTGAGAAAGTTGACCATGCCCCCTTCGAAATTATTGGCAAAATAGGCAGATGCCCCTACAGAAAAGTAGGCATTTGCATACTGCTGTACCCTCCTACTCGCCTCCGCTGCCCCAATATCCTTTTCGTCAGAAGCCGAACTGCCGGCTGCATAGCATGCTGTATGATTGATCACAACCGCCTTTTTCCGAAAGGTAACCTTCCTGGCCAGCTCCCTGGAAGAAATCATGGAATCAATACACAGTATGCCGGGTATGTCTTTTTTTTCAGGAGCGGCGCCGTGTCCGGCATACACAAAAAAGTCACAATCACCGGCAACTTTAGCTATTTTATCCCATCGGGCGTTTCTGTCATAAAACTTATACACTTTATACCCATGATGGGTAAAAAAATTGCCTACCCTGTTCATTTCGTCGATGGCCCGGTCGACATTCATCTCTAGATGCCCTACCACCAAGACAGCGACTTTACTGGCAGTATCCTTGCTCTGGCTTTGGGCGGTCAAAAAACAAAAGAATAGCATAAAAACAGGTAAGAAGACGCGCATTTTTGTCATAGAATTCGCTTTTGTAATCAAGCTAAGAACGGCGGGGGTGGGACTTTATTGCAAGGGATGGATTTTAACGTGAGATTTGCCAGCAAAAATTCTCCACCGTTTCTACCTTCCCATCCCAATCATTCAATCATTTACAAAACATTTTTCTCCCTGCCGCCAATTTTTCTACCGAAAAATGCGTTACTACATCTACTAAAGCAAAAAAACGTTCCATAGACTTTCATCCCGGCCCATGAATAAAAAAGAACTGATACTGGAATGCTTCCGCAAGATGGACATGCGCATCCTGTCGGTCGTCCTGAATGATGGGCAGACCTATGAGCACATGGAAAAAGACCTGTTTCTGGAAAAGATAAACCAGCTCTTTCAACTTTGCAAAGAGTTGGGAGATACCGAACTCATCGTCTGCAAAGGCACGTGTCAGTCCTCCCTTTGCAGCAAGTCCGGCTGTAGCGGGTATTCATTCACAGGAAATCAGTCACGCAACCATTTTGACCTGATCTTCCTGGAGTCAGACGATGACTTTACCAATATATTCCAGTGCAGGGATTTCAGGCCATCAAACACCACTATTGAGCAGGACCAGCACCTGACATTTCAGGTTTTTGAGGACGAAAAAGCGGAGTTTCACCCTCCCGTCGAATACCTCATAGAAAGCCAGAAATGCCAGCAGGCCATTGAAGAATTTCACCAGTACAAACAAACGGTCATTACCACCGATGTGTATTTAGGCTGGCATGAAAAATACCAGGATTTGTATAGCGATATCGTTGACCTCGAAGACACTTATTCCGAATACAATGCCTTTGTGGCCTTATACAATTATGTGGATATTCTCTGCGGCTTTGTGACCATTCGTGGAGAGGCGGAGAAGGCAATCGAAGAATTTCGTTCCTTGCGGTCAGAAGACGAATTGCTTGCCTGGCT
>JAUMBK010000140.1:0-5633 GCA_032115795.1 Saprospiraceae bacterium | reverse complement strand
CGGTATGTGATGAATAGAGTCCTCGTAGTTGCCGTTTTCTTTTTGATTGGCCAATCCTGCAACAGGGAGAAGGCCTATCCCAAACTACAACTGTCAGAAGAACAAATTGTCCGTGCACTTGTGGAGATGTATTCCGTAAACGCAGCGCTGAACCTGAATGATATTTCCTTTCGGGACTCAACTGCAAAGGAGTATTATACACAAATCGAATTATCAATGGATATTCCAGTGGAAAAAGTTCGGGCGGACCTGGAAGAATTGCTTCAGTTTCCAGATTCATTGGTTCGCCTCGAGAACCGAGCCCTGGATACAATTCGGCTTCTGTTGGAGAAAAATCCCTCGCTACACCCTGTTGTGATTGGGAAGAATTAACAATTTGATAATATGTCGGTTCCTGCCTCATCTACAAAAGAAACTAATTTTATCCGATAAATCCAAACTGAACAGGCATGACAGGCGTAAAAATTCTCGTAGTTGACGATGAAGAAGATATACTGGAAATCCTGAGGTATAACCTCGAGAAAGAAGGGTATCAGGTCCAGACAGCACCAGATGGCCCAACAGCGCTTCGCATCGCCGAACAGTTTTTGCCTCACCTGATCATCCTGGATATCATGATGCCCGGCATGGATGGGATTGAGGTATGCGAAAAATTGAGGTCAAAACCCCAGTTTTCCAATACGCTGATTGCCTTCCTCACTGCGCGGAATGAGGCCTTTACCCAGATTTCTGCATTGGATACAGGGGGTGATGACTTTATCAACAAGCCAATTAAACCCAATGTGCTGAAATCAAGGATTAATGCGCTGCTCAGGCGATTACCCGTGCATGAAGGGGAGGCAAATGCATCCATTGTGCACTATGGACAACTGACAATCGACCACGAACAATTTCGGGTTTTAGTGCAGGGAGAGGATGCCAGCCTGGCAAAAAAAGAATTTGAATTGCTTGTTTTACTGGCTTCCAAACCTGGAAAGGTGTTTAAACGTACTGAAATTTTATCCAAAGTCTGGGGCAACGATGTGATTGTGGGCGACCGGACTATCGACGTTCATATCCGTAAATTGAGAGAGAAAATTGGTGAGAAGTACATTCAAACCATGAAAGGGGTGGGGTATAAATTTGACTTTTAAGCCTTGTTACGAAACATTACAATTCGGCAGTTGACAGCACTGATCACAGTGGCCCTGACTTTATTTAGTCTGGCTTATCTGTGGGCAGTAATCACGTATTTTCACTGGCCCGTGCTGCTTTTGTTACTGCCCTTGCTAGTATATGTCAATTACTTGGTGATCAGGTATTTACTGGAAAAGTATATCTTCCGTAAAATCAAGGTCATCTACAAACTGATCTACGATAGCAAAAAGGAGAAGGCACTTCCGGATCTGAAGATGGAAGGCCTGGATGAAGTCAACAGCAGGGTCGTTGAGTGGGCAGAAAATACGCGTAAAGAAATTGCGACGCTCAAATCACTGGAAGAATATCGGAAAAATTACGTGGGTAACATTTCTCATGAGCTAAAAACTCCCATCTTTTCTATACAGGCATACCTTCATACGCTGCTGGAGGGAGGATTGTACGATGAGCGCATCAATAAGGATTATTTACAACGTGCGGTCGACAATACTGAACGCTTGCAAAACATTGTGGAAGATCTGGACATCATCACACGCCTGGAATCCGGAAAGGCTGAGCTGGATATGAAGCGCTTTGACATTCGGGAGCTGGTTTCCGAGATTTTGGATGACCTGGCACCAATGGCAAAAAAACGCAACATCCTGTTGCAATTTAAGGAAGGGGCAGCACCGGTATTTTATGTGTTGGCTGACAGAGAATCAATTCGCCAGGTGATGAACAACCTTTTGGTCAATTCAATAAAATATGGGAAAGAAGGTGGCGTAACCAAAGTGTCTTTCTATGATATGGATTCTTTGGTTCTGGTGGAGGTATCGGATAATGGTATTGGCATAGACGACCATCATTTGCGGCATGTTTTTGACCGTTTTTATCGCGTTGATTCGAGTCGAAGCAGAAAACAAGGCGGTTCCGGCCTGGGTCTGGCAATTGTAAAACATATTGTTGAGGCACATGACCAAACGATCAATGTGCGGTCTACTCCTGACATTGGCTCCACTTTTGGGTTCACACTCGCCAAAGCCACCCGTACTTAAAATACATCACTCCTTTCGCAAGCCCTCAAACAGCCAGTTGGCAAGCGCCTGCCTGTTGGTGTTGATCAGAAGTCTTTTTTGGTCCGACGCATTTCTGATGTTGGCCAGCTCAACAAACAACATTGTAGGCAGGACATTGCGCACCATATAGATGCCCCGGTCTTCCACATATCCTTTGTATCCCCGGTCTTTCTGGTGTTTATCATATTTGGATGCAAAGACATCCTGTACGTTTTCTGCCAGCTTTTTTCCCTTTTTATCCTCTTTATTATAATAAAAGAAGACATCCTGTCGTGTGTTTTTATTCCTTGAATCAACGTGTATTTCAATGGCCTTTTGGTTTTTTACGCCTTGCTTTCGGTATTTGTGGTACAACCTGTTTACAGCTGAAGCGCGTTCGCTGAGCCTCTTTTTCTGATTCACCGGGATAGTGTGCTTCCCATTCAGCAATTCGTCATTATCGCATTTCAAATGCAAGTGATCCCGAATTCCATCATTGGCATCCTGCACAATGACATGCACTGTTGCACCGTGTTGCATGAGGTTGCGCGCAAGGCGCAAAGCGACATCATACGCATATTCATCCTCACACAACATCTCACTGCATTCCGTACAAACAGCCCCCGGATCCGGACCACCATGCCCGCTAATAATATAATACACATTTCCAGAAAGGCTGAGATCTTCCACATGCACGATATCGTAGCCTGGGCCCATCAGCGGAACGTTGATTTCCTTGATCCCTTTTCGTTTCAATTCAGTAGGTGTCACTCCAGGCGATGGACCTCCTCGTTTGGATTCCTCTATCTCCTCATTTTGCCTTCCCCCATTTTCATCTGACGAAGCAATGGCAATCTGCCCGGTGTCTTCATTCTCTTCACCACACTCAAACTCAGAAACCGGCACCCAGATTCGGTTGTTGTCCTTATAATGCTGGTCTCTGATTCCTGCCTTAAGCAAGTCGGTATTAAGCTTGTCAATTTTTTTTGCTTTTTCCAGGTTGTCAATGCCTAATGTTGTACGGATGCTCTTTCCATTGTATGCTACAATCAAGAGCGGGAGCTTGTATACTTTGCCTGCGATGATCTTGTTTTTCTTTTCCAGATTGTTCAGATCACAAAAAGCATTGATATTGCAGGTATGGGGGGTAAGAAGATAGCGCTTTAACAGTTTCTCAATGTTATCCCCTTTTTTGACCTTGGCTATAGCATGTTGGTCAGCCCCAAACACATTCTGGCTAAAAATAAAAAATATACAAACAAAAATAACAGACCTAATCATTGCAAATGCCTTTATAGTGCAAAATTATATATTATTTAAATATTTAATATGATTTTGCCTTCTTTTTTACAAGGAAACGAAAATTCCCTTCAATTTATTTGTAAAGTCCCCTTTTTTTTGATCAGAAATGCGGTTCAACAGACAACGTGGAATACCCATGGGCATTTCTTAGTACACGAATTTGGGTAGTGATGCGCTCTTTCAGGCTTTCAACATGCGAAATAATGCCAATAGTTCTGTTTGATTCCGACTGCAATTTTTCCAATGTGGCAAGCGCTGTTTCCAGGGTTTCGTGATCCAGTGTACCAAATCCCTCATCTATAAACAAGCTGTCAAGCCGCACATTTTGGGATGCCATATCTGACAAACTAAGTGCAAGTGCCAAACTAACAATAAATGTTTCTCCCCCTGACAAGGTTTTTACACTTCTGCCTGTGCCGCCCTGGTACAGGTCTGAGATGCGCAAATCCTGTTCAATGTCGGTGTGTAAAAGCAGATAGCGGTCGGTTAGTTTTGTCAGTCGTTTGTTGGCTTCGCTGATCAGATGCTGGAGACTCAGGTTTTGCGCAAATTTTGCAAATTTACTTCCTTCAGCATCCCCAATATACTTATTCAATTGTATCAGGGGAGCAGCTGCCTTTCTTCGTTTCTCTAAATATTGCTGCTTTTCAAGGTACTTATTTGCTGATTGCTGGTTATTTTCCAGTTCTTTTTGAATGGCTCCAAAGGCATGGTTTGCTTGCTGAACTTTTGCCCTTGCATCAGAAAGTTGGGCTTGCCAAACAGGAAAGCTGCCTTCGATGGTTTTTAATTCTTCTGTCAGTACTTCGAATTGTCTTTGGAAGGTGGCAACCTGACTTTTGAAATTCATTTTTTTCTGGTTCAATTCCTCCTCTTGCCCTTTGTATTTCTGGTAGAAATCATGTGGTAGTATGGCATTGATTGCTTCAAAAGGGGCGTTGAATCCAAGGCGAATCAGAAAAGGTGTCAACGCCTGGTCAATCTGAACAATTTTCTTCTCCGCCTGCAACACCTGCTCCCGCTTTTGTTTGATCATTTCGACCATGCGGTTTTGCATGTCCTTATGTGTACTCAATTCTGATTGAATGGCAGAGATGTATTGGCTGATATCCTCACCTGCGAAAAGCTGCGTTCTCTCATTCCGGATGAGGTTGTAAGTTGTTTTCATTGCATGCAACTCTGCCAAAAGCTGCAGCAAGTTGCGCAACGACTGAATAGTATGCCTTTGCTGAAGTTCGGTTTGCAGTATTTCCAGTTTTGATGCTGCATCCGTATAGATTTTTTCTGCTTCTTCCACAGCGGGCAATTTAGGCCACTGCCTGTTGAATTCAGCCAATTTAGATGCCAGGAATTGTTTTTGTTCCGTTTCGCGCTGGAAGTTGTTTTGAATGATGGAGATTTCCGTTTCCGTCTCTGCAAGCTGTTTGCGCAACAAAGTCAGCTTGTTTTCGGCGTTTTCGAGGAGTAGAGACAATTTTCCGTATGCTGTCAAAAACGCCTCTCCATTGTACGGATGATGCAATGAGCCGCACAAAGGGCAAGGTTGTCCTTCCTCGAGGACTTGCCGGTAATCATCCAGTTTGGATGCATGCAAAAAGGATTCTTTTTTTCTTTTGAGTTCCTCGTTTTCGATGGCAACCTTCTCAAAATCTGTCTGCCTTTCTTGGGCGGTTTTCTTTAGTTTGATTAGGTTGGCTGTATGTCCATGAAGACTGTCTTCGTTCGTTTGGATTTCTTTCAGGAGAAGATGGTATTGTCTTGAAGTTTCAACCATGCTTGCCAGTTTGGGTACTTCCTTTTGCTGCTGTTGGATACGCTCGTGTAAATTAGCTATGGTGTAGCTGGTTGTAACCGCATTGATTGCAAGGGAGTCCAGGATCCGTTGTGCTTCTGATTGCTGCTCCTTTGTATTACTTTGCTCTTGAATGGAGACGAGACAGGGATCTTCTGCATTTGTGAGCAATTGCGTGATTTTTTCCGCCAGTTCTTTGCCACTGGTTTTGATATTTTCGAGTTGGGTATCCAGCGCACTTACCTTGTCTTTAAATTGCCATAAAAGGGGGCTGTAATTCTCTAAACTGGCATCTTGTCCGGTAAGCAATGACACCTGTGCGAGATGGTCAGCAAGCAGCTTTCCAGACTCTTCCAGTCTGATTTCTG
>JAUMBK010000139.1:0-4470 GCA_032115795.1 Saprospiraceae bacterium | reverse complement strand
AAGGATTGTATCTGAAGCATTTCAATATTGAATGTGGGAATGTAAGACACCAAATTGTCCGGAATATTTTTGAATAATTGATGTAATGGCCGGAACTTCCAGTTTACCTTTCCATGATAATACAATATTGGTACAATGACGCTGAGTCTTTGTTTTTGTTTTCTCTGCAGATTGTAGCCATTGGCAATGTAGGCGAGCAGTTGAATACAGGTGAGGTGATCCACCTTTGATTTATGCTCAACCAATACGGAAATAGTCACAGTGTCATCACTCCCTTCAAGAGGTACTTTCAGAATAATATCGCTGACTAATGCATCCAGGTCGGGTGTGGCATAAGACGTGTTTAATTGAACCAATTTTTCCATGATACACTTTCGAAAGAGGGTCGGAGGCAGGGCCTGCTCCAAAAAAGCAGAGGCACTCTCCGGATGGCTCAACAAATCTTTGATAAAAGTGTCGTGAGGCTTGTGCAGTTTTTTGGCCATAGCGAGGTAGTATTTTTGCAAAGGTAGGGGGATATTTTTAATTGAGAATCTGGAATCTTTGGAAAGTAGCCTTATGATGGATTGATTCTTGTAATATGTTAATTGTGTTGTTATAAAATCTGTGGAATCCAATAATCTGCCTAATCAGCGATTCAGACATTCAGTTGGGAGATGGGAGTTGGGAGTTGGGTGGTGATCGAATTTACACATACCCAGTATAATTCCACGGAGTAATCATCTTTAATTCAGCCTTTACAGAGTCATGTATATCGAGATGTTCAATGAAGGCGACAATATCTTCCTGTGCGATGTGTGGCTTTCCCCTTGTCAGTGCTTTCAGTGCTTCATAGGGTTCAGGGTATAGTTCTCTGCGCAGTATAGTCTGGATGGCTTCGGCCACCACGGCCCAGTTGTTGGCCAGGTCATGATGCAGAGCGGTTTCATTGAGGTAAATTTTATCCAGGCCTTTGGCAAGTGATTTGAGGCCAATCAATGTATGCCCCAATGGAACACCAATATTGCGGAGTACCGTTGAGTCTGTCAAGTCCCGCTGTAAACGAGAAATAGGTAATTTGTCCGCCAGGAATCCATAGAGTGCATTGGCCATGCCAAAATTTCCTTCGGCATTTTCAAAATCGATGGGATTGACCTTATGTGGCATAGCAGATGAACCCACTTCTCCGGCGATGGTTTTTTGCGAAAAGTAATCCATGGAAATATATGTCCAGATATCCCTGCAAAGGTCAATCAATATGGTATTGATTCGGGATAGGCTGTGAAAAACAGCTGCCAGATCGTCGTAATGCGCTATTTGGGTAGTATAATGATGTCTGACCAATCCCAATGACTGCGCAAGATGATCTGCAAAGTCAGGCCAGTTTACATCCGGGTAGCTAACTTTGTGGGCATTGAAATTGCCGGTAGCGCCTCCAAATTTACAGTATAAAGGCAGCGACTGCAGATTATTCAGAGCATTGTCCAATCTTTCGGCAAAGACCATAAATTCTTTGCCAACCGTTGTTGGAGATGCCGGTTGACCATGTGTTCTTGCGAGCATGGCAATACCCTCATATTCACGGGCAAATGTTTGAATCTTTTCTTTGACAATGTGCAAGGCAGGTGTCACGACCCCATCCATTGCATCCCGAAGCATGAGAGGAATAGCCGTATTATTTATATCCTGGGATGTCAGCCCAAAATGGATAAATTCGGAGTAGGAAGCAAGCGGTGTATCCTTGATTTTTTGCTTGATATAATACTCGACAGCTTTGACATCGTGGTTGGTCGTTTTCTCAATTTTCTTAATTTCTTCAGCATCTGCATCAGAAAAATGAGCAACCAAATCATCCAGAATCGTGAGGTTTTGATGATCCAACCCTGCCAATTGAGGCAACGGTATCCGGACTAAGGCCTTAAAATAGGCTACTTCCACCAACAAACGGTAGCGGATGAGGGCATATTCAGACATGTATTTTTGCAGTGGTGCGGTCGCCGCCGCATAGCGTCCATCAATGGGCGAAATCGCGTGTATCATCTGGTCAATTTTCGTTTTGAATGAGTGCAGCTGCCGAAGCTTCTTCCCGGCGTTTGATGTAATAATATGTAGCAACCTGAGATCTGATTGCAATATCGTCATTGAATGTGCGATAGCGGTTTGAGAGGCGTGCATCGAGAATCCGGGCTTTCAGGTTGTCCTGCCATTGCAGTTTCATGCAATCGATGATGGTATCTGCCAACGATTGATCGAGGACAGGAAATACGGTTTCAACGCGATAATGCAGGTTGCGCACCATCCAGTCGGCTGAAGATAAGTACACTTCCTGATTACCCCCATTGTAAAACACAAAGACTCGGCTGTGTTCGAGAAATCGGTCGATGATCGAGATCGCAGTAATGTTGTCGCTCAGGCCTTTCACTCCGGGAACAAGAGAGCAGATTCCCCTGATTATCAGCTTGATTTTTACACCTGCCTGGCTTGCTTCGTACAAAAGTCTGATCATTTCTTCATCCTGCAGGCTGTTCATTTTCAGGAGCAGGCGCGCTTTTTGTCCTTTGCCGGCATTGGCAATTTCGCGCTTGATCAGGCTAATCAGTTTTTCTTTGAGGTTGAAGAGCCCGACACCCAGGTATTGAAATGGCTGGCCTGGCTTTTTCTTTGTTTCCAAAAAATTAAAGATGCGGGCAACCTCTGCCGTCATTCGTTTATCGTGGGTAAAAATGCCAAAATCAGAATAGATTCGGGCAGTTACTTCATGAAAGTTGCCTGTGCCCAGATAAGCATACAAGGAGGGGTGCCCATTTTCCATGCGCCTGACGAGGGCGAGTTTGGAATGCACCTTGTATCCTGGCATACTGTAATAGACTGTGACACCGGCAGCTTCGAGTTCCTCTCCCCAGCGAAGGTTGGCTTCTTCGTCAAAACGCGCTTTCACTTCAATGAAAGTACTGACCTGCTTACCATTTTTTACTGCCAGCTTGATGGCTTCCATGATACGGGAGACCTTAGCTACCCGGTACTGGATAATTTTGATGTGCGTGACATCCGGGTCACTGGCGGCATCTTCAAAAAAGCGGATAACGCTTTCATAGCTGTGGTAAGGCACATGTAGCAGGTGGTCCTTTTGGCGGATAGCCTCAAACACCGATTCGGCATCTTCGAGTGCGCTCATTCGAATGGGTGGCAGTTCCGGTTCACGCAGGTGGGACAGGTGGAACGACGGAAACTTGAAAAAGTCGGAGTTGTTGTGGTAACGCCCTTCCGGCAAGAGGTCCATGCTGTCGATCTCAAAGACGCGCATCAGGTATTCCAGAAAATGCTGTGGCATAGAGCGATCATAGACCATTCGGGATGCGATGCCTATATCTCGTTTGTTGAGGCTTTTCTTAATTTTTGAAATGAGGTCGCCGGTATATTCATCGTCGATATACAACTCTGCGTCGCGGGTCAGTTTGATGGAGTATGTATCCAGAATCTGGTAACCCGGGAAGATGAGTCGTACGCTGTATCGAACGGCATCATCGAGCATCAGTATCTGCTTCGTTCCATCGGCTTTTGCCGGGAGTTCGAGAAAGCGCGACAGGTGGTCAGATGGGATTTTTACAATCGCATAGTCATCCGGGATATTCTTACCTGTTTCTTTATCGCGAAGGTGCAGCGCAAGGTATAAGGCTCCATTGTTCAGAAAAGGCTTTATTTTCCTGCCTGCGAGAATGACTGGCTGAACGAAGGGGAGCAGGTATTCGTTAAAATAAGTATCGACAAACTCCATTTGTTCCCGGCTCATTTTGGTCCAGTTGACGATGTGGATACCATTTTTACGCAAAGCGGGCAGGATGTCATCTTCAAAAATCCGGCTAAATTCCAACTGCTGTTTATTGGCGACCTGGAGCAGCTCTTTCAGTACTACTTCCGGTGAATATTCCAGATTTTTGATGGTTGATTTATCGGCGCGCATCAGGTTGCGGTGGTTGGCCACGCGGATACGGAAAAACTCATCAAGGTTGGACGAATAAATGGCCAGGAATTTCAGCCGTTCCAGCAGCGGGACGGCAGGGTCCCTGGCTTCCTGCAGCACACGGTAATTGAAGGACAACCAGCTGATGTCCCGATGGATGTATTTGGGAGTGGACTTTGCCATGTGCGCAAATATCCGATGAAATTCTGAGAAGAGTGTAGAGAGGTGTGTTAATTCTTTGTTTGAATATTGAGATCAGTAACTTGAACCAAAGATAAACTGCTGATATTCATACAAAAAGTTTGTATATGTGTTTTGTCAATGTATATTTACACTTCCATCAGGGATGTTACAAGAACTCCTGATGAACGACACTTGAAAAAAGTGTAAACATAGCATACTTACTTCCTGTATCTGAAAAGTCGAATCTTCCATACCTACAGGGAAATGATTGGAGTTAGTTTTGGCTCCTTACGAAGTCGTCGGTGACGACATTTTCATTTCCACTTTCTTGACTTTGAGATACATGA
>JAUMBK010000138.1:0-13119 GCA_032115795.1 Saprospiraceae bacterium | reverse complement strand
TTTCAGCAGGAGGCACCGTAAATGTACCTATGAATAAGAGTGGGGAGAATACTCTTGCAATTGATTATGCTTACCGCACTACAAATCCGTTTAAAGGAACACATAATTTTACGTTGCGTTTTGCTTTTTAAGGAACATTTTTACTGAAAAATAGGTTTACTATTTTTTAGAAGCTTCTTCAACAGACGTTTATACCGGTATAAACGTCTGTTTATTTTTTGTACTAAAATTAGATATTATGTCTATTTCTTATATGACCCAGGTGGGATATGAAAAACTTAGGTCTGAATTAGATGAACTGAAGACGAAAGGTCGTGAGGAGGTAGCACGTGCTATTGCTGAGGCAAGAGAGAAGGGCGATTTGTCCGAGAATGCTGAGTATGATGCAGCAAAAAACGCCCAGGGCATGCTTGAGATGAAGATCAATGAAATGGAAAAGATGTTTGCCAGCGCCCGAATCATAGATGAAAGTCAATTGGACACCTCCAAAGTGACAGTTTTGACCAGTGTGACTATACGAAATCAGAAGAATGGTACGGAGGTGACATACAAATTAGTGGCTGAGGCAGAAGCAAATCTAAAGGAGAGGAAGATTTCTGTAAGTTCGCCGATAGGCCAAGGTTTGCTTGGTAAAAAAGTAGGGGATGTAGCCCAGATTCAGACACCAGCGGGTTTGATTAATTTTGAGATCGTTAAAATTTCATTGTAGTGGCGTCGTTGTTTTCACGGATCGTCTCAGGGGAGATACCTTGCCATCTTATTTATGAGGACGAAGGTTATCTTGCATTTCTGGATGTTTTTCCTTTAGTTGAGGGCCATTGCCTGGTTATACCAAAAATGGAGGTGGACTATATATTTGATTTGGATGATGGTCTTTTGGCAGGTCTTTTTATGGTATCAAAAAAGGTGGCCAAGGCAATAGGTGAAGCGATTCCCTGTAAAAAAGTGGGGATATCGGTGATTGGTTTGGAGGTGCCTCATGCGCATGTGCATTTAATACCGATGAATAAGGTAGCCGATATGAATTTTACCAGCGAAAAGAAGTCCTTTAGCAAGGAGGAGCTGGAAATGACAGCAATGAAAATCAGACAGTGCATGTAAAAAGTTGAGGAGCACGATTGCCCAGTCTCAACCTATCGTTTTTTCTAGTCAGCTACAGTTCTTTTTTTACGCAATAGGTATACCAGGCCGAGAGCTCCTGTCAATACAAACAAGACAGAAATATATTGCGCCTGACTCCAGTTAAGTCCGAATAAACTATACTTTTCATTTACCCGAATGATTTCAATGGCAAAGCGTTCAGCTCCATTCAGAATCATGTAAGTAAAAAACATAGTGCCTGGAATGGTAAATGATTTTCTCTTTAGATACATCAGTCCGAACGCAAGCAGGCCGAAAGCAGTTTCATAAATGGGTGTCGGGTATACACCTTGTCCTAACTGGTGGCAATACCGAATGCCACAGCTTTGGACACAGCTGTTTTCGGTAGACAGACCTGATAAGATGGCCTGTTGATAACTTTGTGGGTCACATGTCGCAAGCAGGACGCCATCATTGTTTACATTGGAGGGGTAATTGTAGGACCAAAGCCAATCTGGAAGCATCCACCATTCAGGAATGGGGCTGGCAACAATACCCCAGTCACCGTCGCCGGATAGCTGACACCCAATTCTTCCTATAGCATAACCGAGTAAGATCCCCATGCCTGAAATATCCATCATAAAGATGGGCCTGATGCCAATTTTGTTCACGTACCAATAGACAACGATAAAGGCAACAATCAATCCTCCATAGACATTCAAACCACTACCGGAAAAGAAAGCGCCAACGGGGTCCTGAAGAAAGGCGGGTATATCTTCAAGGACAGAGAACAGTTTACTTCCAAGAACACCTGAGAGTCCTGCAAGAATGATTATGTCATTCGTCTTGGACGAGGGATACACAGGGACTGTTATTGTCACTGGTTTATCCTTTGCCTGGCTGTTTTTCCACAGATGATATACTGTAAAAAGGAGTCCAGCGGGGATACCTGCCAACCAGTTTCCTTCCCCGGAAAAGATGGCTCCTGCCGGGTTGGCGCTAAAATGGGCAAAGTCATTCAGGATAATGGCTGCTTTTGCGATAAGAACACACAAAAAGAAAGCGTTTGTTAGGATGTCAGTAAGGGGTAGCTTGCCATTTTCTGTCATGGTCACTTGTTTAGGGAGGATTTTGCCTTCCCTTTCAAGTCTGACTAATTCTGATTTTAAAAGATAACCGCACGCGACAAGTGCTATTACCAGCATGAATCCAAACATTTTAAATATCGATGTCCAGTTATCGACATTAGTGCCAAAAATGTCATGAAAGAGGTAGGACAGGTCAGGATACATGGGGTATAATTTTCAAACGAATATCAAAACATTCTACTACAAACCTACGAATAATTCTTGACAGGCTTAGAAAAAAGGATTTGTTCTGCGTTCAACACCAATGGTTGTTGATGGACCATGCCCAGAATACACCACAGTCTCATCTGGTAATGTGAAAAATTTCTCTCTGATCACGCGAGTGAGAGTTTCAAAATTCCCACCAGGCAAGTCCGTTCTGCCAATACTTCCCTGAAACAGGACATCACCGCAAATCAGAATGTGGTGGGTTTTATTATATAATGAGATACTTGCGGGCGAATGTCCTGGTGTGAAGAGAACAGTGAAGGAGGATGTGCCAAACTCTATAGTGTCCCCTTCCTCCAAAAAATGGATGATGTCCGGGGATGGATTGTAATGAATATGGTACATGGTAGCAGTTTGAATACCGACATCCAAAACTGCTTTTTCCTTTTTGTGGGCTGAGAGGGCGATGCCATAGGTCTCGTGCACGAACCGGTTTCCGAGAACGTGGTCAATATGGCAATGTGTGTTAATCAAGAACTGTGGTTTTAGGGTATTTTCTTTTATGAAAGCGGTAATTTCGTTGCATTCTGATGGATTGTTGCAACCAGGGTCAATGATGATGCAATCAAGGGTTTCGTCATACACAATGTACGTGTTCTCATAAAAGTCATTAAATGTGAAGGCCTGGATTTTCATTAGGGTAAATGGTATTTTTTGAAGGTGTAAAAATACGAAGATTTCGTTCCTTGATTGCAACAGTTTTTTCCTCTTTGAAGAGAAAACGTTTTGGAAATCCAAAAATTATAGTTATCTTTGGCGCCTCATTGGGTCGGGTGGCCGAGCGGCTAGGCAGAGGTCTGCAAAACCTCGTACAGCGGTTCAAATCCGCTTCCGACCTCACCAAGACCACATTTCAGCGAAGTGTGGTCTTTTTTTTTAAAATTGTGCTAAAGCAATGGGAATAGAACATCTACCCTCCAGGATTGAGGCCTGGAGTCAAACTGAAACTCAGGTTGTGTTTCGTACATCAGAGGGGTGTGAATTGTGGGTAATTGCCATAAGTGACGATATAGTCAGAGTTCGCTACAGTCCTGATGGTATTTTTGAGGAGGACTTTAGTTATGCAATCCACAATCGGTTTGAAGCGAGACATTGTGCTTTGTCACTCACAGAAAATGAGATTTCTTTCTTTGTCAGTACAAAGCATGTGCGTGTAGAGGTGATGCGCAATGGAATGGGATTGCGCATGCTGGATCTGGCTGGAAATGTGTATTGTGAAGATGAGAGGGGTTTTCACTGGGAGGAGCATGCCCAATATGGAGGCAACATTGTAAAGATGAGCAAGATAGTGCAGGAAGGAGAGCATTATTTTGGAATGGGAGATAAAACTACCCATTTAAATTTACGAGGGCGTCGTTTTACAAACTGGGCGATGGATGTATATGGTTTTAAGAAGGAGGAGGATCCCATTTACAAAGCAATTCCCTTTTATATTGGCGTTCACCACAATCTGGCATATGGAATTTTTCTTGACAATACGTTTCGTGCACACTTTGATTTTGGGTCTGAACGGCGTTCTGTAACGAGTTTTTGGGCTGAGGGTGGTGAGATGAACTATTATTTTATAGCCGGGCCTGAAATCGTGGATGTATCAAGGAGGTATACTGAATTGACAGGCACACCTGAGTTGCCTCCTCTCTGGTCTTTAGGATATCAGCAAAGCAAATGGAGTTACTCTCCCCACGAGAAAGTGATTGATGTGGCCAATAAATTTAGGCAAAATTCGATACCCTGTGATGCCGTTTACCTTGATATTGATTACATGGACGGCTTTCGATGTTTTACATGGGATAGCACTAAGTTTCCTGACCCAAAAAAGACGGTTTCTACTCTGGCTGGGCTGGGTATAAAGACAGTGGCTATCATCGATCCTGGGATTAAAGTGGACAAGGAGTATCCTTTGTTTCAGGCGGCAATGGAGCAAAACTTCTTTTGCCGGAGGGCCGATGGTCCATACATGAGGGGAAAGGTGTGGCCTGGGGATTGTTATTTTCCAGACTTTACCAACGCCCGTGTGCGTAAGTGGTGGTCGGGCTTATTTAAGGAATTGGTCGAAGGGATCGGAGTCAGGGGCGTCTGGAATGACATGAATGAGCCGGCGTTGTTTGAGATTGAGGGGAAGACTTTTCCAGACGATGTCCGACATGATTATGACGGTCATCCCTGCAGCCATCGGAAGGCGCACAATGTGTATGGTATGCAGATGGCGAGAGCCACATTGAAGGGTGTAAAGAAATACAATGGGGGCAAGCGACCGTTGATCATTACGCGATCAGCGTATGCGGGGACGCAGCGGTATGCAGCTTCATGGACAGGCGACAATATTGCTTCGTGGGAGCATCTTTGGATTGCCACCATGCAATGCCAGCGATTGAGTATCAGTGGCTTTTCATTTGTAGGTTCGGATGTGGGTGGGTTTATAGATCATCCTACGCCTGAGTTATTCATACGGTGGGTTCAGCTGGCAACTTTTCATCCTTTTTTCAGAACCCATAGCTCGGGTGATCATGGAGAGCAGGAGCCCTGGTCATTTGGGGAGGAGGCGCTGCGAATCAGTAAGGAATACATTGAATTGAGGTACAGGCTTTTACCGTATCTTTATACTGCATTCTATCAGTATGTAAATAAGTTTACGCCGATAGTAAGGCCCATATCGCTCTTTGACCAGCATGACCCGGATACATTGTACAGAGTGGATGAATTTGTTTTGGGTGATCATATTCTTGTTTGTCCTGTTTTAGAACCAAATGCCAGGACGAGATATGTATATTTGCCGAAGGGCAAATGGTACGATTTCTGGACCTCGGAGCTTTTGGATGGGGGTAGGGAAATTCTGGCGGAGGCATCGTTGGATAAAATTCCTTTTTTTATTCGTGAGGGGGCTGTGATTCCCTTCTTTCCAGTGATGCAATATGTGGGGGAAAAGGACATAGATCAGCTGACATTGCTGGTGTATTACGGAGGGGATAAAGTACAGAGTGAATTGTATGAAGATGCCGGGGATGGGTATGAATACGAAAGAGGTGTGTACAATGTAAAATCCTGGAAAACGGTCTCAGAGAAAGATGCATTTACGTTGACATTGAAAGCCAATGGTCATTACGAACCCACATACAGTACATATCAGATTGTTGTTCGCGGTTTGTCTTTTGTGGCGGGGAAGGTGTGGTTGAATGAAAAACCAATCTCACTGGACGATGTGTTTGTAGAAGATGGAGCGGTTACTATCCTGGCAGAACGGAATACATTTAACAGGTTGCGAATAGAAATATAGGCGCTGCAGGAGAGCGAAAGTAGTTCGTGGGATTACGTTTCAGACAATTCAGAATTAATATTCTATTTTTACACTTTATTAATCGAAGTAACGTTTTACTTCTATGATGCTGATATATAAACGCCTGGTTCTTTCACTCGCTTTTGTTTTTGGAGCACTGTTATTTGTTGTGGGCCAAAAGGGGTATGAGCTGGGTGGCTGGATTGGCACAAGCTATTATTACGGTGATTTGAATACCACCTTGAAGATTGTTCAACCTGGCTTGGCCGGAGGTCTGATTGGCCGCTATAATTTCAATCATCGCGTAAATGCAAGGCTTGGATTGAGCATGGGTAAAGTGGGAGCAAACGATGCGGTTTCAGATAATCGGTTTGAGAAGGGCAGGAATTTGCAGTTCGAGTCTCTTTTGGGCGATTTGTCGGGTGTGATTGAATTTAATTTCTTTCATTATGAGCATGGGCACCCTACATACAATAAAACACCATACTTTTTTGGTGGTGTAAATCTCACCTATTTTAATCCTACGGCCACATTGAATGATGTCCGCTATTCTCTTCGAAAGATGGGCACGGAGGGGCAGCCATTGGGTCAGGAATATGGGACGATTACCGGAGGCTTGATTCTGGGAGGTGGTTTTAAGTTTGACTTAAATAGACATGTGAGCCTAAACGTAGAGATAAGCACACGCTTTTTATTTACTGATTACCTGGATGATGTGAGTACGGTCTTTCCAGATAAGGTCACTTTGAGGGATACGAGAGGGGAGATTGCAGTCAGTCTTGCGGATCGTTCGTTGATTGATGGTATAGGGGATGCGGGTCGGCAGCGTGGGGATTCCAAGGGGAATGATCGGTACGTGATGGCAGGCATAGGCATTGTGCGCTATTTTGGAGGCATTGCTTGTCCTGAAATTTCGAGGATACGCGATTAATTACTTAAATTACAAGCTACATGGTTATTTATAATCCGAGGGATTGGTGGAGGCTGATTTTTGCCTTCCATCGGAGCGATACCTTTCGCATGATGTTGCCCGGGATGGTTGCGGTGGCCATGTTTACCGGTATCATTGCCTACCTTGAAAACGAGGTGTTTGGCGCGACGTTCAAGAATACCACAGCCATCCATGCATTGGTCGGTTTTGTCTTGTCCCTGTTGCTGGTTTTTCGAACAAACACGGCATATGATCGCTGGTGGGAAGGGCGCAAGGCGTGGGGCGCATATGTCAATAATTCCCGTAATCTTGCATTAAAACTGTCCTCTTTTTCTTTGACAGAAGACCAGCGCAGGTTATTTCAGATTTTACTATCCAATTACATCATTGCAGCTCGGGACCACCTTAGGGATACTTCGTCCATTGCCAGTTTACAAATGACGTCTAGGTACGATGCCTCTTGGTATGGACAGGCGGCGCATCTGCCTAACCAGGTGATGAAAGCGATATACCGGGAGATACAGGAATTGGTTTTAGTGGGAAAAATATCGGAGCTTCAAGTACTTACGTTGAATGACGAGCTGAGTGCATTTACTGATATCATGGGTACGTGTGAGCGAATCAGAAAAACACCCATCCCATATTCGTACAGCCTGTATTTGAAGAAAATTATCTTCATTTATGTGTTTACCATGCCCATTGGATTTGTGAGGGAGTTTGGGTACTGGGCAATGGTCATCGTGTCGCTCGTGTTTTATGTTTTCGGGAGTATTGAATTGCTTGCGGAAGAGATTGAGGATCCGTTTGGTACGGATGCCAATGATTTGCCTATAGACCAGATTACCGAAACCATCTGTGCGAATTTGGTTGAAATATTGCGGTAGAAACGAGTTCAGAAATAATGGTCGGAAAGATGTATTTTTGTTTGCAAATGTAGCGGCAAATTTTCCACTCTTCATCGATCGATGAGCGGGAAGAGCTAAAAGATTAAAAAAATCCTGAATTATGAAGTACGTATTTTCAATATTGTTAATGGGCCTTGTGTTGGTCTCGTGCAAAAAGGAGGAACTTTGTTGTGATGCAGGCGTATTGAGTCCTGTTACATCGCTGGAAAGTTATGAGAGCCAGATCAAAACGGGTGTCACTTTGGTATTCTTTCATGCGACGTGGTGTTCCATCTGCAAAGAGCAGAGGCCTGCCGTAGAGGCATTGATGACGGATGCGTCCATCAGTCAGGCGACTTTTTTGCAAGTGGATACAGATCAAAACAAGGCAATTACGGACAAATATGACATTCCTGGTCAGCCGATCATTTTGATTTACAAAGACAATGTGGAAAGGCACCGGCTTACGGGCAAAGGACACAGCCAGCAAAAATTGACTGATCTGGTGAAGGCGTTGCTGTAAGACGCCAATAGCTATTATTTTACAATTTGCAATTTGGCAAATTGGAGCATGATGCGTTTTTCTGGTGCGTCGGAAGATGATTCGAAGCGGATGGTAGCAACCATACGTTCGTCAATGTCCAATACTGTCCCTTGTCCGAATTTTAAGTGAAGCACCTCCATGCCTGGTTGAATTTCAGCTGGGTTGGCTGCTTCAAATGTGGAAGGATCAACAGTCACTGCTGGCTTTTTTGGGCCCAAGGCCTTAAAGTTGCCTAATATCTTTGGTTCAGGAAATGCCGGTTTTTTGACGATGCTGATCATGGCATCCAGATTTTTGTCTGAAATTTCTTCCAAAAAACGACTTGGGTCGTTGTAGCGCATCTGTCCGTATTGGTAACGGCTGTTTGCATAAGTAAGAGTGAGAAACTCTTCGGCCCGCGTAATGGCCACGTAAAACAACCGTCTTTCTTCGTCGACCTGGTTTCCTTCACTCAAAGCCATGTAGCTTGGAAAGAGGTTTTCCTCTAGGCCTACAACGAAGACGGATCTAAACTCCAGTCCTTTGGCGGAATGGACTGACATGAGTGTCACGTTGTCCGGATTAGTTTCTTTTTCGTCTGCATCCGTCATAAGGGAGACTGTCTGCAACCAGGCGGAGAGGCTCCGGTCGGATGAGACTTCTTCTCCTTCTCTGATTTCATCTTCCTGCACAAATTCCTGGATCCCGTCAAGGAGCGATGTAATGTTATCGATTCTGGCCTGGCCTTCCGGACTTTTGTCTTCTTTCAGCAATGTAAGAATGCCGGACTGGCGGGCAATGTAGTCAGCGATTTCGTACGCATTGGACTTGGCCGCTTTTGCTTTGAAGGCGTGCATAAGTTGGACAAAATCACCAATATTTTTGCGGGCACGGCTGTTGAGTTCAATTTTTGACAAAACTTCCCACATGCTCATATCATTGTCGTCAGCCAGCTGGCTGATTTGATCAATGGTGCTGTCTCCGATGCCTCTTCGGGGATAGTTGATGACTCGTTTGAGCGCTTCATCATCCTTGTCATTGACGGTGAGGCGCATATAGGCCATGAGGTCTTTCACTTCTTTTCTGGAATAGAAGGAAAGGCCTCCATAAATACGGTAGGGGATATTGTATCTTCGGAGGTGTTCTTCAAAGATTCGTGACTGTCCGTTGGTACGATACAGGATAGCTATATCCTTGTTATGAAGGTTATGCCTATTTTTTTGTTCGATGATTGTATCTGCAACTCGTTTACCTTCTTCGGTTTCGGTGAGGGTTTTGATTATTTTAATTTTGGATCCCTCGGCTCTGTCTGTCCAGATGGTTTTCTGGATCTGCCTTTTGTTGTGGTTAATTACCTCATTGGCGGCTTCTACGATGTAGTGTGTGGACCGGTAATTCTGTTCGAGTTTGAATGTTTGCAGGCTGGGAAAATCGTTCTCAAACTGGAGGATGTTTTCAATGGTGGCCCCTCGGAATGAGTAAATACTTTGGGCATCATCACCGACAATGCAAATGTTCTGGGTGCTTCCGGGGTAGAGGCTCAGCAGTTTCAGTATTTCATATTGCAGGTAATTTGTATCCTGAAACTCATCCACCATCAGGTACTGGAACTGTCGCTGGTATTTTTCACGGGTATTGTCGGGATTTTGGTACAGCAAGCGGAACATTTGCAAGAGCAGATCATCAAAATCCATGGCACCTGCCCGCTGACAACGTGCCGCATATTTTTCGTAGATGGCGTGGATGAGCGGTCGGCGGTTCATGCGGTCGTACGCCATAAGTTCATCATTGGCCACATAGGCTTTGGGGGTGATCAGGTTGCTCTTGGCTGCGGATATTCGGGACCTGACGACACCCGGAGCATAGACTTTTTTATCCAGGTTCATTTGTGTGATGATTTCAGAAATCACACTTTTTGTGTCATCGGTATCGTAGATGGTAAAATCATTGGGAAAGCCGATGCGGTGTGCCTCCACGCGCAGGATGCGGGCAAAGATGGAGTGAAACGTACCCGCCCATACCCGCTGGGCTTTGGTACCTACGACGCGTTCAATTCGGTCTTTCATTTCTCTGGCAGCTTTGTTTGTAAACGTCAGCGCGAGAATGTTGCCGGGAGGAACACCAGTATGTATCATGTGCGCAATCCGGTACGTAAGCACCCTTGTCTTGCCTGACCCAGGGCCGGCGATGACCATGACAGGCCCATCGAGACAAGAGGCAGCCTGCCTTTGGATCTCATTCAGTTCATTCAGATAGGAATAGCCTACATCTTGCATATAGCTGCAAAGTTGCGGATTTTTCAGGAATTCATGACGGCTTCCTTCATTTAATCTTTGTCTTTTTCGGTGCTGGCACAGTTAGGTGAGCAACAGGCCGACGGGACAATGATCAGATCCCATTTCCTGATCCAGGATATACGCATCGGCAATGCGGTCAGCCATGCGTTCGTCAACGAGGAAGTAATCGATGCGCCAGCCCACATTTTTTGCCCGTGCGCCAAAGCGAACACTCCAAAAGGAGTACTGTACCTTTTCAGGATAGATTTTTCTGAACGAATCGGCAAAGCCCGCGAGCAGCAAATTGGACATGCCGTCAATTTCCACCTGGGTATATCCTGACGTTTTGTTATAGTTTTCCTTTGGTCTGGCGAGGTCTATGGGTTGGTGGGCTACATTGAAATCACCGGTGACAATGACATGTTTCTTCTGGCGAAGTCCTGCAAGGTACCTTGTAAAGTCTGCATCCCATTCTGCGCGGTAATCAAGTCTTTTCATGCCCTCACCACTGTTGGGCACATATACGTTAACGAGGTAGAAATCTGAAAATTCCGTTGTCAGCACCCGTCCTTCATTGTCATGCTGCGCAATGCCCATGTCTTTTGACACGGAGATGGGTTCTGTGCGGGAAATGGTGCATACTCCAGAATACCCCTTTTTGTCTGCGGCATTACTATGGATATGCCAGCCATCAAGATCCCGCAGTGCCTCGGCTACCTGGTCTTCCTGGGCTTTTGTTTCCTGCAGGCAATAGACATCCGCATTAAATTCATGGAATTGTCTGAGAAATTCCTTTCCCATGACGGCACGAATTCCATTGACATTCCAGGAGATGAGTTTCATAGATGTAAAGCTTGTTTGGTGAAGAATGAGTAAAAATGACAACCTGTTTACGCGTTGTGCTGATGTATAAATCTTGTTTACCTTTGGTTACACATACTGCAACAGTCTGAAAACGGCAACAAAGATAAAACAGAAACAAATACCGGGTCTTCTTCGACTTAAGGAATGATTCAGTAAGTCACAAGTAGTAAATAAACCAAAGTTTAGAAGTGATATTCAATATACCCTATAGTAAGTATGGGCAATCCTACGCGGATCCCCTGGGGGCGTCTTGAAATAATATATCGTTCATTGGTCACATTTTTGATGGTACATCCAATGGAGGTATTCCATTTTTTTATGTTCCAGCCCAGGTGAAAATCAAGGGTATGGTATGCCGGAATGAGACCATTTCTACCATCGGGCGTGGGCAGGTCAGTGTTTATCTCATCGGTAAATTGCCTGGACACATATTGGTTGCTGATCCGAAGGAGGAGTCCGGACTCATTTTCAAACACGACTGACGTGTGCACCAACAAAGCGGGCGCATAGGGAGTTGTGTTGTTTTTGACCGGAAGACCATTTGACAGGTAATCAGAGCTAAACCGGGCCTTGCTATGTGTGATATTTGATTGAATAGAGAGACGGTTGGCTTTCCATCCGGCAAACTCCGAAACAGAAAATGTAAGGCTGCTTTCCCAACCACGATGGATTGTTTCGCCACCATTTATCAATCCCACACCGCTCCCTCCGCTGGAAAGGGAGACAGGAATAATCTGATTGGAAAAATCCATGTTAAAATAGGTAAACTCCCAGCGTATTCCTTCCATGGGCATTGCCCTGAAACCGATTTCAAAATTGGTGCTTTTTTCCGCATTTAAGGAGTAGACTTCGCCATTATTGGTGATGGCATCCTTGATCCGGGGGGGCGCGTAACCGGCATGTATGCCAGTAAATACGTGGTATTTGTCTGATGGTGTCCATGTGAGACCGGCACCAGGAATGGTGGAGAACAATGTGTTTTCGCCGAGAATGTTTGTATCTCTGATCGCAGCCTTGCCCTGAATCGGGAATGATCTTCGGAAAATATTTCTTGCATAATGCACATGCTCCATTCTGAGTCCGGCATGCCACTGAACTGTGGCGTGCAACTGGGATTGCCATTGTGTAAATGCGGAAAACGCTGTGGCGGGGCGTACTTCATCCTCGACTAGTGAACCGGATTCCGAAAATGGAGATGACCCATTCAATCGTTGTTCCCACGCTTTTTCTGCCAGCAGCCGTACGCCGGCTTTCAGGGTATGCTTTTTTCCAAATTTTTGAAAATGCACTTCAGCATCTGATTCGGCTGCAACAACTTCAAATGCACGGTTTCTGAAGGCATTGCTTTGTAACATATAAATGGCGCCTCCTTTTTGTTGTTCATTTCCCCAGGTTACGCCACTCCAGTTCAAAGGTTTCGACTGATTGTTTTGATTTGTAACAAAGTCCTGTCTTCTCCAATTTCTATTGGTGGTAAAGGCATAAATTTTTGAGTTGATCCGCCATTTGTTTTTGATGGCGTAAGTGTGATGTGCACTAGCGCTATATCTTCGGATTGACAGTCTGTCATGTGGTGCCAGCAGTGCAAAATCAGATTGCGCTGATGCATACATATTTTGGGTAAGCCCAATGTACGTCGCATTGGACGATTCGTCGTAGTAGCCCAGTTTGCAAACCAGTGTTGTTTTGTCTGAGCGTATCTGCCATTTTGCCTGTATATCGGAGACGTTCATTCGCAGATTGCCAAGCGAGTCTGTCGCTTTCCGAAGTACAGAAATTGTATAGCCAGACTGGCCAATCGTGTTGCCAAATTGTGCTAAGATACTGCGCAATCCACCGATTCCGGACTGCATCTTGACTTTTCCCTTCCAGGTCTCAGGCGGCGCTGCTGTGACATAGTTTAACACTCCGCCAATCGTTTGAGGACCAAAT
>JAUMBK010000137.1:0-5184 GCA_032115795.1 Saprospiraceae bacterium | reverse complement strand
GGCCGGACTCCGATTCCGTCTTCCCGAACCCAACCCATGGAACCCATGAACCGGATCCCCAGCCTGTCTGTTAGCACTACTCCTGCAGGGGGGACATCTCCCTATATATATGATTGGTCAAATGGTGCCGTTTCTCAAAACATATCTGATTTGGCAGCCGGGACATATATTGTGACTGTTACAGATGCCAATGGGTGCACTGCCACTACCAGTGCTGTAATTACAGCTCCAAATAATATAGCGGTTTCGGGATCAGCTGTAAATGCAATTTGTGGAGATGCTACAGGTTCTGTGACCATAACGGCTACAGGGGGGACGACCAATTATAACTTCCAATGGTCGAATGGGGCAACTACACAAAATATTACGGGCCTTACTCCTGGAACATACTCAGTCATAGTGTCGGACGATAGCGGCTGCCAGGGTAACAATACCTTTGTGGTGCAGGATGCTTGTCTTGGATTATCAAAGTATGTGGCATCGGCTCCCGTTTCCAATGGAGATGGAAGCTATGCTTTTTCATATGTAATTAAAGTTGAAAACCTCGGCGATGTAGTTATACAGGCTTTGCAGGTAAGAGATACGCTGTCGAATACATTCCAGCTGGCAACTTCTTTTTCTGTCGCCAGTATCACGTCATCTGACTTTGTTGTCAATCCAGCTTTTTCAGGCACTGCAGTGGATGCACGACTGATTGACCCAGCTACATTGGGAAGTCTTGTTCCAGGTGAATCAGGTTATATTGTGATCAATTTGTTGGTTACACCGGGTGCATTTTTAGGAAATTATGTAAACAGCGCCTATACCAGTGCAAGTGATGCAAATGGTAAGCCGACGGCAGACCAGTCGGAGGATGGCACTTCTTCCGACCCTGATAATGATGGTCCGGGAGACAACAGCACACCTACTCCAGTGTCATTTACCGAAAATCCCGAAATAGGTATATCGAAAGAGCTTGTGAATGGGCCTGTCAGCAATGGCGATGGCACTTACGACTTGACTTTCAGATTTACTGTGCAGAATACGGGAGATGTTGTTTTACAAAATGTACAGGTAAATGATTCTTTGAATATAGCCTTTCCTTCATCAATAATTCAGGTTTTATCCATTACGAGCCAGGATATGGCTGAAAACACTGCCTATGATGGAGCGGGAACGTATCAGATGCTTTTAGGTACTGATCAGATACTCGTTAATGAGATTGATACAATTATCCTCGACATACGGGTGACTCCTTCTGCTTTGGGTCCATTTAATAACTCAGCAACGGCCAGAGGAACCAGTCCCGCTTCGGCAACTGTCAGTGACAGGTCACAGGATGGGGGAACAATTGACCCTGATAAGGATGGGCCGGGAGATAACAATGTACCGACACCGGCTAGTTTCTCGGAGAATCCACAAATTTCATTAGCAAAAAGAGTGGTGGGAACACCTGTAAACAATCAGGATGGAACCTATACACTAACGTATGGATTCTTGGTTGAAAATACGGGAGACGTACAACTGGATAATGTTCAGGTCACGGATAATCTTCTGTTGACATTTGGCAACGTACCGATGACAATAAACAGTTTAACAAGCACCACATTTACTGTCAATACGGGTAATTATAATGGGAATACCAATACCAATTTACTTGCGGGCACAGATATGCTTGGAGTAGGTGCTTCGGGTGAAATAGTATTGACTATCACTGTCGATCCGGCAGGATTGGGTCCATATTCGAATGAAGCGACGGCAAGCGGGGTGAGCCCTTTCAACCAGACGGTTACTGACCAGTCGCACGATGGTTTGGATTCTGACCCTGAAAATGATGGTCCATCCGATAATAGTACGCCAACTCCTGTTTTGTTTGAGGAGAATCCTGAAATAGCGGTTGCAAAGAGAGTGACAAACAATGTCAACAATGGAAATGGCACATATGATGTGACATTTGAAATCGGGTTGAGCAACACGGGAGATGTACCTCTCACAAATGTACAGGTTACAGATAATCTAACCACTACGTTTGTTGGCGCAACCGGCTTTACGATCGTAAGCGTATCATCAACTGGGACAGTAAATGCCAATAGTTCGTTTAATGGATCTACAAACCAAAATCTGCTTGTCGCTGCATCCAGTTCGCTTGCGGTGGGGGCTAGTGCTACAATTACCATCCTCGTACGCGTGGAACCAGGTACTAAATTAGGCACATACACCAATCTGGCCATAGGAAGTGGCACGTCGCCCGGTGGAGCATCAGTCAACGATACGTCTACAGACGGGGCGGTGGCGGATCCGGACCTCGATGGTAATCCGGGCAATAACTCGACACCTACGCCTGTGTTATTTTCTGAAAATCCGGAGATTTCGGTGACCAAAAACGCGGGTACTGTTACAGAACCAATTCCCGGTACCTATGCGGTGAGCTATTCAATAACGGTCTCAAATACCGGGGATATCCTTCTTGACAATATTCAGTTGGCCGACAATCTGGCATCGGCGTTTCCATCTCCAAATGCAGTGACACTTGTGAATCCGACGCTGGTCTCAAGTCCGTCAGGAAGTGGCATCGCGATTAACCCTGCATACAATGGCACAACGCAAAGCAATCTATTAAACGGAACAGGAACATTATTGCCTGGCGAATCTGCCATTGTGAGCCTGGCCATTTTTGTAAATTCGCCATCCGGAGGAAATTACCTGAATACCGTCCTGGCGACGGGAACGAGTCCGGCAGGGGCAGAACCGATGGATCTGGATGATGCGGAAGTGACATTCGATGAGAATCCCAGGATTGGGCTTGCAAAAAATGTGTATTCAGTTACGGATATCAGCAGTGGTTCTTTGACTGACTTCCGCATTATTTTTGAGTTGACTCTAGAAAATCTGGGCAACGTCGATCTGCAAAATCTTGAGGTATATGATAATTTAGTCTCACAATTTTCTGCACTTTCACCGAGAAATTTCACGACGATTATTCCTTCGGGCGTAAATCCTGCTTTGTACAATATTCTTCAGGGAAGTGCATTATGGGATGGGACAGGAGCTTCCAATATCTTGTTTTCCGGTCAGGAACTTCTTATAGGAAGTCAGGGTACCGTTTGGGTTCAATTTGATGTGACCCCAGGTACTACAGGATTTGTAAATAATACTGCTACTGCGGATGGAATGAGTCCGGCAGGTACGACAGTGACAGATATTTCACAATTAGGTCTTAACCCTGATCCGGATAATGACAACGATGCAAATGATAACAATGTACCTACGCCAGTTGTATTTCCGATTGGCGCAGACTTGAAATTGACTAAAACTGTCAATAATGCTACACCTAATGTAGGAACGAATGTCACCTTCAAAATACGCATTGACAATTTGGGACCCGTCGATGCAACCGGCGTTGTGGTGCGGGATACATTGCCAAATGGATACACCTATGTGAGTTCAAGCCCAGCCATGGCCTACGATCCGATTACGTATATCTGGAACGTGGGTAATTTAAATTATTTGGATAGCGCGGTATTAACCATTACTGTCACAGTCAACGAACCAGGCCTTGGGGTGAATTATCAAAACTATGCGAGTGTCACCGGTAATGAGACTGATCCAATTCCGTCAAATAACCGGGATGATGCAACGACCAGTCCTGTATCCTTGCCTGGAATTGCTATCATCAAATCTTCCAGTTTGGATGTAGGAGCCGATAACACACCATCTGTCGGAGACGCGATCACATACACATATGAGGTAAGCAATACAGGAAATGTAACACTTACGGGCGTGGTTGTTACCGAGCAAACATCTCAGTTTTCAGGTACAGGTATCCTTCCTGTTCCTGTGTTTGTAAGTGCAACTTTGTCAAGTGTGGCAGGCACCTTACTCGTTGGAGAGGAAGCCACCTATACAGCGACATATCTAATAACGGCAGCAGATATAGCGGCAGGAATAGTCAACAACCGGGCTTTGGCATCGGGAAATTCCTATAATGGAGGATCTGTGACCGATGAATCTGATTCAGGTAACCCGGCAGATCCGAATGAGTCCGGAGATCCTGGTGATCTGGCAGAAAATGATAAAACTGGAACAATCATTCCTTCTGCAGATCTTGCTGTAGTAAAAACCTCTGCATCTCAAACGTTTACGCCCGGTCAGTCGGTGACATATGTAATTACGGTTACAAATAATGGTCCTTCTGCAGTGACCGGAGCCACATTCAATGATGCTGCTCCGGCAGGTACTACCATCACTGGCTGGACCGCTGTTTTTACAAACGGTTCGGGTGCAACCAGTGGTAGTGGAAATATCAATGAATTAATTGATCTCGTTGTGAGCGGAACGGTCCAATATACAGTAACGCTTTCGGTACCATCCTCTTACACGGGTGACCTTACCAATACGGCTACTATAGCACCGCCACCCGGTGTAGCGGATCCTAATCCAGAGAATAATACAGACTCCGAAACTGATACCCCTGTTTATGTAAGTGATTTAAATATCACCAAGGTATCTGTACCTGCAACATTTACTCCAGGTGAATCGGTTAGCTGGACAATTGTTGTGACAAATAATGGACCCAGTGATGTGACCAATGCGATTGTGAGCGATAATTTTGAAAGCCGGCTTACCAATGTAGCTTGGTCGGCGGTAGCTTCAGGAGGAGCGAGTGTACTGCATTCTTCAGGCACGGGCGATATCGTTAACGAACCGGTAAGTATTCCTGTAGGTGTAGGTCAAAATGTAACATATACAGTTACGGCTGATGTACCATCTGATTTTGAGGGCAACCTGGAGAATACCGCTTCTGTGGAAGTACCTCCAGGAGTAACAGACCCTGATCTAACCAATAATTTTGATAGTGAAACAGACACTCCAGATCCAAAAGCGGACCTGTCAGTGGTGAAGTCTTCTGTTCCATCTTACTATACCCCAGGGGAATCAGTCACTTATACAATCGTTGTATCAAATGCTGGTCCAAGTGATGTGGTGGGTGCGACATTTACGGATGATGCGCCTGTAGGAACAACATTGACTGGATGGTCAGCTTCATTCAGCAATGGGGCTGGTGGTAATGCGTCAGGTACTGGAAATATCAGTCAATTGATTTCCCTGCCTGCTGGATCAGCTATCACCTATACGCTAAACCTTGCGGTATCAGGTAGCTTAACAGGTGACCTGACAAATACAGCCACAGTTGCATTGCCAACC
>JAUMBK010000136.1:0-4870 GCA_032115795.1 Saprospiraceae bacterium | reverse complement strand
ATGCGATCCAGTTTTCGTCTCTGAGATTGCTGGCGGGGGCTTTTGCACCATCAGTAAATGTTTTTTCCTGCTTTCCGGCATATTGGCTGCTTGCCTCTGTCAGCAATGTGCAACGAGGGGGAGGACTTCCTTTTTCAAAAACAGAAAATGAGGCCACATCACTGGCGAGCCAGCCGTCTTTCACCGCGACTGCTCGTATATCGCTGGATCCCGACACGGCAAAGGGACCGGTATATTCCATTCCTCGCAGCGTGTCCGGCATGGAACCATCGGTGGTATAGACAATTTTAACACCTTTGATAAAGTGGTGTAACCTGATTTTTTCCCCTTTATTGATGATGGTTTCTTCATTTTTCAAAACAGGCGCAGACAACTGAATCTTTCCGGGGATGGACATGCTTGATTCAAATTGAATGGCTGGAAATTGTTTCCTCCAAAGATCCAGCTCACTCTCTGGTACCCGCGTTTGGCCAATAAATACTGTCTTGAGTGCAGGCATTCTTTTCCAAAACAGAGCAAGACGTTTATCAACACCGGTTGCTGCAATCGATAATCGCTCGAGCTTTTTCAGCGTGGATAACGTTTCGATTCCTTCGCTCGAAATGTTGCCGCCGCTCAGGTTTAATTTCTCCAGGTTAGGAAAAGTGGCAATGAATGCAAGGTCCTGATCAGTAACAGGCATGCCAGCAAGGCTCAGCTCTGTGAGTTGCTTGGATGCTTTTTTCAGTTCCTGCAATCTCGGGGCAGTATATTCGGAAGAAAGAAAAAACGAAGCCACGAGTGCAGGACTGCCTTCAAAGGTGGGCCGCACTGTTCTGTACGGTGTGTTCAATGCCTGGATATCCCCATTGCTGAGTGGTTCGAATGTATATGCTTTCTGATGGGTTGTTGCTTTTTCGAAATATGGCTTCGTCAGGCTGTACAGTTTGCCTACCTGCGATAGGGTAGCCGGGGTTTGGTTGAAACTCCTTGCTTCCTGAATCCACGCATTGAGGAGTGCCAGTTCCTGCTCGGTCAGTTGTTTTCTTTCTTTTGGGGGCATGTGTTCCTCGTTGGCCATGTCGAGGTGAATGCGTTGCAATAGCAGACTTTCTTTTGGTTTCCCCCAAACCAGGACAGGTCCATTTTTGCCTCCTTTTAAAAACTGGAGAGTGTCTGACATGTTCAGATTGCCCTTTGTTTTTTCTGCATTGTGGCAGGAATTGCATTTCTCTTCCAGCAAGGGCAAAATGACGGCGGTGTATATCGTAGTTTCATATTCACTGGACACGCTTATATCAGTTTCTTTTGTGGTATTTTTTGGAAAGAGGAAGCCATGTCCATGAGTGATCTCTGCACCAAAGTGGCCTGCCAGGATCAGCATACCAACATTGCATGCCAGCAAGGTATGTCTTACCCACGTGGCGGAATAAGAATAAGTGGCCGCAAAGACATAAAAGAGCAAGGCAAACGCCGTACCGGTATGTTTATGCAAGCCAATTTCACTTTGCTCATATGTGTCAGTCTCGGCAGCGAGAATGATGCCGGCCAGGGCCGAAAGCAATGCCGATGACAGGGTCCATTGCAAGACAGAGTCCATTCGCCTGATCCTGGTTTTTTCGTCATAATAGGACGAAAAGTGCAACAACAACACGGCTGCGGTCATCCCAATCGGAAGATGCAATAACAAAGGGTGCATTCTGCCAACAAAGATGCCTGTTAGGGGTATGTGAAGCTGGTTGGAAAAGAGATACAGCAATGCAAGCAGGCATACAAGCGCAAAATTCAAATGCGAGTGAAGGGATTTCCACGTTGTCATCAGGCAAGAATTCCATTTACGACATTGCCGGCAACATCCGTAAGCCTGTAGCGTCTGCCAAGGTGTTTGTAAATGAGTTTTTCATGATCGAGTCCCATCAGGTGGAGCACTGTGGCATGAAAATCATTGATGTGCACAGGATTTTCAATAATATTGTATCCAAATTCATCCGTTTCTCCATAGACAATTCCCGGTTTTACACCCCCTCCGGCCATCCAGATACTATATGCTCTTGGGTGGTGATCCCGCCCGTAAGCGTTGGGGGACAAAGGTCCCTGGCAGTAATTTGTCCTCCCGAATTCTCCTCCCCAGATAACAAGGGTTTCGTCAAGCAGCCCCCGTTGCTTCAGGTCCTGGACGAGAGCAGCTGACGCCCTGTCTACATCCAAGGCCTGGCCGGGCATTTCGCCGGCAAGGTTGACATGCTGGTCCCATCCCTGGTGGTAGAGCTGCACAAAACGGACGCCTGATTCTGACAACTTCCTTGCCAAAAGGCAGTTGCTGGCATAGGTGCCGGGGATGAGGCAGTCAGGTCCGTAAAGTTTGATGGTGGCATCTGATTCTTTTGACAGGTCGGTGATTTCTGGGACGGCAGTCTGCATCCGGTATGCCAGCTCGTATTGTTCGATTTTTGCCTTTATTTCCGGGTCGCCGACATCCTCAAAATTGAGTTCATTCATCGCATTGAGGTGATCAAGCATCTTTCGCCTTTCTTCGCGGCTGATGCCATCCTGGCTGTTGAGGTAGAGGACTCTCTCCTCGCTGTTGCTGAATTGCACTCCCTGGTGGCGGCTCTCCAAAAAGCCGTTGGTCCACAACTTAGAATATACGCCCTGTCCATTGCCTTTTCCTTTTGATAGCAGGACGCAAAAGGCGGGCAAATTCTGGTTTTCAGTCCCCAAGCCATAGCTTAACCATGAACCCATACTTGGCCTGTTGCCTTGCTGCGCCCCGGTCTGCATAAAGGTAAGTGCCGGGTCGTGGTTGATGGCTTCTGTATGCATGGATTTGATCACGCAGATGTCGTCCACAATTTTCGCCATGTTTGGAAACAGGTCACTTACCCAGGTGCCTGCCTTGCCATGTTGCCTGAAGGGGAAATACGATCCGACCAGCGGAAAGCTCTCCTGATTGGCAGTCATGCCGGTGAGGCGCTGGCCGTTACGGATTGAATCTGGCAGGTCTTGCCCATACATTTTATGCAGCATAGGCTTGTAGTCAAACGTTTCCAGCTGGGAAGGTGCTCCGTTTTGAAATAAATAGATTATCCTTTTCGCTTTAGGAGCAAAGTGGGGTAGACCAAGTTGCAAGCTGGGCAGAATATCATTTCCATCACTGAACAGATCTTTGATCAGCAATGATCCAAGCGCGACACTGCCCAGGCCGACACTTAATTTGCCGAGGAAGTATCTTCGGTTGACATTCAAACGATTTTCAAGAAAGGGGTTATTCATCGCATCGTTGTTTCTTCGAGGTTGTAAATTAGGTGAATTGTTTGGACCAGCGCGGCCGTCTCAGCGGAAGAGATTTCTTCTGACGGCGTTAATTTCTCCTTTATTCCTTTGTCCCCCATTGCTTTTGTGGCGGAAGAGATATTTTCTTTATAAAAGGAGGACAGCCTTGCCAACTCTTGGTTTTTTGGAGACCGGCAGACGATTGTTCTGAAGGCCGTCGTAATTTTTTGCGTGATGTCTCCTTTCTTTTTGGCGAGACCAGCAGCAAAATGTGCGGCTGCTTCCTGGACTCTTGGGTCGTTCAAAAGCACCAACGATTGCAGGGGAGTGGTCGTGTTGACCCGTTTTACCTCACACTGATCTCTGTTTGAGGCATCAAAAATCAACATCGAAGGGGGAGGCACAGTACGTTTTATAAAATGGTACAGACCGCGCCGATACACTTTGCTGCCCTTGTCTTCGACATACGTAGCAAGTTGTCCTCGCCCGGATGTGGCGCTTTCCCAAAGCCCTTTTGGCTGGTACGGTTTGATACTGGGGCCTCCGATGGCAGCATTCAGCAAGCCACTGCTTGCCAGGATATGGTCGTACAAGAGTTCTGCTGACAATTTTTGCCTGGGCCCTCTCGCAAGGTAAATATTCTCAGGGTCTTTTACCATGTGTTCCTTTTTGACTGACCCACTCTGTCTGTATGTAGCCGACATGACAATTTTCTTTACCAGACGCTTAATATCCCAGCCGTGCTGCATAAAATCATACGCCAGCCAGTCGAGTAACTCCGGGTGCGAGGGCAGGTCTCCCTGCAGACCAAAATCTCCGGCAGTACGCACGATGCCCCTGCCAAAAATGGATTGCCAGACGAGGTTGACAAAAACCCGGGCCGTCAGTGGATTTTTTCTGTCAAAAAGCCATTTTGCCAATCCCAGTCTATTTTTTCCAAAGCGCAATGTATCAAACGCGAGAATGGCTTTGGGCGCACCGTGAGGCACCACCTCTCCTTTTGCATGGTATACTCCTCTTTCGAGAAGGTGCGTTGGCCGCAAAACCGAACTGTCTTTCATTGTCATGACTCGGACATCCATCGTATCGACCTTGCTTAGAAAGGAAAGGAGGCCGGCCCGGTCTTCGCGGGTGATGGTCATATATGGCGGATCTGCCAACGAAGCGATCGAAATATCACCATAGAGCCCTTTTTCGTTGACCTGGTTGAAAAAGGCAAAGGTGCCAAAATATTCTTTCTGCGAGATGGGGTCGTACTTGTGGTCGTGGCATTTGGCACATTCAAACGTCATGGCCAGCAGTCCTTTTCCAAACGTATTTGTACGGTCCGTTACGTATTCGATGCGATATTCCTCGTCAATGACACCTCCCTCCTGGGTGATTTTGTGGTTTCTGTTAAATCCCGTGGCAAGGATGGTTTCTTTGGTAGCGTTGGGCAGCATGTCTCCCGCAAGCTGCCAGGTAATAAACTTCTTGTAATCGTAATTTTTGTTGAAAGCATAAATCACCCAGTCTCGCCAGGGCCACATTGTGCGTAAGCCGTCGTCCTGGTAACCGTGGCTATCGGCATACCTGGCCAGATCCATCCACATGATGGCCATTTTTTCACCGTAATGCG
>JAUMBK010000135.1:0-3120 GCA_032115795.1 Saprospiraceae bacterium | reverse complement strand
TATTTTCAGGGATACAGGCAGACGACCTATTTTAGCTATATGCTGGAGGGCATTAAAGACCATGATGCCATTTTTTCAGGATTTCGATCCAATATCAAAAATAAAATTCGAAAGGCTGAAAGCCTTCTGACACTCGAAGAAACCAGTGATATAGCATTATTATATAATCTCAATCAAAAGACATTTCAAAAACAAGGACTGGATGTTCCATTTTCCAAATCATTTTTGGAAGACATCCTAAAGGCCTCAGGGCAAAACCATAAAATACTGCTTGCGCGGGATAGTGAAGGCAACATTCATGCGGCTCAGCTTATTATCTGGGATCAGAAAAGTGCCTATAATCTTTTGCTTGGAACAGATCCTGAACGTCGACAATCGGGCGCTGCTCCATTTCTGATGTGGCATGCCATTCGCATGGCATCACGCTATACAGACAGGTTTGACTTTGAAGGTAGCAGGCTGCCAACAATTCAGCCATTCTTTGAGAGCTTTGGTGCTCGTCCAGTGCCATATTATCAGATTTATAAGACCAAAAATATACTTTGGGAATTTGTATTTCGGAAAACAAACCGGCTTTGAAATCTCAAACTGATCCCTTGAGAAAAAATGCCGTTATCGTCTGCAAGCTCGATGCAGGCAACCCTGCACATGCAGGTTTACTTGAAAAATATGTGGGAAAACAGCGGGCCCTTCATCTACTGGGCTGGAGTACGTCACTTTGTTGCTTCAAGGAAAATAAACCTGTGATATATCGTTTGACAGATGATTCAAGTAATCCGGAATGCCATGAATTGTATCAGAAAGCTTTTTTTACAGCAGTTTTGGCATATCTTTCTGATATTACTTCATGTGAATTATTGTACATCCGCTATCCGTTTTCAAGTCCTTTTTTTATTCGATTTTTAAAAAAAGTAAAACTTAACTTTCCGGATACGCACATAGTGATTGAATTTCCGACATATCCCTACAAAAAGGAATTTACCGGAGTTAAATGGTTCAAATACCTGGTAGACCAATATTATGCAGGTCAGCTTCATAATTATGCTGATCTGGCAGCAACTACTGCTGATGTTGAAACAATGTACAACATACCTGCTGTTACATTTTCACATGCGCTACCAGCACTTCCCGAAAATTATTCCAGATCGGGTAGTGAGCAATCAGTGATTCAAATTCTGGCAGCAGGAAATTTATTTGATTGGTTTGGTCTTGACCGCCTCATAAAAGGCATGGCTATAGAACTTAAAAATTCAAATAGCCTTGATGTATATTTGCATATTGCCGGTACAGGCCCGATGGAATTAAAACTAAAAAGAAGCGTTATTGATTTAGGCCTAGAGGCGTATGTACAATTTCATGGAGCACTCGAAAAAAAAGAACTGATAGCGCTTGCTGCAAAATCCGATATCGGCGTAGGTGTTTTGGGCAGTCACCGTAAAAACCTGAAAGAACACAAGCCCCTAAAACACAGAGCATATCTTACTTATCGTCTTCCTTTTATGCTGAGCACATCTGATCCGGATTTCCCTGGTCATCTTCCTTTTGTGCACTATTTCCCACAAGATAATTCACCTATAAGTATCCGGGAAATCAAACTGTTTTTTGAAAATAGCAAAGATACTACGCCTGCTATGGAGCGCCATATCGGACAATTTACCAGCTGGCGACAAGAAATGAAAAAAATTACCGACAAACTTCACCAAGTTAAACCCGCGTCACCTGAATGACCAGGCTTACCTCCTCCGTTATTTCTACCGATTCGCCCTGAAGTGAAGTTTCAAGACGGATGCTATCGGCCAGTACTTCGTTGCAAATAAAACTACCAAATTGCTGTATAGCTGTCCTGACAATTTCATGATCTTCAACGACAACGTTTATCCTGTCGGTTACATTAAAGTCACTGGATTTTCTGATATTTTGAATCCTGTTGATCAACTCCTTAGCCAGCCCTTCCGCAATTAATTCGTCTGTGAGTGTCACATCAAGGGCTACCGTAATATCGCGGTCTACAGCCACCTGCCAACCTGGGATATCGTCAAAACTCACTTCCACATCATCCTTTGAAATTTCGAAAGATTCCCCATCAAAGGTAAGGGTCATGGTTCCGTTTCGTTCCAAATTACCAATCTGTTGCTGATCAAATGCAGCAATCTGATCTGCGCCTGCCTTCATGTGTTTACCCAGAATTTTTCCCAGCGTCTTGAAATTGGCTTTAGCCTTCTTGGTGATAAATCCTTCCGTATCTGTAATATATTCCAGTTGCTTAACATTAACCTCAGACAATATTAATTCCTTTACGCCATCTACCTGACTGATAAATGACGGATCCAATACGGGAAGCCAGATTTTAGTCAGCGGTTGCCGTACCCGGATGCCTTCTTTTTTACGTATGGAAAGCACCAAAGACGAAATGCGCTGGGCATAATCCATCCGCTGTTCCAGATTTTTGTCAATGGCTTTTTGGTTTGGAATACAAAAATCTGTCAGATGTACAGAAATGGCGCTTTCCCTTTGTGTCACTGCATTCAGATTTCTAAACATCCAATCAGAAAACATGGGTGCTACAGGAGCCATCAATTTGGAAATGGTTTCCAGACATTCATATAGGGTTTGATATGCGGCAATTTTATCTTCAGAGTACTCACCTTTCCAGAATCTCCTTCTGCATAAACGTACATACCAATTGCTCAAATGCTCGTCTACAAATGTCATCATCAATCTCGTGGCATTGGTGGGTTCATAATCTGACATCTCTTTATCCACTTCCTGAATCAGGGAATGCAGCAAGGAAATAATCCATCGGTCTATTTCTGGTCTTTTTTCCAGGGATACATAATCCTCTTTAAATGCAAAGCCGTCAATATTGGCATACAGGGCAAAAAATGAATAGGTATTAAAGAGCGTTCCAAAAAACTTTCTTCGAACTTCATCAATCCCGTCCAAATCAAATTTTAGATTATCCCAGGGTTGTGCATTTGAAATCATATACCACCGGGTAGCATCGGCACCATAGGTAGCGATGGTATCAAATGGATCAATGACATTACCCAGTCTTTTGGACATTTTAACGCCGTTTTTATCCAGCACGAGCCCATTGGAAACTACCGTTTTATAGGCAAC
>JAUMBK010000134.1:2569-5746 GCA_032115795.1 Saprospiraceae bacterium | reverse complement strand
CTAGCAGAAGAGGTTGCAGAAGGAGTGTATTCAAATCTGGCGATTATATCTCATTCACATTCAGAATTTATCGTTGATTTTATCCGCCTGGTGCCCAACCTACCTAAAGCGAAAGTGAAATCACGGATCATTCTTACACCGCAGCATGCCAAAAGGCTGATGAAAGCCCTTCTGGATAATGTAAAAAAATACGAGTCCCAATTCGGCCCCATCGAAGATCCAGAGGCGGGCATGATGCCACCTATGAATTTTCCAAGCGCAGGCATGGCCTGATGCGCTTTCAAAATGGATGATCTAAAAAGGAATTTTGAGGAAGGAAAGAAGGAAGCTAACGTTCAACAGGATTCGCAAAATAAAAAATGGCCGCCCCCCAGCGGCCATTTACAAATTATAATCCCATAAACATATCCAAAACTCACCTTTCTGGCAATCTCAAAACCAGAAAGTAATTGATCTCATTTGGCTGCCAAAGCGTAAATTTTTTCTTTGACAATACAAGAGTACAACGAAAAAAAGACTGCATAAAATACAAAAAAATCCAATTATAATATATATAATATTATAATATGTAATAATTGTTTTTATTAAATCATTGACTAAAAACAGTTTAAACCATAAATACAATACCAGGTATCTTGTTGTAATGCAAAATGATCTTATTTTTAATGCAAGTTCATTTTGTCTTTCCGTGAAGAAAGAAGAAAAAGAGTAGATTTGCACTGCTAATTTTCAATGTTATGTTTGCAGCGTTTCAAAAATTTATTGGTATTCTCCTCCTCATCACCGGAATCATTGCCTGTAATCAGGTCAATAAAATGGCTGATGGCAAGCTGGATCTCTTGAAGTATGGTATTCCTGTTACACTACAGGCCCCTGACGATGTGGAGATCAGTAAAGTGGGAAAAGGCACCCTCGCCCACGTGTCAGTAAAGAACGAGCAGGGCTACGATGTCCAGGTTTTTATGGCCGAAGCAGTGAGCCAGGATATGACTTGGCTGAAACAACAAAAAAAAGAAATGGTAACTGCGCACCCCAATTTCACCAAAATCGTCGAAGAGTACGATAATGGCTTCATCTATGAAAAAACCGAAAATGACGGCAGTCGAAGTTATGATTATATCATCATCGAGCTCCTCGGCGACAAGGAGATTACCTTTATGGGAGGCAATACAGGGACTTTTTCCGAAGAAAATGTAAAAACGATGGTTCAGTCAATCAAATAATAGTGCCTGTGAACAATGCACTGCACTACCGGATGGAATCCCTGATAGCCTCTATTTCTTTTTTCCAGCTCAGCTGAACAAGCTTGATTTCTTCCGGAGACATGCCCTCCGCGAGGTTTTGGTTAGCGTGATTGTGGTCATGGTCATGGTCATGGTGGTCATGTGCTCCGTGCGAATGATCGTGTTCGACACCGGGTATGTCTACCATGGCATCTCTCCAGAGCGCAACCCGTTCCTTCCATTTGTTGACAAAGCGGATCGTTTGTGCGGAAGTATCGGCGCCCACCTTTGCATCAAGCAAGCTGTCTACCGCCATGCCAATGTGGATGCCTTCATCCTGAATGCCAAGGGCTTCCACCAACATGGGGTCTGTTGATGGTTTCTCTTTACAACCTGTGGCTACGGCGACAGCAACGACGATGAACATGGATACATACTTTCTCATTGGATTCAATTTATTTTGTTTATTCCTTATACATTCATCATGATCCTTGTGCGCACTAGCTAAACTGATGCACTGTTGCCCGTATGGTTTCCAATGCGTGATTGATTTGCACTTCATTGATGACGAGGGGTGGTGCGAGCCGGATTTTATTGCCGTGAGTAGGCTTCGCCAGCAAGCCGCGACGACTAAATTCGATGCACATGTCCCATGCCAGGGAGGAAGACTCATCAGATGCAATGACAATGGCATTGAGCAATCCCTTGCCGCGGACGGTTTGAATGAGCGGATACGACCGGGCGATATCCTGTAGCCCTTGCCTGAAAAGTTGTCCCATGATAGTTGCATTTTGGGATAATTTTTCATCCAGCACTACCTGCAATGCTTCCATTGCCACTGCACACGCCAATGGGTTGCCGCCAAACGTGGATCCATGTTCGCCCGGCTGAATGGTAAGCATGATTTCGTCGCATGCCAGAACAGCTGAAACTGGCATCACGCCACCTGACAATGCCTTGCCTAATATGAGCATATCCGGCTTCAACGACTGCGCTTTCATGCACATTCCGTTGCATTGGCAGTCTCCGCAACTTGCCAGCAATGCTCCTGTCCTGCCGATGCCTGTCTGAATTTCGTCGGCGACGAAGAGCACATTGTATTTTTTACATATGCGGGCGACCTCCGGCAGGTATCTCTCGTCAGGAACGACCACGCCGGCCTCCCCCTGGATTGGCTCCACAATAAATGCGGCTATGTGCGGATTGCTGGCAAAGGCTGTTTCCAGCGCTGCCAGATCATTGTAAGGAATGGACTGCAGGCCTGGCATAAACGGTCCAAAACCCTCTTTGGCGGTTGGGTCTGACGAGGCAGAAATGACAGAAAGTGTCCTGCCATGGAAATTATTCCCTGCAAACAGGATCACAGCCTGGTTTGCCGGTATGCCCTTCACCTGATAGCCCCATTTGCGTGCAAGCTTCATGGCCGTTTCGACGGCTTCGACACCCGTTTTCATCATCAGCACTTTGTCATACCCAAACAATGCAGCCATGAATTCCTCAGCCTCGCCGAGGAGGTTGTTGTGGAATGCCCGCGATGTAAGTGTCAGCTTTTGTGCCTGCTGCACCAGGGCATCAATGATCCTTGGGTGACAATGGCCCTGATTGACAGCAGAGTACGAAGATAAAAAATCAAGGTATTCCTTTCCTTCCACGTCCCAAAGGAAAACACCTTTCCCCCGCTCCAAAACAACAGGCAAAGGATGGTAATTGTGTGCGCCAAAAGTCTCTTCCCTCTCGATGTAGGAAGAAAAAGCCGGAGAAATATGTGAATTCATGGTCGGGAATTAAAAACAATGCAAAAGTATATCAATTATTACACAAAATATATCAAATGAAAGACACGACGCGGATCAATAATACCACAAATAAGAGAGATAACCATACAGATGAGAAGAGATACAATAAGAGAGGCAAACAGAGAATCCATACAATATGCAATACGAGAGACAAGAAA
>JAUMBK010000134.1:0-2559 GCA_032115795.1 Saprospiraceae bacterium | reverse complement strand
TACACAAAATATATATTTAAACCATTCTGACCAATGCCAAAGGGATGGCATGATTAATTTTTATTGAGATAGTGGTATCGTTTTTGATATAGCTATTTATACTAATATATACTCCAATGTATCGTATTTCATTCAAGAATGTACCTGTAGTTCTGATCCTTTTGGTCATTTTACTTGGCGCATGTAATCCATCCGGTCATAAGCGAGGTTTCCATGCAGGCAAGCACAGCAGAAAGGAGGTCAAGAGGGCTCCAAAAACCGCCATGTACAAAGACAAGGAAAAAGAAACTAAAAAGGAAGTTTCAAAACGAGTCTCTGCAGAGTTGGAATTGCGGACATTCATTGTCGAAAGCGCAATAAAATGGCAAGGCAAAGGATATAAATACGGAGGGAAATCCCCTGAGACAGGCTTCGACTGTAGTGGATTTACCGGCTATGTTTTCACACAGGCGGGCATTCCGTTGAATGGACCTTCCCACGCGCAGGCCAAGTTGGGAATAAAGAAAGACAAAGAATCACTATCGGCTGGCGACCTTGTCTTTTTTGGTGACAAGGACAAGATTTCTCACGTCGCGATTGTCGCCAGCAAAACGGGTGAGGTACTGGAAATTGTCCATGCTACCACCACCGCCGGTGTACGAGTTGACAATATTTCGCATTCGCCATATTGGGAAAAACGGTTTTTGTTTGGAACAGACATCATCACTGCCACGAAGGATATTTCAATGCAATCAAGGTGACCTCACACAGAAACGGTATCTTTGCACTTTAATTCATTATCAGACATATGTTACATCTTATTTTATTTGGCCCGCCCGGTTCTGGAAAGGGTACACAGGCGGAAAACCTGATTGAGAGATATGGCGTACTGCATATCTCAACCGGTGATTTGTTCAGGTATGAAATAGGCAACAACACGCCACTGGGACTGAAGGCAAAAGAATACATGGCAAAAGGAGAACTGGTTCCTGATTCTGTCACCATTGGCATGCTTCAAAACAAAGTGGAGGCTAATCCGCAGGCAAAAGGCATCATTTTCGACGGTTTTCCGCGAACGATAGCGCAGGCAGAGGCGCTGGATGCCTTTCTGGCAGAAAAACAGACCGCTGTGACGGCCCTGGTGGCCCTGGACGTTCCAGATGAGGAATTGGTATCCAGGTTGCTCAACAGAGGCAAAACATCTGGCAGACCGGACGACAATGATGAAGCCGTTGTCCGCACGCGCATTGAAGTCTACAAAAAAGAAACAGCGCCCGTATTTGATTATTATCAGCAGCAGGGCAAGTCAAAGCTGATCCCGGGAGTAGGATCGGTGGAAGAAATTTTCAGCCGGCTGACGGAGGCCATCGATGCCGCATTATAACCTTTCAATCACAGACACAGCAATACAGTGGCGGAACAGAATTTTGTAGACTATGTTAAAATATGCTGTCGCTCGGGAGCGGGAGGCGCTGGTTCGTCCCATTTCTACCGTGACAAAATGAACGCAATGGGGGGACCTGACGGTGGCGATGGTGGCCGTGGTGGCCACATCATCCTGAAAGGCAACTCCAACGTATGGACCTTGCTGGCATTGAAATACCAGAAGCACGTCATCGCCACGGCAGGGATGCCGGGCACGGGCAACCATTGCACCGGAGTGAGTGGCAAGGATGTCATTTTGGAAGTGCCGCTGGGTACGGTGGCCAGAGATGCGGAAACCGGCGAGATTGCTTTTGAAATCACCAAGCACGATGAGATGCGCATTCTGGCCAAAGGCGGCCGGGGCGGCCAGGGCAATGCCCATTATAAATCTGCTACCCGGCAGACGCCCGAATACGCTCAACCGGGAGAGCCAGGTTCAGAGGTCTGGAAAATCCTTGAATTGAAGGTCCTGGCAGATGTCGGTCTTGTGGGCTTTCCCAACGCTGGCAAATCAAGTCTCCTGGCTGCTTTGACCGCCGCAAAACCTGAAATAGCCAATTATCCATTTACCACATTGGTGCCAAATCTGGGCATAGTCAAATACAGAGACCATGCGTCCTTTGTGATGGCAGACATTCCAGGTATCATTGAAAATGCGCATTTGGGCAAAGGCCTGGGACTGCGGTTTTTACGGCACATCGAACGAAATGCCGTCCTCTTGTTTATGGTTCCCATTGACAGTGAAGACATCTGCAGAGAGTACAACATCCTGCTTCGGGAACTGCGCATGTATAACCCTGACCTGGCAGACAAGCCACGGATGCTGGCCGTCACCAAATGCGACCTGGCAGATGACGAATGGATAACACTCATCCAACCCGAAATAAAAGTGGATGTGCCTGTATGCTTTATTTCGTCAGCCACGGAAAAGGGCCTGGTCCAGCTAAAGGACATGCTCTGGACGCTAATGAATACATAACCAAGGAGTTCGGTGGAGACATACCCTCCTGCAATACCGTCATAAAAAAAAGAATCCGGCGGAATCTTACTTATTTTTTCAATTGCTGCATGTAGGAAAGAAGCAATCGAACCCCATAGGCTGTGGCCGTACGCGCCTTGGCATACTCACTGTCGGTAAACGCGACGCCGGCAATA
>JAUMBK010000133.1:7149-7440 GCA_032115795.1 Saprospiraceae bacterium | reverse complement strand
CCCAGGTTTCTTTAGTGATAATTTCCTTGTAGTTCATCAATTTTTCATTTTTGCTATAGGCTACAATTGCCTCTGCTCTCTCTTTGGAATCAGGATGTGTGCTAACCCAACTTACATATTTTTCCATTTCATGTTCTTCATCTGATAACCTATAAAGGAAATGAGCAAATGGTTCTGGATTAACCTCTGCTTCTGATAAATAATCAACCGCTTTCATGTCCGCCTCCTTTTCTAAACTCCTGTCATAGGCCGTGGAGGATAGCATTTTGGCCGTTTCTTTGATAACCTGAC
>JAUMBK010000133.1:5578-7139 GCA_032115795.1 Saprospiraceae bacterium | reverse complement strand
AATTTCTTCGTTGTTTAGGATGTGCACTTTGATTGATTCCCTTTAAATGTCGTTTGCTTGACAAATATGTGTCACAAGGCTGTCTACTGAAGTTTCTAAATGAATATTTTTGTTTTCATCTTCCGTCTTTTTAAATACTTCCCAAAATAACTCACCTAACTTTTCTTCTGTTTTATCAGTTACTTTTTGTATTTGAAACATTTTTATCCAGTCTATCTGTGTAAGTGCATACCAAGTCCCAAAAAACAGCATAATCGTTATAGTACCTTGAATAATGATATTTTTCATGATTTTGATCTGCATAGAATGTTAGTCAATGTACCATAAAACCACCACTCAACATGATACCCTTTTCTTGTCTGAATAGCTGTATAAATGGTTGCTATGAATTCTGTCAAATTGAAAATGAAAGCGGCTATAATATAGGCTATGTACTTATTGGTGATTGTTTCATCCGTAAATATGATTGAAACAGTCCACCAAAACCCAAAACTATTTATAAAAAGCATTGAAAGTTGAGATAATAATGCTTGTGTGCAATGCCAGCGAACGAAATAGGTGGACTTTCTATTGCTTATATAAAAAATCAATGTGGCGATTAAATTGATGATTGGTAACGGAAGTCCGACTACAATCGCAATTAATGACATTAAATAACTGCTTGATGCCTTTTCTGCCTCATGCTCGCCTGGTTCGTAATTGAATTTTTTCGTGACAATCATATTCCTTTTGTGATATTCCAAATCCAGTTGATGATTACAAGCAATAATAAGGGAATTGCAATCTTCGGTCGCTTTAAATGGGTTTCTATTTTTTGATAAAATATAAATAAGGTATCTTTTTTCGTTAGTATGTCTGCAAATAACCATATAGGTGCAATCAGCATAATGGAGGCAACCACGCAACCTAACGGGTTGATATACATTGCCTCAGTAAAATTGCCTTTAGTTAACGAAATGATAGATCGGGTAGAGCCACAGGAAGGGCAGGGTATATTTGTGACTTGCTTTAGTAAGCAAACGTCAAAAGTCTTATTTTCTATCACGTTTTTTGTGATATTTAAGTAAAGCCAAATATACCCTGCTAAACATGCTATAAATAATAAAGTATACAGCTTGTTCCTGTCAAGTATCATTAATAAAGAAATTGTTGTATTTTTTGCATATTCTTTTCTCGTGTTGCTGTTTGAATCTGAAACCAATCAATAATTGTCCAAATACCCAAACCCCCACAAGTTAAAAGTTTCCCAACGCCAAGACCTGTGTCACCAAGCATAAATCGGTCAATACCCAGCGAACCGGCTAAAATTGAAATGATTAAACTTGTAGATGGGTCTTTAAACTGTACAGAAGATAACATGGCCCATTTTGAATCATCAAGTGAGATTAGCTTTTCTCTGATCATGTTCATTTGATGACTTTCAAAGAATTTTCCATTTGACATGATGAACATGTCGACTTTTTGTGCATCCATTTTTTTGATTTTAAAGTTTTAAATTTTCCTACTCGTTTGGCTTTTCGGTTTCGCCTGATCCTGAAATAAAATCAAATATATTTTTATT
>JAUMBK010000133.1:0-5568 GCA_032115795.1 Saprospiraceae bacterium | reverse complement strand
GTGACACGTAGCCTGCCTGTTTTCATGCAACATAATCCCCAACTTTCTCGTACCTTTGCACAAATTTTTCAGATGCGTACCTATTGGAATGTGGAGGCACTGGCCTGGCTTTTTACGCTTTTGTTTTGTGTGTTGATTCTAGGCCCTATTTATCTTAAAACTGGATTAAATTATGGATTTTATATCCAAAATGCCGTCTCTGTCTTCGTTTTTTTAACTTTCGCGAGACTGTTGTTTTTACTTCGCTTTACACCGTACGCCCGCTCTGGCTATATCCGCTTTATTCTGATTGCTGTTTCCATTCCACTGTTTCTCTACCAGTTGAACAATCTGTATGATTTTCAGCGTTTTATGGATGAGGAGGGAACAATATCCTTTTTCAAGGGGGAATACCAGCTAGAAGATTACCAGATAGGACGTTTTATCCGATATCAATTTGTATTTTTTAGCGTTGCCTCTTTGGTCTCCATCGCTGCTATGCCGGTGAGAATGGTGATTTCTTTCTGGCGGACGACCAATACCCGCGACGCTGTCTGATTCAATCATAATCAACCAACGTATCCATGTCTGCAGTAAATGAGTTTAACGATTATCGCGCCCGGATGAACGAGCGCATTCTTGGACAGGACAACAAGGTCCTGAAGCGATTTTTCAGCCTTGACAACCAGGCTTATCAGGAAGGGGCCTTGACAGAAAAAACCAAGGAGTTGCTTGGGCTGGTCGCTTCAATGGTACTGCGTTGTGATGATTGCATCAAATATCATCTCGGCACATGCCATTCCCTTGGCGTGACCACAGACGAAGTGTATGAAGTGTTTGCGATCGCCAATTTGGTAGGAGGCTCGATATGCATTCCTCATACTCGGCGTGCCGCAGAGTTTTGGGACGAACTCCAACATCAGTCTATATAAAACAAGCCTGCAGAAACACCATCTGCAAAGTGTTTCCCATGTAAAGTAAGCGTAAAGTTGTTTTCCGTTTTTCGAATATGACCCTGCTCCAGTGGATTTATTATTTCTTTTATGAAATGAGAAAGATAGGGTTCGCCCATTTTTTCGATTGCCTCCTGATTGATTCCCCACATGGTGCGCAGCCCAGTCATAATGTACTCATTGTAGGTATCTGTCATTGAAAGAATTTCTGTTTCGCAAGGAATATTGCCATTATGTATTTCATCGACATATTTTTTATTATTGGCCACATTCCAGCTTCTGCTCTTGCCATCAAACGAGTGCGCTGACGGGCCGATGCCCAGATAGGCTTTCCCTGACCAATATGATGTATTGTGCACTGCTGTCATACCCGGCTGACAAAAATTGGAAATTTCGTAATGCAAATAACCCGCCTTTTCCATTTCTTCCTGGAGAAGTGAAAACTGCGTACCAGCCACATTCGCATCCAATGCAGGGTGTTGCTTTTTTTGGATAAAATGGTGCAGGGCTGTTTTTTCCTCCACAGTCAGGCAATAGGCTGAAATATGAGGTACGCCCATCGAAATGACTTCACGGATGTTTTCTAGCCACATTTGGTTGGTGGTCGTCGGACTGCCATAAATCAGGTCAACCGATACATTTTCTATTCCGGCCTTTTGCGCCAGACGAATACAATTTTTGGCATCGATGGCCGTATGTGACCGATTCATCCAGGATAAATCTTCATCAAAAAATGATTGAATACCAATGCTTAAACGGTTGATCCCTGCTTGTTGGAAGTAAATCAGTGCGTCACTATTCAGATCGTCAGGGTTTGCTTCAAGAGTGATTTCAGCGCCTGAATTTATCTTAAAATGCGCCTGTATGGTTTCCATAATAGATTCCATGTCTTCCTTTGATAAAAGACTGGGTGTTCCCCCACCAAAATACACTGAATCAAGTCGTTTGTCAGCGAGATAGTCAGCTCTCATTTCCAATTCACTGCAGATCGCCCGGACAACCTCTTTTTTCAATACCAGCGACGTAGAGAAATGAAAATTACAGTAATGACAAGCTTTTTTACAAAACGGGATATGAATGTAAATTCCGGACATGTTGTATTTTCGTAATAATATACAAATGTACGATCTTTTACGCCCATTCTGTTTCTACAAAACCACCCGGCTTCCCTGGTCAGTGATTACGTTCGCATGCTGCCTGGTCGCCGGTGTGTGGTCATTCCCTATGGCAGGCCAGAAAAAAAAGCACCTCCAGCTTTTGTATTTGCCTGGTAATCAGATTGTGCAAGTGGGCATGGTCGATTCTTTTTTGGTAAAAAATCGCGTGGCTGAGGCTCTTTCAGATGCATTGGTGGCAGGATATACTGCCGCTTCTGTTGATTCGCTGCATTGCAAAGCAGACAGCTGCAAAGGTACCATATTCAAAGGGGAAAAGTACCGGATTCGCACCATTACCATGACGGAGGAGCAGCAGGCTTTGCTGGAGTCAAGCGGTGTTCGATTGAATAAAATCGAGTCAAAACGATTTGATTCCACAACGGTAAGGTACCTGTTGAATGCAGCTGTGGAGGCGATGGTAAATAATGGGTACCCGTTTGGCAATGCCATGCTTGCGGCAGCACGGTTTTCAGGCAATGACTTTTCGGCGAACCTCATTACAGAAAAAGGACCGTTCATCGTTTTCGACACCATTCTCTGCGAAGGGAGGGCAACGTTTCCTCCCTGGTTTCTGTACCGTTTGCTGCAAGTTCGGAAGGGAGCGCCCTACACGCATAATATACTCGCGCTGGCTGAACAAAGAACCGGAGAATTGCCGTACTGCACGCAAACCCAAAAGCCAACGATTCGATTTCACGACAGCCGCGCAGACCTGGTATTGTATCTAGACAAAAAACGAGCAAACAGGTTTGATTTTCTCATTGGATTTCTGCCTCAGGCCCGCAATGCAGCGTCGTCTTTGGTTCTGACGGGGGATTTTCTCGCAGAGACGCACAATCTGTTGAATTATGGTGAATATACCTTTATGCAAGTGAAACGCATCAATGCGGGAATGGTGGAGATGGCGATCAAGTCTACGGTGCCATACCTGGGCAATTTGCCTGTAGGCAGTCATGTCGATTTTCGAATGTTCAAAAACAAGGCACTGACACTGGATCTGCATTTGGACGCAGGCTTTCAATTTTATGTATTTCAGGCTACGCAATTGAAAATATTTGGAAGTTACAGGTCTTCGTCACTCATTCAGATTGACCTTGAGACGATTGCCCAATCGGGAACCTTACCGGCCAGGCTTGATACAAGGTACAGTGGTCTGGGTACTTCCATACAAAACAGCCACCTTGATTATCGGTTTAATCCATACCGGGGCTTTCAACTCGATGCCAGTCTTAATTTGGGTGCCCGAAAGATTTTGCCCAACCGTCAGATCATCGATCTCGCTGGTTTTGGGGCAAGTTATGATACAATAAATACCTCCACATTCCAGGCTGAAATATTGGGGAATGGCTCCTGGTACATACCTCTGGGTAAAAGGCTGACATTGAAAACCGGGTTTCAGGCAGCGTTGAAATATACTGCCACGGGTTTATTGACAAATGAATTGCGCAGGCTGGGAGGCAACAAGACGTTGCGTGGCTTTGACGAGGAAAGCCTGTTTACGGATAAATACTTGATTGGAACCGCTGAACTTCGGTTGTTGCTCGATCAAAATTCCTACCTGAGCTTTCCCTTTGTAGATGCCGGCATTGTGCATCTGCCAGGGAAGGATGGCGGTTCCTCTTTGTTTGTGACAGGACTGGGTCTTGGATTAAACTTCGGTACTCCTGCGGGTGTTTTCAATCTGGCTTTCGCTGCAGGAAACAGCCGGGATATGCCAATTTCACTGGCGAATACAAAAATCCATTTTGGATATGTAAACCTGTTTTAGCCCGTGCCTAGGTGAGAGAAAGGCAGAATCAATTACTGTTTGACAATCGATTTTACCTCAGCAGGAGTCACCATTTTATGGCCTGAATTTTCCCAGCTGGTTAAAATATAGTTCATTACATCAGCCACTTCCGGGTCAGTCAGTCCGGGTGCAGGCATGATTCCGCTATACTTCACCCCATTGACAGTAATGGGTCCTTTCTGCCCATATTTTACTGCACGGATGGTGGCTTCACGTTGGTCAAAAAAATCAGATTTGACAAGGGTAGGGAAGATTCCTTTCACTCCCTCACCGGAAGCCAAATGGCAAGTGATACAAAAATCATCATAGACTGACTTGCCCCGTGCTTTGCTTTTTGCCAGTTCGTCATTGGATTGACTTACTAAGAAGCCATTTCCCGCAAACATCCATGTCAGAAAACAAAAGCCAAAGAATTGCGCGCACTTGCTCATCATCAGATTTTTGGAGTGATTTTAAAAATGCCCTTTCCTTCCACGGCCACATAAATGTAGCCATCCGGGCCGACCCTCACATCCCTGACTCTGCCCATGTCAGGAAGAATTTTCTCTCTGTACACAACGTGGTTTTTTTCCAGGACCACTCTTTCCAGGTATTGAAACCGCAGTGAGCCTATCAATAGGTTGCCTTTCCATTCAGGGTAGACATCCGAATCGACAAAGGCCATGCCACTGGGAGCGATCGAGGGCTTGTAATAATACAACGGCTGCACCATGCCTTCCATTTCTGTTTTATCTGTCAGAATGGAGTTGTCGTAATTGATTCCGTACGAAATTACAGGCCAGCCGTAGTTGGCACCTTTCTGGATAATATTGATTTCGTCCCCACCCTGTGGGCCATGCTCATGTGCCCATATCTGGCCAGTCACCGAATGCCTAACAAGGCCTTGTGGGTTGCGGTGACCATAACTGTAGATACCTTTCCGAGCGTTTTCATTGCCCGCAAACGGATTGTCGTCTGGGATGGAGCCGTCATCTTTTATTCTGTAAATTTTACCACCGTCTTTCGTTATGTCCTGGGGATTGACGAAATGCTCTCCCCTGTCACCAATGGAAAAATACAAGTATCCTTCGTTGTCAAAACAAATGCGGGATCCAAAGTGATATGGTTTTGACGTGGTGGGACCCGCTCTGTAGATCGTACTCGTATCCGTAAGGGCATTGTTTTTTAATTTTGCCCTCATGATGGCAGTATTCGAGGTGTTTTCTTGAGAGCCCGGGGCTGAGTAGGAGATGTACAGCCATCCGTTTTTTGAATATTCAGGATGCAGCACTACGTCGAGCAATCCCCCCTGTCCCCTCGCAAGAACGGCGGGAACTCCCGTTACACTGGATTTTTTACCGTTGGCGATGTGATACAATTCTCCTTTGATTTCTGTGACCAGCATGCTTCCGTCAGGCAAAAAGGCCATGCCCCATGGTATGTCAATATCACCAGCAACCAGTGTGTATGCATACTTTGCCTCTTTAGGTGTATTGATGGTTGTGTCTTCTACCTGTCCAAAGCCTGAAATAAAACTTCCGATCAAGATGAAACAACAGCAAATTGCCTTCATGCGTTTTTTTTACAAAGATAACTTTTTTAGCTTATTTTCCTGATAATCTGGATGCCGTCACGCAGGGGCAATAACAGATTTTCAACACGGTCGTCGGACGATACTTTCAGGTTGAATTCATGGAGACTTCGTGTTTTT
>JAUMBK010000132.1:0-9054 GCA_032115795.1 Saprospiraceae bacterium | reverse complement strand
GAAAACCTTCTGCAAAATACCGGAATCACCGCCATGTGGAAGGAGAATGCCACTGATGGTTTAGATGGGGCATTATACATTAACATCGATGATCATACCGTTGAACTGAATGTAGCGGTTAGAAACGAGCTCAGAAACCATCAATTGCCCGCGTTGTTTGAACAGGCGGCGCGTAATGGAAATCTCATGGTAGTAGCTAACCATATATTTCCAAAGATCAAGGAAGCATTAAGGCAGCACGATATTGCCTATCTCGAAACCATCAAAAGGATTCTTCGATAAGCTGGTCGACTATACCAAAGAATTTTTTGAAACGATACCTGATTCTAACATCTAATTTGTTCACCCACTAAAGTTTAATCATGAAATTTAATATACCTCAATATAACAATTCAATTATCAGAGTCATCGGTGTTGGTGGCGGTGGTGGAAATGCAGTCGGACATATGTACCGGCAAGGAATCAAAGGGGTTGATTTTGCCATCTGCAATACTGACGCGCAGGCGCTCGACAACAACCCCGTGCCAGTAAAAATTGCGCTGGGCCCCAACCTGACCAATGGCCGTGGTGCAGGAAATACACCGGATGTGGGCAAGCAATGTTGTATCGAATCAATTGAAGAAGTACGAAGCTGGTTGTCAGAAGGCACAAAGATGTTGTTTATCACTGCCGGAATGGGTGGTGGGACCGGCACAGGAGCTGCCCCAATCATTGCAAAGGCAGCCAAAGAACTGGACATCCTGACCGTGGGCATCGTCACCCTTCCTTTCAAATTTGAGGGGATGAAGCGCCAGCGACAGGCTCACGAAGGTTTGGAGCAATTGAAAAAAAATGTCGATGCATTGCTTGTCATCAGCAATGATAAATTAAAAATGATCTATGGGAATCTTGGTTTGTCCGAAGCTTTTGGAGAAGCCGATGATATCTTGACCACTGCGGCTAAGGGGATTGCAGAAATAATCACCATTCCAGGGTACATCAATGTGGACTTTGAAGATGTCAACACAGTGATGCGTAACAGTGGGGTCGCCATCATGGGGTCCGGTATTGCGGATGGTGAAGATAGGGCACGCAAAGCCATCATGTCCGCGCTCAATTCACCGCTTTTGGAAGACAATGACATCAGAGGTGCGCAGCATATTTTATTGAATATTACTTCCGGCACCAAGGAGGTTACAATGAGTGAAATTTCTGAAATAACCGAACACCTGCAGGATGAGGCGGGCCATGGTACCGACTTGATTTGGGGCAACTGCACGGATGAAACACTGGGAGATAAAATTCAGGTCACACTGATCGCCACCGGATTTTCAGAGGGCGCTTCCAAGAAAGTTCAAAAAGAAGCTGAACCAATCATGGTGCCCCTGGAGCCTGATGTGTTGACCATTGTCTCTTCTGATGAATTTGTGGGCCAGAGTGATGCAGATCAAGGTACGCAGGTCGTATTTGATTTTGATGTCAATGAAAAGCCAATGACATCCCGTCCGGCCTCTCCACGTGAATTTACATCTCCTATAAATAAGCCGCGACAGGAGCAACCTTCATCCCGATATGCAGAGATGGAGGCCGCTCGCAGAGATGCTACGCGCAGAAGTACCAGCATCCCTTTGGATAATCCAAAAGCCATTGCAGACATGGAAAATGTTCCAGCATATGAAAGAAGAAAGGTGAATCTGGACGAAAATATTAAGGCAACAAGCCGGACAGGAGCGTCTTATGCCGTCAGTATGGATGATGATCAGAATGTTTTTTTATCCAACAATTCTTTTTTGTACAATAATGTCGATTAACGATACATGTAGCAGGCTCATGGACAACATGGGCCTGCTTACACGAAACAGCTCAATGAAGGAGTAAATGCACAACCTGAAGCAATAGAAACCCTGAACAAATATCCTGGCAAAGGGACAGCAATACGTCACATGTTGACCGCTGAGCGCCCTCTCCGGTAAGTTTGGATTTTCGTCTTTATTTATATCTTCTTTTATTGAGTTTGGTTTATTTATTACAGGTCCACGGCTCCCCGCCGGGACCTTTTTGTTTTAAGGGCAACCAAGTATGGGTAAGGCAGCGCAAAATTGGCTACCTTTGTGCCAAGCAATTATGAATGATGATGTTGGGCCAATGGGATTCTGCATTATTTGAAGCCATAAATACAGGCATGTCTCATCCTTTCCTCGATGTATGCATGCCGTTTATCCGACAGCCATACTTTTGGTTGCCGCTGTATGTTTTTTTTATCGCATTTGTGCTTAGGAATTTTGGCAGGCGGGGATATTGGTTGCTTTTGTTTACGCTCCTCACCGTATCCACCTCCGATTCAATCAGTTCGCGGCCTGTAAAGCAGTATTTTCAACGCCTGCGTCCCTGCAATACGGAACAACTGCATGTGATTGAGCGGGTGCGATGTGGTTCTGGTTTTAGCTTTACGTCTTCCCATGCGGCCAATCATTTTGCTATCGCTGCCTTTCTCACGCTGACACTGGGCAGGTTGTTCAGGCGATTGCCATTGTGGTTGTTTTTATGGGCAGCCACAGTGGGCTTTGCCCAGGTATATGTAGGTGTGCATTTTCCCGGTGATATTCTTGGCGGGGCGCTTCTGGGTCTGCTTATCGGGGTATTTTGGGCTTCTTTGTTTAGGCATTTTTATGGACATACAATCGAGGGCATGTATGAAAAAGCACATTGATCCAATAGTAATCCGTCAATGGCTAGAGGCCGTGCCAGATCCTGAAATACCGGTGATCAGCATTTCTGAACTTGGCATTTTACGGGATGTGAAAGTAGATGATTCAGGAATGGTTGAGGTTTTCATCACACCAACCTACAACGGTTGTCCGGCTATGGATATGATTGCCGTCGAGATCCGGGCGGTTTTGCAGGAACATGGAGTGGATCAAGTACGCATTACCAGTTTGATCGAACCAGTCTGGACAACGGACTGGATCACCGAAAGCGGACGAAGAAAATTGCTGGACTATGGCATCGTACCCCCTGTTGAAAAAACAACCGATGCTTCCTTTTTAAATCAAAAAACGCCTTTAATCGCCTGTCCGCGTTGTGGCTCAACGGATACTACCTTGGTCAGCCGGTTTGGGTCGACTGCATGCAAAGCGCTTTATTCCTGCAGGGAATGCCTGGAGCCGTTTGATTATTTTAAGTGTCATTGAAAATGGGAATTATGGATTATATACTTGCAGAAAATCAAAATGGTGTACTCTATGTAACCCTCTCACGACCAGAGAAATACAATAGCTTTATTCAGCCTATGGCTTTGGAATGCCAGGAGGTGTTGAGGAAGGCTGATAAGGATGATTCGGTACGATGTGTGGTTTTGACAGGTGCCGGAAAGGCGTTCTGTGCAGGCCAGGATTTGCAGGAAGCCACTGATCCTGACGGCCCCCCTTTGTCAGAGATTGTCCGTTTGCATTACAATCCGATTATTGAACTGATTCGGTCATTGGGCAAGCCTGTCATTGCGGCGGTCAATGGTGTTGCGGCAGGAGCAGGAGCAAACATTGCCCTCGCTTGTGACATTGTTGTATGTTCCGCCTCGGCATCGTTTATCCAGGCATTCAGTAAAATCGGACTCATTCCAGACAGTGGCGGGACGTATTTTTTGCCCCGGCTGATCGGCTTTCAACGGGCATCCGCCTACATGATGACAGGGGATAAAATCACGGCAGAAGAGGCAGTGCAATTTGGTATGGTCTATAAAGTGTTTCCTGATGAGGAGTTTCGTACTTCTGTCTGCGCATTTTCGGAAAAAATGGCATCAATGCCAACGTATGCTCTCGCTTTGACCAAACAGGCACTCAATAGTTCTTTAGTCAATAGCCTGCACGAGCAGCTTGCCCTGGAGGATGTGCTGCAGACCGCTGCAAGTAAAAGTGATGATTACCAGGAAGGAACAATGGCGTTCCTTGAAAAGAGGGCGCCTGTCTTCCGAGGACATTAATCTTCCGGATCGTCCCTGAAGGGAGTCCGAATCACAAAGGCATCATTGGGTTTGACCAGACCCAGAATGGCTCCGGTAGCCTTGTTCAACATTGGTTGGCTGTGTTTTAAGTACAGGTACATTTCGTGTGGTACAGCACCTACTGTCGATTTGATTTCGATTGCTGTCCGGGACATATCGACACAGGTCATTTTTTTGTCAATGCCTTCCCTGATAAGGTCGTACAGCATATTGAGGTAAATCTGACATTCCTGGTTTTCTTCAGGATCATAGCCAAGAAAATGAGCGTCCAGAATATCGTAATTGGCGATACTCGTGAAAAATGCCACCATTTTGCCTTTTTTCCAATACGAAGTCAATGTCATCGCTTCACCAAGTGCCAGTTTGAGTTCTTCAAAATAACGCTCATGGAGGTAAAATGCATTGAAGTCTGCCTGATCCGCTACATGCCTGTAAAGTGTTGCGATTACCTTGCTGAATTGGGCTATTTCATCGGCTGCCAATGTCTTTTTTTCTATTTCAGCCCCTTTCTGCATTGCTTTTTTCCACCTGACTCTGTATTTGGATTTTAGGTCACTAAGGTAATCTTCAAAGCTCATCCAGGAGGGGCGCAAGTGCAGCAGCATTTTGGGCTGAACCGTAAATCGGGTGAATTCAAATGCACTGTCTTCTTTAATTGGGGCCTCGAGTACAAAAAAGTCCTTTACAAGAATGAGTCCCGGAGAGATCCCTTTTTTTCGCAAAAATGCCTGCAATTGCTTTGTGGCTTCGGCAACCAGCCTGAACTCTTCTTCTTTGCCTATATTTCCTGGAAAATAAAACCCATATCTGCCTGTCAGCATCAGGTTGCCACAAATGACGGTGTAGAAATTGATTCTGGAAATCAGCCATTTTTTTAGCCAGAACATAGGCAATGCATTGCTCCATCCGCCTTTATTCCTGTCTACTTTCAGATTCTCTTTCAACCTGACTGCCTTAGCCTGAAGATAAATGATGCCGATAGGGAGAGCCTTTTTAGTCACAAGGCAGTAGTACGGTGTTATACCTGAAGGAGTTGCACGCTCAATGCATTTTAAAAAAGGCGCACTATAAAAAATATCATGGGAATCAGATACCATGGCCCATTCTGCCTCGATTGCATCGATGGATTCAAACAACTGCAATTCATAATCGTCGTGCAGCGGAGCAGAAAAGCGGCTTTCCTTCTGACAGGTAGGCATGGAAATGAGTGCCATGAACAAAATGACGTGTGAGCAAAGTAAAATGCCTTTTTTAAATAGAGATTGGCTCGAATTTGTTTATCCAAAGACGGAAAATTATTTCGGAAGACGACAATCGGCTGTATTTTTTATCCACTGGTCTTCGGCAGATGCCAATAATGAAAGGAGTGTCGGTTCATCAAGTTTCCCATCGACATACCTGATCAGGTCGTCATCTCCCAACAATAGTTGTGCTGCACTGCAGGGCGAATCAAATTCATACGCTCCTTCCCTCCAGAAATGGCCTTGCCAGCGCTGTTTCACCTGTTGCATGATCCAAAGAGAACTCAAAACCGAATGGCATTCATCTGGGCGTTCCAGGTGCAGCTGCCAACCCACACAAACGCGGTCTTTGTGTTTGTGAAAGACAGGAATAAACGAAGTCGTTCTCAGATAAGATTGTCCTACGAATCGCGCATTATATTGTTTTGCTATCTCTTCCGCAAGAGATTTGGTTAAATTCGGGTGACCAAACAACGTAAATGGACGGGTAGTTCCTCTTCCCTCACTAAAGGTTGTAGCCTCCCAAAAGCATTGTCCGGGGTACACCTGCAGCGACTCCAATACAGGTAAATTGGGGGAAGGTGAAATGTAGGTAAAGTTTGATGTAGCAGCCGATACAGGGATGAGGTGCAGCTTTGGCTTGAGGTCCTTCGTTTTCATCAGCCAGCGACATAGTTCGCCTGTGCTAAGTCCATGACGGTGGATCATGCCTGGGCAGCCCAAAAAAGACTTGTACGCAACTTGCAAAGGGGTGCCTTCCACTTTTTTTTCTGCCAGATTGGGACGATCTATCACCAGAATGGGCATGTCGGGAACGTGTGCAGATACAAATTCCAACAGTGCAAACATGTGTGTTGTATACGTAAAAAATCGAACACCCGCGTCCTGAATATCAATCAATAAGGCATCTGATCCCTCAAACATCCAGGGTGCGGGACCGGTAATTTCATTTGCTTTATCGTATAATGACGTGCATGGAACGCCCCTGTACGTCATGTTTGTGATTGGTTCCTGGTCCTGAAATTCGGAAAACAAGCCGTGTTCAGGTATCAATAGCCGGCCTAATTTATTCTCTGCCGCCAGTGTATCAAACAAGTACGATTTGGCGGAGTGGTCATAGGCAGTCTGGTTGCAAAACAAAACGAGGCGCTTTGACTCCCTGTAAATTGTATTTTCGTAAACTGCCTGGTAATTCATGTTTTGGTCAATTTGTAGCTGAATATGGGTATTTCTTATGACGTAATGTATACATAATCAATTATATAGAATAATATTATGTAGCTTTTTTGTTGTGTTTTTGTTCTTTCATTTGCTGCAGGTACAACAAGCCGTTCCACCCTTGCAACCCTCCGGTGTGGAGGAATAAAAGGGTGCTTCCTCTTGGAAAATGTTGGTTTTTCACACGATCGAGAAGGCCATACATTGCTTTGCCGGTATACACAGGATCGAGAGGGATACCCGTAGATGCAAGAAATGATTGAATGAAGGTAACCAGTGAGTCATCCCATTTACCGTAGCCACCGAAAGTATAATCATGGCAAATCTCTAAAGATGATGAGGGAGCCTCTGCACCCGCAAGAGTTGTAATTTCATTCGTAAAATGTGCGCTTTTCAATGCTGGAAAGACCAGCATCTGCATGCCTGCGGGCAACGATTGCAAGAGACCAGCCGCTGTTCCGCCGGTGCCAGCCGATAAGACAATAAATTCCGGCAGGCAATCAAGCTGCGGGCCCATTTCCTCCCAAATTTCTGATACACCCAACAGTGCAAGGTCGTTGGTCCCTCCTTCTGGCAGAAGATAATGATCCGGATGTTGCTGAAGGTAGGCAATGACAATGGGAGCTTGTTCTTTGAGTCGGTATGAAGAACGGTCCAGAAAAAAAAGCTGCATGCTGTTTTCCCTGCAGAAGCGTAGGGTAGGGTTGAGAGGGTCATCTTCCCCTCGCACAAAGGCGATAGATGGAAGACCTGCGATGTGGCATGCTGCGGCCGTGGCATAAAGATGATTAGAAAAAGCGCCTCCAAATGTGACAACGGGCTTTGCACGTCGCTGCACGGCTTCTGCCAGATTATATTTCAGCTTGCGGTACTTATTGCCGTAGACGAACGGGTGGAGGAGGTCGTCCCGCTTTACAAGCAGGCGAATACCATTCTCTTTCAATGATGGAAGACTGACTTCCTGGATCGGGCTGGGCGTTTTTGCCAATATGCGTTGCAAGAGGAAATGGATTTATGGTGATACCAACTAACTACAGCAAAAGTAAGCAAACTATTCTTGCCAGTGGAGAATGCGCCACAGCGATGTTAATGCATTCTCCTAAGGAGAGAAAAGGATGGTCTGCTTTTGCCAGATTTTTGCTCACGGAAGCCAAATGAGTAAGCATGTGTGGTTGATGCAAATGTCCTTTCTGGCCCTTTTGGTATAATTATTGCATTAAAACAATTTATAATATGTTTAGTCATTGATACATGAGATACAACGTCGTCAATATCCGTAAAACAGCAGTATTTTTCTTGCTGTTGGCCGTGGCTGCCGTGGTCTTGCCACTGCAACGCCTGCATTGGTTGTCGCCATCCAATATTCAGGTCTTTGCCGGAGCGGATAAAGTCCTCTGTCAGTACCAAAGCCTGGTAGTGGCAGATCTCAATGCATCCATCAGTGGTGATGTGACTGATGGCGATTGGTTCACTTTTGGCGACGGACGTTTTCAGCCGGGCAATTTACTCACCGTCCGGTATAGTGTAGCTAGGCAAGGGCAAGTCAATTACGTACCTGGGCCGGGCGATAAAGCACTCGGCTACTACAGACTCATGCTTATGTCTGATGTGCCGGTCAACAATCCGCAGGAGCGGGCGACTGACGAAGTGCGCATCAATTTCCAGGCAGCACCACCCCTGTTTTGTACTAGTAATTTCACGTTATCTCTGAATGAATACTGCCAGCAACCTGTCGATGTCACAATGCTGCATCCAAATCCGACACTGCCGTATACGAATTATACAATTCTCTTGTATGACAAGGATGGAAAAGTGATCCCCGGCAATGTACTCACCCGTGAACATATCAGTACGGAGATTACCTTCCGTCTTGGCCACCAGTGTACAACCAACCATTGCATAGGTCGTTTCAAAGTCGATGATTACTACCCTCCGGTATTTCTGTGCCAAAATGATACTGTGGCTTGTGATCGACCTACACTTCCTGACAGTGTGGGCTTACCCATTCCAAAACGGGCAGTAGTCGATACCATTATACAGGGAAAATATTATATCCGTAACTGGGATTATTGCAGCGATGTTGTTTTGGAATTTAAGGACGATGTTGTCCAGGCAAATTGTGCCCGAAATGATGACAGGACCATTCGACGCAACTGGATCGCTACAGATGCCAGGGGAAATAAAGCCACTTGTACACAAACTATTCTTGTCAGGCGCCTGACTCTAGCACAGGTTCGTTTTCCACGAAATTTTGATGACCAGGATGGGCCGGCATTTCAATGCAGGGATACCTTCCCTAAGCTGGCGAACGAGTATCCTTCGCCGGATACGACGGGATTGCCACTAACCGGATTTTGTGGCAACCTACAGTATACCATGCAGGATGTCCGCTTTGATTTGTGCGGCAAGGCTTTTAAAATTGCCCGTTCCTGGTTTTTGATTGACTGGTGTACTTCGGAAAGTGTGTCCCGATTACAAATCATCGTAGTCAAGGACACCGAGCCGCCGCTGCTGACCTGCCGGGACACCGTGCGTCTGGCCGCAGATCCCTATGTATGTGCATTGCCTGTAGTGGCCGTGCCAGCCATTGGCTCCGCTGAAGATTGTTCGTTATTT
>JAUMBK010000131.1:0-3398 GCA_032115795.1 Saprospiraceae bacterium | reverse complement strand
TTTTGTGTGTGCCATTGGCTTGGATGGTCCAAATTCCCTGGCACGTGACGGCAATCTTTTCACTGTCTGTTTTACTACCGTATTATGCAGATACCGTTTTTCAATCACAAAATCGACTTTCCTATTACTTTAAGCTCCTTTTTGCATTGGCTACCGGCAAATTTGCATCCATTTTGATTTGGACAAGTGGTTTGCTGCCTACATCTTGTGCGTCTTTACTGCTTTTCCAGGGAAGTGTGTCACTGGCAATAACATTGGCATTTTTGACTCCTTTTTTCAAGTACTTTTCGATCTCTTTGCAAAAAGGAAAACAAGTAATGGCGTTTATGACTACTGAACGGCATCATTTTTCTGGCTATTATTTTGCAGCAGCATTAAAAATTGGAAATAGCAATCTCGTCACGTTGCTGGGCAATCAATGGGTGTCAAAGGAAACGTTGGGCATCTATGCCCTGTTGATGAAAGTCAATGCATTTGTCGTTGGATTGTCCCGGACGCTCGAGGCAATGCTGGTACATCGTGAAGGAATCAAAACATATGCCCAGGATATTTTTAAACATACCTGGGCGCTTGGACTTTTTATGCAGGCAATCTACATGGTTGTAGGGGCTGTTTATATGATTGTCACTACCGGGGAGACATACTTGGGCTACCATTTGTTTTTAAGCAGCATCCTGTATCCTTATCTTTACTATCTACAGGTAAGAGCAGGATTGCTCGCCACATATTCCAATGCTTCTCTCAACTGGAGTAATCTTATATTCACCTTGTGTATTGGTTTGTTTTTACTCTTGACATATCTTTATCATTGGCAAATCACCTTGGCAGAACTGACTGGTCTTGTAGGCCTTGCTTCACTTCTTCAATATTGTGCACTCATCCTGCTTCATCTCAAACAAAGCCCTGTAATTTCAAAAAATCGACTGCTCCATGATTAAGGGCAAGTTGATCTACATTTTAAACCACTATTCAGAAGATGCCTCTACGCATTTCTACCACATTCTGCCTTTGCTGCGAGAGATGGGCAGCCGAGGAGTGCAAATCGCGATTGTAATCGAAAAGTGCAACGCCATTCCAGACCTGTCAGATGCGTCAAATCTTTCAGTTTATCCGCAAAAAAGAAAACAAAAATGGATACGGCCGTTTGAACTAATGTTGCTGCTCGCACGCTTACACAAAGCAGGTTACACACATATTTTTATTCGTATTAGTTGGGTTGCTGCCGTAGTTTCTATCATAACTTCCTGGTTTACAAGACAAAAAACGTGGTTTTGGCTCAGCGGCCAAGGTAGTTTCGAGCATTATAATTCCGTCAGCCCCGGATTAGACAAACTTCGTTTATTCGTGTCCTCGCGGCTGCCCTTTTGGTTTATCAAGACATTTGTACATCGTTTTGTTACAGGACCTGAATCATTGAAAGACTACATGGTGAAACAAGGTAACGTCCGCGAAGACAAAATTGCTGTCTTATACAATGACGTGCAGGTAACAAGATTTACCCCCATGTCTCAGGCGGCAAAGGAAGAAGCAAGGCTTTCCAATGACATTCCCCAGCAATCGCTGGTAATTTTATTTGTACATCGGTTTTCTCCGGTACGCAAAACATCATTTTACCTTCCCTATCTTTTTCAGCATATTGCCGTTGAGAATAACTTAAAAGTACACCAGCCCATCCTGTTTCTGATGGTTGGAAGCGGTCCGGAGTGGGCACGGATAAAAGAAGAGACATCCAGCTTGCAGCTTCCCCACGAAGTCAGGTGGATGGGCGACATTCCTAACAAGAAAATTCAAGCATATTACCAAATAGCTGATCTGTTTATTAATCCCACCTGGGCCGAGGGTTTTCCACGTGTCATCCTGGAGGCGATGGCAAGCGGCATTCCCATTGTAACGACAGATGCAGGAGGAATACGGGACATCCTGGGAAAGCATCAATCCGCATTTATTGTGCCAAAAGAAGACAGGGCATTGTTTGCCAAAAAATGCAATCTTTTATTGTCCAATGTCAGTCTGCGAGACCAGGTATCCGCAGAAAACAATACTGAAATAGCCAGATTTGACACGCCCGTTGTGGCACAAATGTATATTGATATTCTCTTTCATGCGTAGGGTCCTACATATCAGTGCCAACAACTATCCTGAATTGGCTGAATTCCACTTTACCAAGCGCATTTGGCTTGAGCTGGCAAAAGGGGCGGACGAATACCATGTTCTTGCCCGAGGGAAAACCAATCACACAAAACACTTCCGCGAAGGAAATCTTTTTTTACACCTTGTCCCCTCTTGGGGAAACAGAGAAAGGTCCTTTTTATTAAGTAGTTTTTATCTGTTTCCATTGATTAAAAAGCATAAAATCAACATCTTGCTGGCGCAGTCGCCACTCCTGGGTGGGCTGACTGCAAGCCTTGCATCCAAATTATGGAACATACCCATGATGGTTGAATTACATGGAGAGCATTATTTTACGTATTTTAAAAAAGGAGGAATTGCAAATAAGGTAATGTCCTTGTTGACGTCAATTTCACTTAGGCAGGCAATAAGAATCAGGGCACTCAACGTACTGATGGCCAACCGATTGCAGTTGCTTGGCTTTGATAAGGCAACCATCGTTCCAAACAGAGTGGACACAAATCTATTTTCGCCGCCAAAACAAGTGTATAAGCTGAAACAGCCTGTTCAGTTAATTTCCGTGGGAAGGTTTGTACCAGAAAAAAACTACTTACCGCTTTTGGATGTGCTGTCAAACTGGCATCAACCGTTTTTACTTACTTTGGTGGGTGGCGGTCCTCAAAAAGAGGAGATGGAGCAAGCTGTCAACCGTCTTGGATTGAGAGACAAAGTAACTCTCGTGGACTGGCTTCCACAGCAGGAATTGGTATTACTAATGACACAGTCGGATGTATATATTCAAAGTTCGATAAGTGAAGCGCTGCCTCGGACACTTCTGGAAGCCATGGCATTGGGTATGCCCTGCGTGACAACGGACGCAGGCTGTATCGCGGGCACCATTGTACACGAAGTCAATGGAATAATTGTGTCCAAAAACCTGGCTGATTTTCTTCCCACGCTAGATGCCATTTTAGGGTGTGAGGAAAAACGCAGAAATCTGGGAACGGCTGCAAGGGATGAAATTCGTTGCCATTACGAATGGAATCATTGTTTTCAAATGTACAGAGAAGCTGTTTATGGCATGTAATCTGCCCATCCTGAAGCACATCATTATGAATCAACTCATTCGGTTGCCTTTTGTGCAGCGATTTGCCAGGCGTTTTCACAACACCGGCAGAAATGGGAATTCAGACGAAGTGAACCGCATCTTCAACCAGCTGGCTGAATCCGTTGATTTTGCAGGAAAGACCGTTTTAGAACTCGGTCCCGGGCAAACCTTTGGCATCTTA
>JAUMBK010000130.1:7108-21038 GCA_032115795.1 Saprospiraceae bacterium | reverse complement strand
ACAGCTTCTTTTGCCGGGCCTTCCGCAAGTTGTTGCTGCCATTCCTGAACTTCGGCAGTAATTGGGGTAAGTATAGACATGTTTCCTTAAAATTAGTTCACTAATCCACGCTGATTTCTTATTTACCCCCTGTCAACACATAGGTCGCCTTGTGCAACTGCGTTCCGTCCGAAAGAAGGATGCCATACATACCAGAAGGAAGGTGGGATAGATCCATGCCTTCCTCGGCAAAAATTTCACCTCGATACACTTCCTTTCCGTCCATGGAAAAAACCAGACAGGCTACTTTTCCACTGATGCCCTGAAAGCGGATAGCACCATTTCCCGGATTGGGCATGATTTTCAGCTGGATGGTACTGGCATCTACCACATTCACTGGCGACCCATTTTTTATAAAAAAGTCCAGATTGGATGCAATGATACCAAAATCAAACTGACCCGTTTGTGCAGTTGCTTTTGATGCTCCTGCTGAATTTCGGAAGACGGCAGCAATCCAGTAAGGAAATTCACCGGCAGTGAGCCCGTAGTATGTCCGCGGAGTCAGTTTAATTTGCCATAGGTCCTGCTCTCCGGCGACTTTGGTCATTTGTCCTACACCATCATCCAGGCCCCAATTCCCTACAACTTTATTCCATGCTGTTGTTTGCGGATTTGTTGTATTTGTTACCCCTACCCCACTATGCATATACACTTTGTCTGCACCGACCAGTTCTCTGTTTCCGGCACGGGCATTCAGCGTAATTGTCACTTCCGTATCTGCTGTAAAGGATGGTGGCGTGATGGTTAGAATGGGCCTGTCAGACGTCACATCAAAGTAGACGATGGTATTGTTTACCCCAAAGCCCTTGCGAGTATTGTCACCGTTTCGAAACCACATGCCGATACGGCTGATTTCCTTCCCTGCAGGAATATTGAAATACTGATTGGGGGTAATGGACAACTCCCATAAATTTGGGCCTACTTGTGTCATTTGGCCAATGCCGTCATCCGTCAGTGTCCCGATTATGTTGGTGAGGGTGGCATTGGTTGCCGAAGAAAGGACAACGCCGGCGTGCATGTAGACTTTGTCAGCACCAACCAGTCCTGCCGTATTGCCGGGGCTTGCTTTTGTAGCATCAAACCTGATCTTAATCAAATCACCACCTTTGAAAGGAATTGGATTGATTGTCACTGGATTTTCATATACCCCAACCACGCCGGGCATACCCAGACCTACTCTTTTTGTTGTGTACACTCTCCATTCTCCTGCTTTGAGAGCTATTGGAGAAGATACGTTTGTAACTTGGATTGAGTCGCCACTGAAAAAGTCATACCACTTTCCTATTTGACTGAATTTTGGATCAATTGAACGGTTGGCTGTGGCAAAATTACCAATGAGAACAAGATCTGTCCCCGTGGTATTAAAACTCAACCTGCGGACATCTCCGGTGAGCTGGTGGCTTTTTTGCGCCGCTTTGAGCAAATCGCCCCCGATGGCATTTCTCACCTGCAACAGTCCCTGGTATGCTTTATAGATGTTTTGCCGGAGTGTACTGTTGTAGTATTTTTTGCTGCCCGCTCCCCAGACATAAGGCTTACGGCCTGTCCTGGAATTGAAATTAATATCGATATCATAACCCAGTTCATCAAACTGCCAGATCATTTTGGGGCCTGGCTGCAGGTATGTGAATGCCGCTGCAAGCTTCACTCTTTCAAACATGATGACGGAATCCCGAATATTATATGTTCCATCAGACCTGCCTTCAGTGAGGCAGTGGTAGGCAATTCGTTGCTCATCATGGCTGCTAAACAGAGGGATATGCGTAGTAGCATCCACGCCCGAGAAGGTTCCCACCGGGTTTCCTATGGTGGCATTGACAAAATCGTATGTTTTATTTCGCCATAGTTTATAACCCATAGATCCAAGCTGGGACTCTTCGCTATCGGGAGCCCAATGTTCGAGAATCATGTATGCTTGCGGGTCAAAGGCCTTGATTTTATCTCCCATCCGTTTGATGATGTTGATGCGGGACTGATCAAAGCCATCCACGCTGCCACCGGGTGCATAATTGGTAAAGCCCTTGGTAAAGTCAAAGCGGAAACCATCAAAGTGAAATTCTTCGAGCCAATACCTGTTTACATCATCGACAAAATTCTTTGTGTACTGGCTTTCATGGTTAAAATCATACCCCCACTGGTATTGTCCGACATATTCCCGGTTAAACCATGGATTATTGGCCGCGGGCTTATTGGCAGCCTTGTCAAAATACATCTGTAGCATTGGGTTTTGACCAAATGCATGGTTCAATACAATATCAAGAATGACAGCCATCCCCTGTTGGTGGGCGGTTTGGATAAACTTTTTCAGGCTTTCCGGTGTGCCGTAATACTTATCTGCTGCAAAGAAAAAGGAAGGATTGTATCCCCACGAATCATTGCCTTCAAATTCGTTTACAGGCATCAATTCAATCGCGTTGATTCCCAGTCTTTTTAGGTAAGACAATGTATCTGTCAGGTCTTGCCATGAATGGGAAGCGATAAAATCACGAAGGTGCAATTCATAAATCACAAGGTGATTGACATCGGGTCTTTTCCAGGACAGCTCAGAAGCTGCCCAATTGAACGGAGTCATGCCCGTACGAAATACAGAGGCGATACCCAGATCTTCCCTCGTGTATGACGGCAAGCCTGGAAAGACGGTTGTTTCTATGAATTTGTCATTCCAGGGATCGGCTACTTGTCGTGCATAGGGATCAGCCAGCTTCAGTTCGCCATCAATCCAATATTGATACACATAAAATTTTTGTGGTGTCAGTCCTGTCATTTCCAACCAAAAGTATTGCCCGTCCGGGGTGACGGACATTTGGTACTGGTCTTTAATTTTCCATGAGCTGAAGTCACCGACCGCATAGACAAATTTCTTGCCCGGAGCCAGCAAAACCAGGGTTGCTTTTGATGGATCTGAAGGGTGAAAATTGACCCCTTGTTTCATTCCTGCCGGCAATGCCTTTACTACATTTGGCTGTCTTACGATGACGGAATGGACTTTTATGAGTTCAAGCAATTTGCCATTGATGGTCGCTGTAACTTTTATTGAAAGATCTTTGGAAACCGTTGGTGAATATACAAAACTGATTGACTTCCCGGAGGTCACGGACGCCTTCTCCACATACCCTGCCCCTTCATTGAGCCAGATTTTCATTTGAGAAACGTTGGCCGAGGCCTCTGCTGTGATTGGAAGGGTGTTGCCGGTCTGGAGGAACGTTTCCTCACCTGTCGGATTGCTCAAGCTGATGTAATTGTCATTGCCAATATTGGCATAGATATCCCCATTGGAAGTGACAGTACCCCATCCATATTCTCCGGAAGCAACGGTCGCTTTCCTTGTACCATCAGCACTTCGAAACACACAGGCAATCCGATAAATACTTTCCGATGCCGGGACACCAAAATATGCCCTGAGCGTGGGAGACAGGGTAATTTGCCACTTATTTGCCTGACCGGCTACTTTGGTCATCTGGCCAATGCCATCATCCTTACCCCAATTTCCTTTGACATATTTCCAGGCAGTTCCGCTTGCCTTGTCAGTAACCACACCAGCGTGTATATACACTTTTGCTGCCCCCACCAACTCTTTGTTTCCCTGCGTTGCATCAAAAATGAGTGTGACAGGTGCATCTGGATTCGCTCCGCTTGGTTCGAGTGTAACTATTTGACTGAACATCGCCGAGGTAAACAGAAACGAGAAAACAATAAAAAAGAATTTTCTACTCATAACATTTGATCAGTTATTGTTTGTCTGACATTAAGTGTAAAAATACGGCAATTTTACATTAGAAAACAAGTCAAGCGATGGAATCATGAAGAAAAATGGGAATCTTACCCAATACATCACATTATTTACACTGCCAGTTAAAAATCAGGCGGCTGGAAAACCTTCTGGCAAAGAAATGGAGAAGGATTTTTCATAGATAAAAGCTAGCTTATTCGATCTTTTGAGCGAATATATGCATTGATTTAGACCGTATATCTGGCAAAAAAATCAAAGTGTTTCCATTGGAGCATGCCTTCCGGTGAGGTGATGGGTACAATTTGGGCTTGATCTGAAAATGCAGAAAAATAGGATAAGCGATAGCCCTCACTGGACAGAAGCCGAAAATAATCCATTTTTTCCTTATCCGACAATCTCCCAAAACATTCAGAAATCAACGTTGGCTTATACTTTCTGATCAGGGGTAAGATGGAGGCCACAATTTCCTTATCGTAGCCTTCCGTATCAATTTTTATCAATCGCAGGGAAGGAAGGCTGTCAGAAAAATGTTCCTGCAAAAAATCAGCCAGAACAACACCGTTTATTTGCTTTGGCAGCGTATATTTCCCGTGCCTGGACTCCGGCGTTTCTGAGATTCCGCCATTATTGAAAGACGCTTCTGATGAACTGTAATAGAATGTCGAAGCCTTATGGGAAATGGCCAGATTATAGGCGTGAATCCGGGTTTTTTCCGGGTTTAACCGCGCATTTTGGTCGAGAATTTTAAAAACGACCGGGTTAGGATCAAATGCGATCACCTGCCCTTTCACACCAGCCACCAGTGCCATGGGGATAGCCATGTGACCAATATTGGCTCCGATATCGAGGACGGTATCTCCTTCTGAAATAAATGGCTTGAAAAAATTGGCCATCTCTTCATCCAGTTGTTTTGGTAAAACCAGCGGATTCAGCCAGTAGGCAAACTGTATCTTTCCATATCTTCCCAGGTCAAAGCTGTCGGTGCGTGTCGCATATTCCTGAAAAATTCGTTTGGCCTTGTGTTTTAGCCATTGATTTTTTAGCCATTGTATCATATGTTAGATTTAAGCAGCCTTGATCGGTGCAGTTTTATCAAAGAAGTACGATTTTCTACCCACCAGGGCCAGCGCACCATAAATGAGCAAAAGTGTGAAACCATATTGGGCAACCTTCCCCACCTGAACCGATATTGCATCACCCAAAGCCATTCGTTTAGCATAAATACCATACAAAGCCCAGGCAATCACCAAGGCATACAAGATATCCTGTCGAAAATAAATCATCATGACTCCAAGCAATGCTGCTATAAAAATCATGGCAATTGCCCAGGAATCTGCTGTCATAAATCCTCCGTCCCATTTCACAGAAACGAAGGCAGCAGTAACATTGGCTATAGTCGCAACAGAAATCCAGGCAAGATAAATACTCACAGGAGCGTACAGGCAAAGGTTGACAGCCATTCGGTGGGGCCGTGAATCAGCCATCGTAAAATACATATCCAGTAGACTAAACAAGATGACAAGCATTGTCAGCAAAGAAAAAATCACCCATTCGTAATGCCAGAATATAATCCACATACCATTGGCAAGGTTGCAAGCAATAAACCAAACCGATAGCCTCTGGATGAAGGGGGCAAGATAGCCTGACCTGCGGAAGGCATGAATTGTCAGAAAAATGGTAAATACAATAATAGAGATATAAATAACAGCCCAGATGGAAAACGTAAACCCTGCCGGAACAAAATAATTTTCATATTTATCCGACAATTCTCCGGTTGTTTTCCCATTCATTGGTAACGATACGGCCAGATAATTAAGCGCTAAGGCAAAGCATAACGAAAGGAAATTCAGGACTGTGAGATATACCAACTTTTTTGAACCCATACGATTTGGATTTGAAGGATAAAATTAGGCATATTATTTTATTGACCACACTTTTGATAATTTATAATTGCATTAGCAGGGTCTCAGGGTATTTTTCAAGCCAGGTACGGATGATCTGATTGCACTCAGGGGTGGGTTCGGTCTTTTCGATGTACTGGCTGTAATCACCCACTGCTGTTTCCAATTGATCTGCATTAATATAACCATAACCTCGGTAATGTCCGTTTTCAACGAGAACAATGGCTGCCTCCGTTTCCTCTCTGCCTTCCGTTACAAGTATGAAATTTGAATCAAATGAACGTGTCAGCCAGGTTACCGCTTCCTCTGCCCGTAAATTATACGAAGCAGCTTCTTCCAACCTTTGACAAGCCCCTGTGCAAGCGCCTGTCTGGTAGTAAAAACATCCCCCACTTGGTTCATAAATGCCGGATAAACCTGCACATATTGCATATGATTCACATGCGGCAAGCAAGTGCGATCTTGCTGCCGCCTTTGAGCCGTATTGATTTAAAATCTCTTTCTCCTTTCTCGTCTTTGTACTCGATTTATCCCATTCAAAGCGAATATAGCCAAACGCATCCCGATATACAGAGACAAAATAAGGGTACTCTTTTGTTCGCTGGGCTTTATTGATCTCGGGCTGCAATGCTTTAATTTCACTGCTTTCGAGCAACATGGCAATCAACTCAGATCCAGTGGCAGTAAACTTGACATCCGAGACCCTGGCCATAAACTTGTCGGTTTTCCCATCCTGATTTGCAAAATGTTGCGTCACACGTGTTTTGATGTGGATGCTTTTTCCAACATAAATTACATGCCCATACTGGTTATAAAAGTAATATACACCAGTTGTATCAGGCAGCGCCTGTATTGTTTCGGCGGAAAGGGCTGCGGGGATTTTTGTCTGCATGATGCCGGCCGATATGAGCCTGCGTGCCCGGATTACGCCATCTTCACGACTTAAAATCCGGTCGAGAATCGTCACTGTTGCCATCACGTCATCCATGGCCCGGTGCCTGTTTTCTACCTCGATTTTAAAGTGTGTAATCAAATTGCCCAGGCTGTACGAGCGTAGTCCGGGAAATGATTTTCGACTAAGCACGACGGTACACAATTGCCTACGGGTGAAACTAAAGCCCAGCGTAGCAAATTCTTCCCTGATAAAACCATAGTCAAACCTGACATTGTGAGCTACAAAGATGGCATCCTCTGTCATTTCCACGATTTTTCGGGCCACTTCATAAAACTTAGGAGCCTCACGGACCATGTCATCCGTGATGCCTGTAATGCGTGTGATTTCCCACGGAATTGACCTTTCAGGGTTGATCAAGGATTCAAATCTGTCGATGATTTTGGAACCATCATAGAGTACGATTGCAATTTCGGTAATGCGGTCACGCCGGGGCATACCCCCTGTGGTTTCAATGTCAATGACAGCATAAAGTGTGGAAGCCATTCGTCTACCCTACGGTTTTGGCAGTGATTACATCATCTTTTCCAGAAAATGCAGCAATTCCTTTTCCATGATATTGAATTCTGCATCAGCATCGAACAGCAATCGTATTTTATCCAGAAGTTCAGCTTTTTTGTGCTCATCCGGAAAATGGGTCTGTTTGTATTCCAGTATTGTTTGGTAAGCCTGAAAGTCACTTACCGCCTCAAAACGGACCAGCATTTTATCGAAAATTTCCGTACTCGTAGTTTGCCTGATAAATGCTTTTTCCTCTTCAGCAAATTCCATGTCTACATGGGCGACATAAATAAGAAGAAAGGCGAGAAACTCATCGTACGTCCAGTCTAGGTGGTTCATTTGTTTGTATTTTTCAGTGTTTATGGAATTTTAGACAAGAAAATGCGTGATTTTAGTGAGTGCGCTATCCAATCCGCCACAATTTGTCCCTCCGGCAGTGGCAAAAAAGGACTGCCCACCACCTCCGCCATCGATCTCTTTCGCCAATTCGCGAATGATGTTACCAGCATGCCAGCCGCGTTCTTTGCAAAACTTATCCGGAATCGTCAGCTGAATCGTCGCTTTTCCGTTTTCTTCCAGACCAAAAAACACAATTGCATCCGGTTGTTCCTGTACGATTTGCGAAGCGAGCGTTTTGGCAGATTTACTGTCAATTTCCGACAGGCGAGCCACGATCAGACGGGCACCATGATGGTCTTTTGCCGATGACAACAATCCTGCCTTTTGTGCGCTGGCATGGAGGGTTCGCAACCTTTCCACTTCTTTTTGTAGGATTTTGGTCTCTGCCTGCAAGTCGGCCACATTTTTGACTGTATTTATGTTGTTTTTAAAGAAGGTTTTGATTGCATTCAATTCGCTGAGTTGCTCATTGATAAATTCTTCCGCTTTTACTGCCGTCACTGCTTCAATCCTGCGCACCCCTGCAGCGATTCCCGACTCTGCAATGATCTTGAAATAGCCTAGCTGTCCTGTCGATTGCACATGACACCCCCCACACAACTCCCTGGAGAAGGAAGGATCAAATGTAATCATACGCACTGAATCACCATATTTTTCACCAAAAAGCATCATGGCGCCTGCTTCTCTGGCCTCTTCAATGGAGATGGCGCGCTTTTCTTCCAACGGAATATTTTGCCTGATTTTTTCATTGACCATGATTTCGATCCGGGCAAGTTCATTGTCTGCTATTTTTTGAAAATGGCTGATATCAAAACGAAGGTAGTCCTCTCTGACAAGTGATCCTTTTTGCTGCACATGGCTACCAAGTACGTGGCGGAGGGCTGCATGCAATAAATGTGTCGCTGAGTGGTTGTTTTCTGTCAACCTGCGTTTCACAATATCTACTTCGCCATATACGGGCGCTGTCACATTATCAGGAATGCGATCCACCACATGAATGATCAGGTCATTTTCTTTTTTTGTATCGAGGACTTTTATAAACTCATTTTCGAGCATCAGAAAACCGGTATCCCCTACCTGACCGCCTCCCTCAGGATAAAACGGTGTTTTATCAAGTACCAGTTGAATCAGCTCCTGGTCCTTCTGGCGTAAATACCTGTATTTGAGCACTTTGGACTGGCTTGCAACCAATTGATCATAACCAATAAAAGTAGATTGTGCCCCTTCTGTTACGATTACCCAGTCACCTGTCTCGCGTTTGGCATCTGCTCTGGAGCGTTCTTTTTGTACCTGTAGGGCCGCTGCAAATCCTTCTTCATCCACGAGCCACCCTTTTTCACCGGCTATAAGTCGCGTTAAATCAATCGGGAAGCCATAGGTGTCATACAGTTCAAAGACAACTTTTCCTTCCAGAAGCTGGTTTTCGACTTTCAAGTCATCCAACCTGCGTAAACCTCCCTCCAACGTTTTCAGAAAGGCTTTTTCCTCTTCTCGAATCACCTTTTCCACAAAGGACTTTTGCAGATACAACTCCGGAAATACATGCTCAAACTGCGCTGCCAATAATTCTACGAGCTGATACAATAATGGCTGGTGGTAGTTTAGGTAGGAGTAATAGTATCGAACCGCCCTGCGCAGGATCCTGCGTATAACGTAGCCTGCCCCTGTATTTGAGGGCAGCTGACCATCTGCAATTGTAAAGGAAATGGCACGGATGTGGTCCGAAAGGACCCTGAATGCAATGTCTTTCTTGCTATCGCCAAACTGGTATGTGTTGCCGGTGATGCGCGCAACTTCGGCTATAGTGCCTGAGAATACATCTGTATCGTAATTGCTTGTTTTTCCCTGAATGACCCTGACCAGCCGTTCAAAGCCCATGCCGGTATCCACATGCATGGCAGGTAATGGTTCAAGGCTGCCATCGGCCTTTCGGTTGTACTGTATAAAGACGTTATTCCAGATTTCAATGACCTGGGGGTGGTCTTTGTTGACCAGCAGGTGACCAGGCGTTTGTTGTCTCTCCTCATCCGAGCGAAGATCAAAATGGATTTCACTGCAAGGGCCACAGGGACCGGTATCACCCATTTCCCAAAAGTTGTCTTTTTTATTTCCAAACACAATGTGCTCAGCATTGACATATTTTGACCATTCCGCCAGCGCGATTTTAGAAGGTGGCAGTTTTTCTGACGCATCACCTTCAAAAACGGTCACATACAAGCGATCCTTTGGGAGTTTGTAAACGTCTGTCAGGAGCTCCCAACTCCAGGCTATTGCCTCAATTTTAAAGTAATTTCCAATGCTCCAGTTGCCCAGCATCTCAAACATGGTATGGTGGTACGTATCCACACCTACTTCTTCCAGGTCATTGTGTTTGCCACTGACGCGCAGGCATTTTTGTGTATCGGCAATCCGGGGATTGTCGGGTGTTCGATTCCCCAAAAAATAATCTTTGAACTGGTTCATTCCGGCATTGGTAAACATGAGAGTGGGATCATCTTTCACCACTATAGGTGCAGAAGGAACGATTTTATGGTTTTTTGAAGCAAAAAAATCCAGGAATTTCTGTCTTATTTCTACGGAAGTCATCGGGGTATAAAATTTACGAAAGTATCTTGTTAAGGGCAGCAAATATACGCCTAAATCGATAGATTCTGTCAATTCTAAGCACTACATTTGCTCAATCAAACGAGAGCCCATGAAAGAGAAAATTGACAGGTTACAAGAGGTAAAAAAGGCAGCATTGCTGGGAGGTGGTGCAGAAAGAATTGAAAAACAGCATGAAAAAGGAAAGCTGACAGCCCGTGAAAGGATAGAATTGCTCCTGGACAGGGGTACTTTTGAAGAAATTGGGATGCTGAAAGAGCACCGAAGCTTCGATTTTGGATTGGAAAAGCAACAATTCCCAGGCGACGGCGTCGTGACAGGGTATGGAAAAATTCATGGAAGACTGGTTTACGTCTATGCACAAGATTTTACGGTTTTCGGAGGTGCATTGTCAGAGACACATGCAGAAAAAATTTGTCGCATCATGGATATGGCCATGGAAAATGGAGCACCTGTCATCGGATTGAATGATTCCGGAGGTGCCAGAATCCAGGAAGGGGTAAACAGCCTGGGAGGCTATGCAGACATTTTCTACCGCAATACAAAGGCCTCGGGTGTGATTCCGCAATTGTCTGCCATCATGGGTCCTTGTGCTGGTGGTGCCGTATATTCTCCGGCAATCACAGATTTTATTATGATGGTAGAACATTCTTCTTACATGTTTGTAACAGGTCCAAATGTAGTCAAAACAGTCACGAATGAAGAAGTGTCTTCAGAAGATCTGGGAGGAGCATTGACCCATGCGACAAAGAGTGGCGTGACACACCTGACCGCTGCCAACGATTTGGAATGCCTGCAGTTGCTTAGAAAATTGCTGACGTACATGCCCCAAAATTTTCGAGAGAAGGCGCCTGCCATTGCCTATACTCCGGGCGATGAGAGCAGGGAGGTGCTGTCGACGATCATCCCTGCCAATCCCATGCATCCGTATGACATGAAAGAAATCATCAGGGAGATACTGGATGCAGACAGTTTTCTGGAAATTCATGAAAAATATGCGGAAAACATGGTTGTCGGCTTTGGTCGTCTGGCGGGACAAAGCATCGGTATCGTTGCAAACCAGCCGTATGCTCTCGCCGGTGTACTGGATGTGGAAAGTTCAAAAAAAGGAGCTAGGTTTGTTAGGTTTTGTGACAGCTTTAATATCCCTTTAGTGGTACTGGTGGATGTGCCTGGTTTTCTCCCTGGGACTGATCAGGAGTGGCACGGCATCATCACAAATGGAGCTAAGTTGCTGTATGCCTTCAGTGAAGCAGTCGTACCGAGAGTGACAGTCATCACCCGAAAAGCCTATGGTGGAGCGTATGATGTGATGAATTCAAAACACATTGGAGCAGATATGAACTTTGCCTGGCCATCCGCAGAAATTGCCGTAATGGGTGCCAGGGGAGCCAGTGAAATTATTTTTAGAAATGAGATTGCCAATGCACCGGATCCGGCTGTAAAACTGGCTGAAAAAGAAAAAGAATACCAGGAAAAGTTTGCCAACCCATACCGCGCCGCAGCCAGGGGATTTATCGACGAAGTAATACACCCTGGAGATACTCGAAAAAAGCTTATCAAGGCGTTTGCCATGCTTCAAAATAAAAAAGTCAGCTTGCCGGACAAAAAACATGGAAACATTCCCCTGTAGTTGTCGCAAGTAATTTCTAAATAAAACCCGATTTCTCTCAACCAATTAAATCAACAAAACATGTCCCCTATCCAGGTATTTGTTACCGGCGGCACCTTTGATAAAGAATACAATTTCATTACTGGACAACTCTTTTTTAAAGATACGCACCTGCACGAAATGTTTGAACGTGGTAGAAGCACGCTGGATATTGATATTAAGACGCTCATGATGTTGGATAGCCTGGAAATGTCAGAGGCAGACAGAGAACTGATTGTATATGCCTGCAAAAAAAGTGAGTGCGATAAGATCGTCATCACACACGGTACAGATACCATGGTGCTGACAGCTTCCGTGATTGCCCGTGAGCAAATCAACAAGACCATCGTGCTGACAGGAGCTATGATCCCATATGCCTTTGGAACCTCTTCGGATGGATTTTTCAATTTGGGCTCGTCGCTCGCATTTGTACAGACACTGCCAGCCGGAGTATATGTGGCCATGAATGGGCGATATTATGACTGGGACAAGGTGCTAAAAAATACGAAAACAGGTTTTTTTGAGGAAAAGTAACTACATGGTTTTTAGTTGCTTACTATACAAAATTTTATTGCAAGAAAGTAAGTAAAAAATCTTGCATTCATTGCAACTTTTGCCTTTAATTTGACATTTTATCTCAAAAAATCTGATCCCAGAATCAACCAATTTTAATGCAAGAAATGCCACAGAAGAACCACCATAAAATTGCCGAAGTCGAAAAATTGGATACAGCTGTCCTTTCCTCTTTTTTTTCAGGCCAGATCCTGGCAATACGTATCCCCGATTTTTGTGACCACTATCCGGAGATTATCAAAAATTTACGGACCAAGATGTCAGAGTTTACCCATTACCGGATGGCCGAAGATGTGGCGGTTAAAAAAATCGGCTTTACCGTTTTTGAAACCGAAAACAAACCTGAATTTCTTCAACATTATTTTAAATATGCGACTCTTTACTCCGAAAAGATAAGACGGCTCTGCCATCCATATCAAAATCCAATGGATACCTTGCACATATTACTGGATGAAAACTGGCCGTCAGGAGCAAAACTTGAATCGTGTAGTCTGGGAAAAATGACTCCGTGTATTTTTAGAATGCTCGAAGCCGATTACAACGAAGGCTTACCCGCTCACCAGGATGTGTTATCCAGAGACCTGCCAAATGAACCTAAATTTTCAACACTTTTGGCACAGGCGGCGGCCAACATCTACCTCAGTGTTCCTGAAGAAGGGGGTGAACTCCTCCTCTGGGAAAAAAATCCAAGCTTCGAAGAATACATGGCCCTGAAAGAAGATAGGTATGATTTTATCGATACCTCCAAACTGAATGTCACGCCGCTGGTCATGCAACCCAAAGCTGGTGAGTTGATTCTGTTCCGAAGCGATCACATCCACGCAGTAAACTCTTCCAAAAATGTAAACCGTATCGCTCAATCCTGCTTCGTAGGCTATTATGGTGACCAATACCCATTGACCTACTGGGCTTAATTTGACTGACATAAATGTATTTCTCCCTTTTCGAGTCATAAGGAGCCGATAAACTATTTTGCAAAAATGAAGGTTAGTGAGCGTAAGTTCATTCCCCAATCATTTTGCAACAATAGTACAATGGATATATTTTACAAATACCTAAAGGAGTATAAAGGTCTGATATTCATGGCCTTGCTACTTGCAACCGTAAACCAGGTTTTCTCGCTGCTGGACCCGTATATTTTCGGAAAAATCATCGACAAGTATGCTTCCCGCCCCCGGGAATATGATGAATCCGGGTTTCTCAAGGGAGTTGGAATGCTGATATTGGCCGCGATTGGAGTGGCCATGGTCAGTAGAATTGCAAAGGCTTTTCAGGACTACATGACAAATTTAATTACACAAAAATTTGGTGCCCGTGTGTATACTGATGGGTTGAAACATTCCCTCCGACTTCCTTTTCAACAATTTGAAGACCAACGCAGTGGAGAAACGCTGAATGTATTGCAAAAGGTACGCAGCGACTCAGAAAAATTTATATCCAATGCCATCAATATCCTGTTTGTCTCACTTGTCGGTATTGTCTTTGTCGTCGTCTATGCCATGATGGTAGAACCTATCCTGGTACCCATTTATTTTGTCGCTTCCTTTCTCCTCTTTTTACTGACCAATTTCTTAAGTAAG
>JAUMBK010000130.1:0-7098 GCA_032115795.1 Saprospiraceae bacterium | reverse complement strand
AATATCGTGCGTGAAACCAACATTCTGGCAGGGGCTACCACAGAGAGTCTGCGCAACATTGAACTGGTAAAAAGTCTTGGCCTGACCGACCAGGAAATCCATCGGCTAAATGGAACAACACAAAAAATACTGCAGCTGGAATTGAAGAAAGTCCGAGGAATCAGGAGCATCAGTTTTGCTCAGGGCACATTTGTCAACCTACTGCGGCAGTCGATCATGTATTTCCTGCTGTTTTTAATTTTTAAGGACGAATTGAGCGTAGGCCAATTGATGACACTGCAATTTTACAGCTTTTTTATTTTTGGACCTTTGCAGGAAATGGGCAATGTTGTCTTATCCTATCGCGAAGCAGAGGCGTCAATTCATAATTTCAAACAAATCCTCGAAACTCCAGCAGAGGAAATCCCCTCTCAACCCACTGCCATCGGAAAGTTGGAAACATTCGCCTTTGATCACGTCAGTTTCATGCACAAAACCGGAGCCACCATGGCTTTGGATGACATTCACTTCGACGTTAAAAAAGGAGAAACCATTGCGTTTGTAGGTCCTTCAGGAGCTGGTAAAACGACTTTGGTAAAACTGCTGGTCGGACTGTACCGCGCCGAACTTGGCGAAATCTTATACAACGGCATCCCTGCCCGCGACATTCATATTGAAGAATTGCGTGGGCAAATCGGCTTTGTTACACAGGATACGCAACTCTTTTCCGGGACAATCAAGGAGAATATGCTGTTTGTAAACCCAAAGGCGACAGACAGTGACATACTCGATGTGTTGCACAAAGCCGCTTGTCAATCCCTGCTTGCACGAAGTCCTCAGGGCATCAATGCCATAATCGGAGAAGGAGGCATTAAAATTTCCGGAGGCGAAAAACAGCGCTTATCCATTGCCAGGGCTTTGCTTAGACGACCTACACTGATCGTTTTTGATGAAGCAACGTCGTCACTGGACTCACTGACAGAAAATGAAATTACAGATACAATCAAAGACATTTCAGCGACCAAAGAACACATCATGGTGCTGATTGCCCACAGACTTTCCACCATCATGCACGCAGACAGGATATTTGTTTTGGAAAAAGGAAAGGTGACTGAGACAGGTAATCATGAGAGCCTCTTAGCCGAAAAAGGATTGTATTACGCTATGTGGCGACAGCAAATCGGAGAAAGAATTTATACATAATTTGTTCAAAATAGGTTTTTTATAAAATAAAACAATTTATATATATTTAAATTACAATATTTTATAAATTATATACTTAAAATTAATCTTATCGTATTCACTGTCCCAGATTGGTGCCTAAATACCTGTATGAAGGCTTTCTGAAAACAGAAAAGGGCTTTCGATGATTTCGAAAGCCCTTTTATTATCATGCATTTACAGTTACACTATTCAATCAAAATGCATTTGCGGGTCGCTGAATTTTGTCCAGCAATAATGGTGTAAAATAAAATTCCCGTTGTACTCAACTCATCTCGTTTGAGCTGAATCTGGTTTATACCCACTTTACCTTCCATTTTTCTTTTCAACAAAAGCTGCCCGGAAGCGTCATGAATTTCTAATGCCACTTCCAGATTTTCCGGCAACTCAAATGCAATTGTGGTCGCTGTTTTGAATGGATTAGGTTCATTTTGGTATAAGGCAAATCCAGGTTGTTCACGTTCACGGTTAATCCACTCGATGGATGCAACCTCCAACTGGTCAGTATACGCTTCTGCTTCCGTAATAGAAGAGTTAATTTCAATCATCTTATTGAGAATTGTGGCGCTTTCTGGCGAAAGTAGTAATGTAAACAAAACATCTCCCGGTTTCATGCTTAATGCATTGGTGCCCGCATAACTCAGGGTAACTTTATTGTTAGAATGGGTGGCAACATTCGCTTCCTGTATATCAGCCAAACCGGGCAATATTCCTCTGAAACTAGCATGATGTAACTGAATTGTCATCTGCATGCCGTGCATTTCAAACAAATCTTCCACAGTAAAGGGTACTTCTATCAGTTCACCAGGACGAACTTTCTTATCGGGTGTTGACAAACGCAATAGATTTGAGGTCCTCTTTTCAACCTGCTCCCCATTGAGAAACACAGATGCACTTCCATTCACATCACCCACCTTTATGGCGACAAAATCCATTGAGTCCACTGATAAAGGTACGTTCTCGACCTCATGCCATTCAACAAAAGGGAAAGGGTTTGTAGGATCCAACCATTGTCCTGCTGCAGGGAATCGCCATGAAGGCGTGTTAGGAAATTCATTATAAATACCCAGAATCAACTTTCGAATTTCAGTAAGATCAGCTGCAGTGACACGTTCATTATTACTGGCATCCGCGGCAATGATTTTCCAATGATTTGAAAGCTTTGAAATACCCAATAAGTGCTGCTGAATGAGAACCAAATCCAAAGTAGATACTCCCTCGCGGTCATCTCCATCCTGGTTTGCAGAGAGTGCATACTTGAAACCACCAATCACATTAAATGCATATTTACCATCCTGGTCTGTTATCGTACTTTTAGGATATTCCGGAAGGGATGAATTCACAAAAACCTCCACCCCTTTCACCGGTTTACCGTTTTCAGCAAGTACTTGACCGGATATACTTGTAAACACGGTACCTGGACATCCTGGGCAACTGATCACAAGGGAAGTAAGACAAAAATCACTGTTGTCAGACTCATCCCAAACGGTCATAATCACATCCACTTCACCCTTACCCGTCCCTGGTTGAATCACACGATCTGTCCAAATTATTGATGATGAATTTTGTGAAGGTTGCCAAAGTTGAACGATTCCACCTCCAGTACGTACTTCCTTGCCAGCAATATAGGCATCAATAATTAGTTTATGCTGGCTGTTTGCCACATTTCCAGGATATACCAGCAATGGACCAAGTTCGTCAAAATAATGAGAAACTGCTCTATTTGCAATGGTACCCTGTATTAGTGTATCACGATTTGCCGGCGAGGCATTATTGAATGTAAACACGAGGTTTGTCGTATCCGTACAATTATCCCAGGACTTGTTATTGAAAATTCGCGCAGAAATTTCAACCATTGGACCAAGTGGACCGGTACCATCAGGGTCTGCCATCAGCGCAGTACTCAGCGCATAGCATACAGGTGTAGGCTTCTTTTGGTCATAGATATTGAATGATTCAACACAAACCCGCTGATTTTTGCATCCGTCAAATACCTGCCATGTAATGGTATGCCTTTGCAAACCAGCGGTGATCGAAACTGGCAATTGTAACACGACTTCGTTGCCAGATTCTGTTGGTCCAACCCAAATATCTTTAATGCCGTTCTGATCATCATCGGTAATATCAGCTGGATTCTCATTCAACGCATCCAGTACATCATCGCCCTGAGGCAAGAAGCTACTCCACTCAAAATCGGTTATTCCATCAGAATGGATATCCAGAGAAGCTTTCCAGTAGATTTCGCCAGATGTGGAGCACAAGGCGGTATCAATAGCTGCTTTCTTGATTTCTAACCGTTTCGCTTCGCAGCCGGCATTTGCTTGGTACGAAGTATCCTTACACGCAGTCAATACCGGTGCCTGCTCATCATTGAAAACGAAATAAGCAAAGTAAGGTCCTTTGAGTTCGTTATTGCACCAATTTATCAAGTCATATTTTACAACCCACTTCCGGCAAGTTGCACCTTCAAAATCATAGGTCTGAACATCTGTATTGATACCAATTAAATCACAAGGGCCACCTGTCCATGTAGGGCCAAATACTCTCAGCTGTTCTTCCGAAGGACCATCACAGCCTACTGAAACAGGATTTGAGGAAGGTGCCTTAACTTGCCATGGTTGTTGCCCCTGGTCTTCACTCATTGTAATGGTTTGGGTGCATTTTCGAACGAATCCATCTGCTTCCACTGTAAATGTGCGCAAAACAATTCCTTGTCCACACTGATTCAGCTGCACCAGGTCGCTGACCAATACATCCAAATCGCCGCAGATTCCAATTGCTCTTACATTGCCCGTGAGTGACAAATCAAGAGAAGAAGCAAAAACGGGTTGATCCAACCATTCCATGTCCTGCGCGCAACTTAACGTAATATTGGATGGGCAAGTAAGAATAGGAGGCACTTTGTTTTGCACTTTCACCACGGTCCACGCCTCGTTGTATTGGTCTCCCTCTGATCCAAATTGTCCATCCTTGTCTCCATCATCCCAAACTCGCAATATCACCTTGTGGTATCCTGTATCAATGACACCATCACCATCTACATCTTCACCAGTTACCAGGTCATCACAGCAGAAAGTAACAAATTCGCCATTGTCATCATCCTGCGGATGATCTCCTGCATGAAGTAATGGATCACCATTATTAAATGTGGAATTTCTTTCGTCACCGCAAAGTAATCCTGATTCATTTCTTCGGATTTCCAGTTTCACAGGGCCACAATTATCAAATGAACCATCATCGACAGAGGCCGCATACATTTTCGCCCTACCAAAACCACTGGTACTAGTTGACAACGCTATAATGACTTCTCCTTTAGCTACCACATTCGGGGCTATCTTGTCCTCCACTGTAACAGTAAATGTACAGACAGCCATATTTCTGCATTGATCAATGGCTCTGACTTTTACCAGATGATTGCCTACCTCCATATTACGCAGGAGGTAATCATATCCAGAACCAATTTTCGAAGCCGAGCCCCCCTGTACAGATACCAGAATGGACTTTAATGGACCGCAGGCATCCTGGAAAATATCATTTGCATTTTCAAGAGAATAGGTCCCTGAGCAATCGTATGGATTTGTATGTACCGTTATATCGTCTGGACAAGCGACAATTACAGGGGCGGAATGATCTTCCACTTTAATGGACTGAATGTGCCGCCTAGGGTTGACACCTTCCTGGAGTGGATTGCATTCATCCCTGATTGTCCAATAACGCAAGATTTCGTAGCCATTCGGACAATTGGCATCATCCAAAATCTCATCTCTGAATCCTACATTAAATTCACAAAGATGCTCTCCATAAATGGATTTGCCGTTAATGGTAGGATAGCCTGTATGGCTCGGTAAAATCAGTGTCTTGTCATTTGAAACACCTTCACAATCCAAAGCTGAGTCAAGTACTATATCATCAGGAAACTCAACCATGTTGACATTGAACGGCATTACTGAAATGAGTTGATGACAATTGATTTCATTGCCTGTCTCATCTTCAATAATCCAGAGTCGTTCCGTTATTGCCCTTGGAGTACCACATTTTTTACCATCGATGTATTTGTCAACAAATGTGATATTGATATTTGGTTCACAGGAACGAATTTCTGGTTCGCCAGTAACAACCGGATTTGTGCTTTCATTGCATTGGATGGTCACATCCTGTGGGCACACAACTTCCGGAATGAGCTTTTCTTCTACATTTACCTTTGTCCAGCAACAATTGGCAGAGGACAGGTCGCAGGAAGTGCACACACTTACAAAATATGACTTTCCTACATCATCCAGGTCAAAGTAGTGCGTTTCCAGCAAACTAGAACCGACTATATTCCCCTGAATATCTTTGATTACAATACAATATTTTTCGTAGCAACGATAGTCATCTCCCTCCAAAAACATATCTGCATTCAGCCACGCCACACATTCCTTGCCTAGTGACAAGTTGACCTCATCATTGCACGTCAGCTGATTTGAAAAAGGAATATGTTCCAGAATGGTTACTGTATATGTACAAACGGCGGTATTTCCTGCCGCGTCGCTCACAGTGCAAGTGACGGTGGTTTCACCTATTTCAAACTGGTGGCCTGGATCAGGATTGAATGTTATGGAGGTAACACCCACATTGTCCGTTGCAATAATATCAGGATACACAAACGGATACCTGCATTCTCCTGGTGCAAGGGATATGATGGCTGGCTGACAACCGGAAAGGATCACAGGTGCTTCATTGTCCGTAACAACCACATCAAAACTACATGTAGAAATATTTCCAGAAGCATCGGTCACTGTGTATGTCACGTAAGTGGTTCCAACATGGAAATTTTGAGTTGTTTGCTGTCCTCCCAGTCCGGCAAGTACACCACTTAAAGGCACGGGAATACCGTCATTTGTAGTATAATCAACACGGACTGTGCCGTCACAACAATTATCTCCTACCCTGGCATGATCCCAGGTAAATTGACTATAACTGACACTTGACAGATTGTCTATAAGAACATCCGTTTGTGGATAGGAAATCAGACCTGAAAGCTGTAATTGCCATTCATTGAGTAAACCTGATAAATCATTTGAAGAGTACAACTCCAGAGACCAGGTTCCATTGGCAGGCTCTCCAAAGAAAGACTTCAATCTTTCCAGAGGCTTAAAGGTTTGTCCATTACCGAGTGGATTGCAAGGTGCTGCGGATAAATTTGCAACTGCCTCGTCATCCAGGTTCAGGTCAAAATCAGCTGACGTATTACACATACCACTGAACAATGTGACCTTTGTACCAGACGGGCTTGTCAAGACTGCAGTAATCCCTCCCATACTTGGATATGTACCCTGAAGACCGATTATATTTACATCAGCCACATTGAAATAGCCTGCCACTTCAATTTCAGACCTGATGCACTGATCCTGTAGAATGGAAACTGCCGGACCCGCAATGGTTACAGTATCAAAAGCGGCACAATACGGATTTTCCTGGTCCCGTACCTCTATAGTGAATGTACAAACATCTGAAGAAGGAGGCTCACTTTGAAGTGAGGTCGATTTTCCATTGTTTGCAGGTACTGGCAATTCAGTGTTAAACTGACCCATACCGCTCTCATAGCCCTTCTGAAGAGCTTCGTTCTGTGCCGAGAGAGCCGCAGCATTGGCATCGCGAACAGCGCGAGCTGTAAACTCACTGCTCCGGCTGCCACCAAACGTGCCGCCACCAACAAACGTGCGGTTCACCGCAGGTAATAGGTTCTCAGACAGGTTGCGACCAGCCGCCGAGCCAATTCCAGCAACGACGTTCTCGGTGTATGGGTTCATGTAACTGGCGATGCTTCCAGTTCCAGTCGTGTTCAGGTTGGCCAATTGGGCTGTTTGCTGCGCAGGCTGGTACACACCGCCATATGCAGCCATTTGGGCCGCCAAG
>JAUMBK010000129.1:1669-2660 GCA_032115795.1 Saprospiraceae bacterium | reverse complement strand
CTGGGTGCCGTGGTAGAAGCCTTTGATACAAGGGCTGCGGCAAAGGAAGAGGTGATGAGTCTGGGAGCCAACTTCGTGGAAGTGGAAGGAGCTGCCGACGACCGCGGTGCCGGAGGGTATGCCGTACAGCAATCAGAAGAATACCTGGAACGGCAGCGAGCCCTCGTACAGGAAAGGGCACTGAAAGCCAACATCATCATCGCAACAGCACAGGTGCGCGGCAAGAAAGCCCCGTTGCTGGTGACGGAAGACACGATCACTCACATGCGACCAGGATCAGTGATTGTTGATTTGGCAGCCTCTACCGGAGGCAACTGTGCATTCACCCAAAACAATCAAACAATTGTGCAAAATGGCGTTGTCATCATTGGCAATTCAGACCTGGCTGATGAAGTAAGCAACGTAGCAAGCACACTCTTTTCAAATAACATTCTCAATTTTCTACAAATGGCGGTCAAGGATGGCCAGCTATCCCTGCAAGAGGAAAACGAAATCATCCGATCGGCATTAATTTCAAAAGCAAACTGATTTATGGAAACTTTTTTAAACCTGCTTACTGAACACGCAGATTTTATCTTTCTGCTCATCCTGATGATCATCCTTGGCTTTGAGGTGATATCCCGCGTTCCGGCTGTGCTGCACACACCATTGATGAGTGGGGCCAATGCCATTCACGGCGTGGTCATCATCGGCGCAATCATTGTCATGGGACAAGCCGAAAGCGACAATTACCTCGCCCTTGTGCTCGGATTTCTCGCAGTCATCCTGGGTACGCTAAACGTGGTTGGAGGATTTGTAGTGACCGACAGGATGCTCGAAATGTTTAAAAAGAGAAAGAAAAACTGAGGCACCTGTTGCATTCATTTATTTTGAAAAAGGAATTATGGCAAACGGACTTTTATCATTAAGTTATCTGATTGGAAGCGTCTCCTTCATCATAGGACTGAAAATGCTTTCACACCCCGATTCTGCGCGCAAAGGCAATCTGTAC
>JAUMBK010000129.1:0-1659 GCA_032115795.1 Saprospiraceae bacterium | reverse complement strand
CAGCCATTGGTATGACGCTGGCAATCTTTGCGACGATTTTTCTGTACACTGATGAAAGTGGCGCCTACCTGAAAAACCACCTGTGGATTTTTGGTGGACTGCTGATTGGTTCGGTTACAGGCACATTGGCAGCCAAAAAAGTACAAATGACTGCCATGCCGCAAATGGTGAGTCTGTTTAATGGAATGGGTGGTGCCTGTGCAGCCATTATTTCCATTGTGGAGTTTAAACACATGCTCCACATGGGAAATACGGTAACCACAGACGTGGTATTGTCTTCGACCATCCTGGTTGGCCTGGTCATCGGGACTGTCTCCTTTACCGGCAGTATGATTGCATTTGGAAAGTTGAATGGCAATATCGGCGACAAGACGTTGCCTGTACAGCAAGCCATCAACATCGGCTTGCTGCTGCTCATCCTGGGCATGGTGACAGGGATGGTAACAGGGTTTGTGGAGGGAGATGCCATGACGCTGATGTATGCAGTACTGGCTGTTTCCGCATTGTATGGCGTGTTGTTTGTCATGCCCATCGGAGGTGCAGACATGCCTGTTGTCATTTCGTTGCTCAACTCATTTACGGGAGTTGCTGCTGCCTTTGGTGGCTTTTTATATGACAATTCCGTAATGCTGACCGGTGGAATTCTGGTAGGAAGTGCCGGTACTGTTCTGACAGTGCTGATGTGCAATGCCATGAACCGTTCGCTCACCAATGTCATCGTCGGTTCATTTGGTGGTGCAAAACAGGGTGGCGGCGGATCTCAGGGTGGAGGCACCTATAAGGAGATATCCATGAGTGATACTGCCGTGCTGATGATGTATTCCAAAAAAGTCATCATCGTACCCGGTTATGGACTTGCAGTTGCACAGGCCCAGCATATTTGCCACGAACTGGAAAAAGTGCTCGATCAAAATGGCGTAGATGTCAAATATGCCATACACCCGGTGGCTGGAAGGATGCCCGGCCATATGAATGTCTTGCTGGCCGAAGCTGACGTTTCGTATGACAAGCTGCTGGACATGGAAGAAATCAATCCGGAGTTTGCTCAGACAGATGTTGTACTCGTATTGGGTGCCAATGATGTAGTCAACCCGGCAGCCAAAACCGACCCGGCTTCACCCATTTATGGCATGCCCATCCTGGATGTAGAAAATGCAGCCCACGTCATCGTCAACAAGCGGAGTATGAAGCCGGGCTATGCAGGAATCGAAAATGACTTGTTCTTCCAGCCTAAAACATCGATGCTGTTTGGCGATGCAAAAGATGCCCTGACAAAACTGGTTGCCGAAATAAAATCAATGGCATAAACACCCTTAAACTTCCAAAGAGTGGGCGATACTCTATTGTATGCCTCAGTAAGAATGAAGTTGCTGCATTTTCAATCCCTCATTCGTGGTTTGGGCTAGGGTAAAAAAGTCGTCGTGCTACTTTCCTGGAATAAAGAGTTATGAATGCTCTCCACTTTCCCTGGATGTATGAAAGCCGATCGGGTTGAATCCAATGTTGCTTCGCTGCGCATCGTCGTCAAAATCTTCCCAGCTGGTGATGTCATTGAAAAAGATTTCGAGGTGCCGAAGGATGAGGCTTTTGTTGATTTCGTCAGGCCGGAGAATCGCAAGATTGAGAGGAGGTTGTGGCTGCCCGTACCCTTCAATAAAC
>JAUMBK010000128.1:0-16053 GCA_032115795.1 Saprospiraceae bacterium | reverse complement strand
AGCATTGTAATCGAGTGAATTCACATGGATCCATTCGGCAGGATTCGCTCCCGGGTCTTCAAAGAAATTGACATCTAGCAACTCAGGGTGGTCAGACACCGTGCCATATCCTGGCAAATCAGGCCGGATATCCTGGATGGTGTGGTCCCAGAAGTCCCATTCCCAGACGATTTCATAGGCGTTGTCAGGCAAAACTTTGATTTCCAGTATCCGGTCTGACCAAATGCCATTATTGGTGAGTTTCTCAGGCTTGAATCCTTTTTGCAATGCTTCTTCTTTGCTGTATTTATACCAGACACAAAGTAAAAGATGACCGTTTGGCAAAAACTGGGCCTCATGATGGTGGTGCATTTTTTCATCGGCGATGATGCTATTCCAGAGCAATTTTCCTTCCCAGTCATAGAGTTCAAGGCGTCCTCCGGCACCTCCCCCTGTAAAATTACCCAAGGCCCTTGAAGTTCGGAAAAGCTTGCCATCCGGCAATAAATCCAGGTCAAGGGTTGTGGTGGGAAACGTCCATTTTTTTACCGCATAACCACAATGATCAATCAAAAAGGCATTCCTCGAAAAAGAAGGCGCAAACAAAGTGTATCCTGGAAATGACTGCGGACTGTGCACGAGAAGACCAACAGTACGCTGAGCCTGGACAGGTTGAAACCAGGCAAAAGAAATCCATAAAAAAAGATGAAAACGCTTTTTTAAGGTATTTAGTTCCATATCGGGAATCGGATTGATAGGGTTTTACCTGAATAAAGTTGTAATGTAGCAATGTATATTCCTGATGGCCAGTGATTTGCATTTACTTTTTCAACCCAGTTTTGGCCTTCAGCAATGAATATTCGCTGTCCGGTGATATGGGTAATCGTGGCACTATTCACCTCAGAAAGCACCACTTCTTGCCCTGTAAAGAGAAGTGTGCCATCCTGCGCCACAGTGATGCGAACATCATTTCTTGCAGTCAGGGGAGTATGTGGTATTGAACTAAACAATTCTATGTCCGCGTCAACGGCAATTTCTCCCTGCGTACTGCTGCCTTCTTTCAGTAGATAGCTGCGGTTTGTTTCGAGAGAGTAAAAACGGTCGATATGTCCGGTAGGCCAGGTGATGACAACAGAATCTACAACCATGGAAGTGCCCGTTCCAAAAATCTCAGTGTCTGTATTTTGTCCCATAAAGCCGATGCCACACTGAGTGTACCTGTATTGCCTTCGTATGCCGTGATAGACTGTGATTATGGATCCAATACCTGCACGGTTGCTCTTGACCCCTTCCAGTTGTATTTTAATGTACCGCTGACTCCCTCCTTTATTGACAAAAAGTAGGGAAGGGTAGGGTCCAACGTTGATTACTCCAATATCCGCGTAGCCATCATTATTAATATCACCAACCGCATTGTTGAAGCTGCTGGCAGTGTCGGAAGGAATTTTTGCTCCCTTGATAAAGATATCCCCCGGATAAAGGTTGATGTAATACTGGCTGTTGATGGCGCTGGCACCCGGCAACATGCCACTGACGTATAGGTCCTCATCACCGTCATTGTCTCCGTCAAGAAAATTGGTTCCCCAGGCAACGCTAAAAAATCCGATGCCTCGTTCTGCTGCCTGGTTCTTGAATTTATCTCCTTTTTGATTGACAAAAAGTGCATTTCCAGCTTCACTGTTGGATACGTAAATGTCAAAATAGCCATCACTGTTAAAATCACTGGTAGAGACGCTCATGCCGTCCATTTTCAAGTCAGTTGCCGTTTGCAAACCAGCTTGTGTAAAGGTGCCATTCCGGTTGTTTCTCAGCATGGAATTGCCACGCTTCCGATCATGGGCAGTATAGATGTCCGGCCATTTGTCATTATTGTAGTCAATAAACGAAGAGCAGAAAGGTGTCTTCCCCCCATCCTCCGTCCCCGAGGCAAGGGTGACTTCCTCAAACCGTCCACCTTTGTTTTGGAATAACCGGCTTATGTTGGGAAGACCATCGCGTTCAATGCGCCTTACGCCAACGTACAAATCCAACCAGCCATCGCGGTTGTAGTCTCCCCAGCAGGCGCCAAAGCTGGTATATTTTTCGATAGGTAGGCCTCTCTCTGCCGTTTCATCTGTGAGGGAGAGCGAGCCATCATTGACAAACAAACGATTGTAATCATCGGCCATTGTCACAAACAGGTCTTTGTCTCCGTCATTGTCAAAATCAACCCACAACAGGTGTTTTATCTCCCCTTTCAGATCAGGTAAAAGAGAAACTTTTACAACGCCATTGCCCGTATTCTGGTAAAAATGAACAGGCTCTCCCGTAGAGGTGGCCAGACTTAAATCATCCAGGCCATCATCGTTAAAATCCGCAAAACTGATGCCTCCGCCTGCAGTTCCCTCACCATAGAGGTGGGAAATACCATATTGACCAGCCAGCGAAGTGAATTGCTGCCCAGAGGCTGTTGTAATAAACAGCAAGAAAACCGACCATCGCAATGATAAATATTTGATCATGCCGCGTATCATGCCTGATGCAAATCTATCTAAAATCCGGCATGAAAATCATTCTTTTTTGAAAAATCATCTAAAATATGTTTCTCGAATATAGTTTGAATCACAGAGAGAATGGTTGCAATTTTTGGCTTTCTTTTTGGATTTTATCGTGGAAAAGGTATTTTTGACGTATGTTGTTTCATGTTTAAAAACCGAAAACAGAAGCAACTACTTAACAGCCAATTCTATACCCATGTCAGCAGCCACACCTTCGTCACTTCGTTCCGTCATCGCCGCTTCGTCGGCAGGTACGATGATAGAGTGGTACGATTTTTATATTTTTGGCAGCCTGGCACCCATCATTGCCACCCAGTTTTTCCCCCAGACCGACCCGACGGCGGCTTTGCTATCAACCCTGGCAACCTTTGCTGCAGGCTTTGTAGTGCGTCCTTTCGGCGCTCTGTTTTTCGGCAGATTGGGCGACATGGTGGGTCGGAAATACACGTTTATGATGACACTCCTTCTGATGGGGGGAGCTACCTTTCTGATTGGCTGCGTACCTTCTTATGTGCAAATTGGCTTTTGGGCGCCAGTGATTGTACTCTTACTCCGATTGCTGCAGGGCCTCGCTCTTGGGGGAGAGTACGGTGGGGCTGCCACGTACGTTGCCGAACATAGCAGCAATGACAGGCGTGGCTTCTGGACCTCCTGGATTCAAACCACGGCCACGCTGGGTTTGTTTCTCTCTCTTTTAGTAATCATGGTGACCAAATTGTCTATGGAGGAAGCGGCATTCCAACATTGGGGATGGCGTATTCCCTTCTGGCTGTCCATTCTGATGATCGGTATTTCATACCTGATCCGCCGGAATATGAGTGAGTCCCCTTCTTTCACAGCTGTAAAAAGTGCCGGCAAAATATCAAAAAACCCAATCAAGGAGAGTTTCGGCAACAAGCTCAACTTCAAATATGTCCTTCTTGCCTTGCTTGGGGCTACCATGGGCCAGGGTGTCATCTGGTACACGGGGCACTATTATGCGATGCATTTTCTGAAAAATGATTGCCACATTCACGGCTTGACGGTGGAAAAAATCATGACGTTAGCGTTTGTGGCGGGCACACCGTTCTTTGTTCTTTTCGGCTGGTTGTCTGACCGCTGGGGCCGAAAAAACATCATGCTGGCGGGCATGGCACTGGCAGCCTGTTCCTACTTTCCCATTTACAAAGCCATGTATCACACCGCAGGCACGGGGCACCGAACAGAAGTTGACGAAAAGTATACAAGCACTACAACGAGGACAGCTGACGAAACTGTGGCCGGCGATACATTGATCGCTACGGCAATCCACCGCGAATTTACAGATGGTACAGCGTATGACGAAATAACCACATCCAGAATAAGCCCGGCGAAGGCAAGGTCCGCACAATCGTCCGTTGTGAAAGCAACCATCCACCTGAATTTACCTGATTTCTGGATACTGGTGGCCCTCGTTTTTATCCAGGTTTTGTTTGTCACCATGGTGTATGGTCCTATCGCCGCCTTCCTTGTAGAGCTTTTTCCGGCAAGGATCCGATATACGTCCATGTCGCTGCCTTATCACGTGGGAAATGGTGTTTTTGGAGGTCTCATGCCCGCAGTGGCCGCCTACCTTACGGTGAATGCAAAAGGGAGCGGGGACGTACCCGCCAATCCAGATTGGTTTGTACAAGGACTTTGGTATCCTGTCATAATAGTATCAGTTTGTTTCCTGATTGGCTTATTATATATTGATGGTTCCGATAATCGGATAGATGATGAATAAAGTATGAACACAATAAAAAAATTAGCGGGAATACTCTGGATCGCCTTGGGCTTGTACGCTGGATACTTCAGTCTCACTTCACTGGGCTATCCAAAGCTGCAATCAGGTCTGGCAGGCAATGCGAGTGATTTGGTTTTTGGTTTGATAGTTACCTTGATTCTGACACCTTTGATTGTGGGTGCACTTCTGACTTTTGGGTATTATTGTTTGTCAGGAGAATACAACGATACCAGGGTTTTAGTCCAGCCTGAAGAAAGTAAGTAGGCTCGGCTGATGAGAATTCTTTGGAAAAGAGAATGATGTAAAATACATAAAATCGAATAAAGAACAGATATGATGCAAATCCGATCGCTGGAAGATTACCAGCAGGCTTACCAAAAAAGTGTTGCAGATCCGGAGGGATTTTGGGATGACATTGCGTCCCAGTTTGTATGGAGAGAAAAATGGCATACAGTCCTGCACCACGATTTTGTGGGACCGAATGTAAAGTGGTTTGAGGGGGGGAAAGTAAACATCACTGAAAATTGCCTCGATCGCCACATTGCTGAACGTGGAAACCAGGTAGCCTTGCTTTGGGAACCTAACGAAACAGACCAACCCTCAGTTAGTATGACATACAGTCAGTTACTGGCAGAAGTAAATAAATGCGCAAATGCCCTTAAGGTAAGGGGCGTAGGTAAGGGCGACAGAGTTTGCTTTTACATGCCCATGGTACCGCAGGTAGTAGTCGCCATGCTGGCTTGTGCCCGTATTGGTGCCATTCACTCCATCGTTTTTTGTGGCTTTTCGGCAGTCTCTCTCGCTGAACGCATCAAGGATTCCCAGTGTAAAATGGTGATCTGCTCTGACTACAACCGCCGTGGTCCCAAACACATCCCGGTCAAGGAAGTAGTGGATGAAGCACTGTCGATGGGATGTGATTCCATTGAAACGGTCCTCGTTTACAGGCATACAGGTGAGAAGGTGAATTGGAAAGAAGGGCGGGATGTCTGGTGGCATGAAACAGTGGATAACCAGCACGACGAATGTGTACCTGAAGTCATGGATGCAGAAGACATGCTGTTCATCCTGTATACGTCCGGATCTACAGGAAAACCCAAGGGCGTCGTCCATACCTGTGGCGGATATATGGTTTATACATGCTATTCGTTTTTAAATGTATTTCAATACCAGCCGGGTGATATTTACTGGTGCACGGCCGATGTTGGCTGGATTACCGGTCATTCCTACATTGTATATGGTCCATTGCTAGCGGGAGCCACCACATTGATTTTTGAGGGGATTCCAACCCATCCGGATGCGGGCAGGTTTTGGCACGTGTGTGAAAAACACCGCGTAACACAATTTTACACGGCACCTACTGCAATCCGGTCACTCATGGCTGCCGGATGGAATGCCACCAATGGGTATGATCTGAGTAGGTTGAAAGTGATTGGTTCAGTTGGTGAGCCCATCAATGAAGAGGCCTGGCACTGGTATGATGAAAAGGTAGGACACGGCAACGCACCGATTGTGGATACCTGGTGGCAAACAGAAACCGGAGGTATCATGATTACGCCGCTGCCGGGCATTACCGATACAAAGCCATGTTTTGCATCCTATCCACTGCCGGGCATACAGCCATGTCTGCTGGATGCCAATGGCAATGAACTGACAGGTAATGATGTGGAAGGTTTGTTGTGCATTAAATACCCGTGGCCATCCATCATCCGCACAACCTATGGAGACCATGAGCGATGCCGGACCAATTACTTTGCTGCTTTTCAGAACATGTATTTTACCGGCGATGGTGCGAAAAGGGACGAGGACGGCAGGTATCGCATCATTGGCAGGGTAGACGATGTTATCAATGTATCTGGTCACAGAATTGGAACAGCGGAAGTGGAAGATGCCATTGACCAGCACTCGGGAGTGGTGGAGTCTGCCGTTGTGGGTTTTCCGCACGACATCAAAGGACAGGGAATTTATGCCTACGTAAAGGCACATGCTGAGGTGGTTGATGAAGCTCACTTCCGCAAGGAAATCCTTGCCGTCGTGACCAAAGAAATAGGTCCCATTGCCAAGCCGGACAAAATCCAGTTTGTCAACCAGCTCCCAAAAACCAGGTCAGGGAAAATCATGAGGCGCATCCTTCGGAAAATTGCCTGCGGTGAGACTGATAGCCTGGGAGACACGTCGACACTCCTCAATCCTGAGTGTGTCGATGAACTGAAAAAAGGGGCACTGTAATATGAATAGGAGGAGTGGGTGTCCTTTTTGAAATGGTCAAAAGGTTTCTCTGTTAGTTTAATCATTATCTTTTTCCAGAAAGGAATAAGTGCATTATTTGTATATAATCCAAAATTTAAAAACATCATGTTCTTGTTATCTTAAATACAAATCTTATATTTGCTAAATTATTTTTTAATCTAAAAAGCCATTTTATGAAAGTGTATCCTGTAAAGGGCAGGCTTGTAAATACAGCCTTGCTCTTTTTGTTTTTTGCTTCCATAGGAATATCCCAGGCTTCCTTTACTATAAAGGGTAGTGTCAAGGATGCATCAGATGAAGCACTGATTGGAGTAAATGTGTTGATGAGCAATGGGGCTATTGGCGCCATTACTGATTTGGATGGGAATTATGAAATCAAGGGAAGCCTTCCTTCTGGTACATATACCCTCAATTTTTCTTACGTGGGGTATGGAGCGAAGTCCGAAAAGGTGACATTGAATAGCGGCAACAACGACATATTGCTCAATGTCATCCTGGAAGCGGATGCCCTTGCCCTCGATGAAGTTGTGGTAACAGGTTCTTCCCTCAATGCGCCAAAACGACAATTAGGTAACGCCATCACATCTATCAAAGCAGCTGACCTGGAAAAATCAGGGACAGCCAATGCGCTGACTTCATTGCAGGGCCGTGTGCCGGGTGCCAAGATTACACAGGTATCTGGTGATCCTGCGGGTGCCATGAACATCAGCCTGCGAGGTGTCAACTCCATCTCTGGAGGCTCAGACCCACTCTATGTCATCGATGGAGTGATTGTCTCCAATGCAGCCACAGCGGTCACCCAGACAGGCAACAATGCCGGCGAAGGACAAGTAGGTACTCCACGTATGGCTGACCTCAACCCAAATGATATTGAAACCATCAACGTCATCAATGGTGCTGCCGCTGCCGCAGTGTACGGCTCAAGAGCTTCCAATGGGGTAGTACTCATTACAACCAAGAGAGGAACAAGCGGAAAACCACGCATTACCGTCGGTACCAGCCTGAATATCAATCAGCTACGCAAGAGGGTATATATTTCTACCTTTGGTAAGCAATTTGGATTTGCAGCCCTGCGATTGGGTAATATCTCCAATGTAAGTGCTGCGCAAATCGCGCAAAATCCCGGAACGACGACAATTCCGATTGTTCGAGACGGGGCTACCGCTAACCTCTCAACGAATCTGGTGGACGTCACGCGATATGATTACCAGGACCAGCTTTTCCGAAATGGCACTGGAACAGACAATTTTATCAACGTAACAGGCGGTTCAGAAAAGACAAAGTACTATGCCGGTATTTCTTATATGAATAATGAAGGTATCACCATCAATTCAGACTTTTCAAGACTTGGCCTGCGATTGAACCTTGACCAGATTCTGACATCGTGGGCTTCTTTGTCTGTGGGTGTCAATGCGGTGAAAAGTGCCTCCTCTGACGTACCTACCGGAAATGTGTTCTGGTCACCGGTAAACAGTATCAATATTACCAACAACATTTGGGATATCACACAGCGTGACGCCAATGGAAACCTGAAAGCAGCCGAACCGACCAGGATCAACCCACTGTCGATAGAGACATTCCAGATGCGGCAGAATGTAAACAGAGCCATCAGCAATGCCAAGCTTAGCTTGTTTCCCCTCGATGGATTACAGGTGGACCTGATTGCAGGTATGGATGCCTTCTCTCAGGTAGGTACACAGTACATACCCCTGTATCCGTATGCCGGTGTTAACCCTGCGTTTTTTGCGAATGGATATGCCTCCACCGCCAACAACGTTTCTTTTCAGTACAATACCGATCTGAACATTACGTATAATAAGGACTTTGGCGATATATCGTCCAATACAGTGGCTGGATATAACTACCAGAATTCACGTGTAGATTATACACAGTCCAATGGTGAATTTATTGCTCCCGGCTTCACTTCGGTCAATGGTTCGCCAACCAGATTGACGTCCTACGCCTTGAGCAGATACTGGATTGATGGGTATTTTGCACAGCAGACATTTGGGTATAAAAACCAGTTCTTCCTCACAGGCGCTGCCAGAGTGGACAACTCATCCATCTTTTCCGAAAGTTCCAGAAACCAGCTCTACACCAAAGCCAGTTTGTCATGGGTATTATCCGAAAGTAATTTCTGGAAAAACAGTGGCCTTGGCTCTGCATGGAATACAGCCAAATTACGCGCTTCCTTTGGTGAAGCGGGAGGTGTGGCCGCAATTGGACCGTATGACAGATTTAACCTGATCAGCGCCAATAATTACCTCGGCAAAAATACGCTTACCCCCAATACGCAGCTTGCCTTTGAAAATGTGGCACCTGAGCGTACCAGAGAACTCGAAGTGGGCGCTGACTTCAGCTTTCTAAAAAACAGACTGGGCCTGGGCATTACATATTATACGCAAAGAGTTTTTGACCTCCTGGTCAATAAGCAATTGGCAGCCTCAGAAGGGGGAACAAGCCGACTGGACAACGTAGGCGAAATGGAAAACAAAGGATTTGAAGTGTCTTTGAATTACAATGTGCTCAATTCGAAAGACCTCAACTGGGATGTATATGCAGTGTATAGCCAAAATAGAAACAAAGTAGTAAAGCTGGGATCACCTACCGTTGCTATCGGAACAGTGTCCGGTGCTCCTGCCTTCCTGATTGAAGGGTCTCCTGCAAGTGTGTTCTACGGCACATATTACGCACGTGATAACGAAGGCAATATCCTCAATACAGCGCAGGGCTTGCCACAGACAGAAAAAGGCACAGTTACAGCTTACAAGGAGGGCGTAGCAGTTCCGGATGGCTCATACGTACTTGGAGGCTTTGTATACACTCCAAAAAGAGATGCCAATGGCCAGCCAACAGGTGTAGCGCTTCGTAAGATCATAGGTGATCCTAATCCTGACTTTACCATGTCGCTCGGTACCAACCTGAAGTATAAGAAATTCAGCTTTGGGTTACTCCTGGATGGAGTATATGGAGTAGATGTCTTCAATGCTGACCGCAGAACCCGTCAGGGAGTAGGCATAGGTGATTATTCAGAAAAGGAACTGAAAGGTGAGTTGCCAAGAGGGTATATCTATTCTATTTATTTGAATGAAGAATGGAGAACGGAGGATGGCTCTTTTACAAAAATCAGAGAAGCTTCCCTGGGATACCAATTGCCCGACAACCTGATCAAAGGCCTCTCAAACCTGAGTTTCACTGTGATCGGTCGTAACCTGTATTCCTTTGACAGTTATGACGGCTACGATCCTGAAACAAATGCAGGCGGTGTATCTGACAGGTTGCGTGGTGTCGACTTTGGAAACGTTCCCGTACCAAGAACAATCCAGTTTACATTGAGAGGAAGTTTTTAATTTTATGATGACGATTAATAAAGAAAAAAGTATGAGACATAATATAATAAAATACAGTCTTTGTCTTTTGGTAACATCACTGACATTCACATCCTGTTACCGGGACGAATACCTTAACCCCAGCCAGGCCTCGAATGAGTCGGTTGTGACCAATACCAATGGATTGATAGCGCTTTGCAATGGCTTGCAATTCAGGTATTCTGTGGGCAGAACCAGCCCTGTTTATTCTACGATTACGGCAAATGGACTCAGCACAAATGAACTCATTGTACTCAATCAGGGCAATACTGACGAGGCGACCCTGCAGGCAGGACGTGGAAACGTCATTGGGAATAATGCTGTCGTATCCCGTCTTTGGGAGCAGAGTCACATCATTAAGGCCAATGCCAATCTGATATTGGATAACATCAGTATCGTAGGTGATGCAGGAACAAAAAATGCCATCCTTTGCTATGCCCATCTCTATCGCGGCCTCGCATTACTTCAGTTGGGCACGTATTGGGAACAGGCACCCATCAGTATAGGGACAGCGGCTGAGTTTTCTCCAAGAGCAGCCGTACTGGCTGAAGCAGTCAAAAGTTTTGAATCAGGAGCAACGGCTGCAGCAGGTTCTCCGGTGTTTACAAGCGCCTTCCAGGGAGGTATCGATTTTGTTAACACGTTCGCGGCTTTATCAGCACGTGCATACAATATGCTTGGCAACTCCGACAAGGCTCTCGAATGGGCCAATAAGGTGGATCTGACAAAGAAAAGCGAGTGGTCCTATGACGATGTTACACGGAATCCGATTTTTGACGTTTCTTACAGCAATGTCAACGTATGTGAACCTATCGACTTTAACTTAGGTCTTTCAGGTGCACTGTTGCCAGCTGATAATGACGGAAGAGTGTTGTTTTACTTAAAGTCAAAAACGTTTACTACTACGGCCAACGAGGGCAAGGGTTTCTTTACCGCCAATGGAGCAAAGATTCCCGTTTACCTGCCAGGCGAAGTGACCTTAATCAAGGCCGAGTGCTACGCACGTAAAAGCGATTTGACAAATGCCGTTGCCGAATTGAACAAAGTGCTTACAAAGACAAATGATGCGTTTGGTGTAAACGCGGCACAGGCAGCGTATGCGGGAGAGCAGACACAAAGTGCCATTCTTACAGAAATTTACAGAAACAGATGCATCGAGTTATTCAATGGCGGCCTTAAATTGGAAGACAGCCGCCGTTTTGGCAGGCCTGGTCCAAAGGATGCCGGCTCTGAGCGTACGCGAAATTATTATCCGTACCCCAACTCAGAAAGGGACAACAATCCAAAAACTCCGGCAGATCCGGAAGTGTAATTTAAAAAAGGCCCGGTTTTTATCGGGCCTTTTTTTTACGTATTGCTGAAGAAACCATACTGCCCGGGCTGCGTGGCATCATTCTTTTAAATCTGCTAATTCCCCTTGGGAATTTAGGTGTTTTTACCACCTTCTCCTATCCCTCAAATTCAACCAAATTTGTATCCGGATCGTATTGGATTTCAAGGTCCTTGCCGTTCCATATAGCTTCACAACCTTCGAGTCGGTAGTTGTTACCCTGGTTCCATCTGGCTCCAACAATATCTTCAATCAAATCTTCAATATACACTCTCTCGCCAATTTCGATGTCAGGTGGAATAAGATAAGCGGCAAAGGGAGATGCAAAACAGTGTGGGTAATAATACGTCCATTCAATCACCATGTCATAGTTTTCTGTATCAAAACCCATACGTTGATCCCCGACAACCTCAATTTCTCCCGTTTTCTTGTTCTGAACCACCATAAAATTTGACCGAATCTCTGGAGAACGTTCTACCTTTTTGACCAAAGGCCAGAATCCGCCTTTTACCCCTTTATTAATGCTGGCTTCATCACGTGCTGTCATGATTGGGCGCAAGCCTTTGTTGTTTTCATTTTTTTTCCACCATGCCATTGGTCTTAATTTTTAGGTTTTGTTGAGACAGATGTACTTTCAGGCACGTAGCAGGATTCTGCCGGACCATTTCCAATAATTGCTCGTCAGATAAAAATGATGTATCTACCACTTTGTGTTCGCAAATAACACATAACCTGTAACTGGTATGCTTGTCGGCCATGCTGTCCCATTTTTGATTAAACGGACAATGCATTTTCTTTACAAATTCATTTTTGTCTGTAAATAGCTCTTTTGTAATTGGGTTAAATTGCATTCATTCCTTTTTTGAATACTGACTTGTAAATCAATTCGTTGAGTAGGCGATCTGCGTCTTGTCCTTCGTCCTAGCTGTCTTTTGTGTCCATTGCCGTTAGTTCGTTCAGAGTACCATACAAAGAACGATGTTTCATCTGAAAAATTATAGTGTATTTCAAAAGAAAAAGAGGGGTATAAAAGGCATAGATATATTTACATTACCGCTTAAACAGAATTGCAATGAAACTTGTCTATGATACGATAGCACAGTGATAATAAGGAATCTACATACTAGAAAGTTTCTATCACGTGGTTCTTGTCGTCAAGAATTAGGATGGGTCCTTTATTCTTCTATTACATAATTCAGAAAAACGAAAATAACTATAGACAAGTTGCCTGCTCCAAATTAAAAGAATAGGAAATGTCATCAATGCTCGTGACCAATAATCTGCTTCTGGTCCGGAATGATGACTTCAATATCTGCATCCTCTTCCAGTATAATGCACTGGCATGCCAGCCTTGATTCCAGCCTTGGATTGATGGCCCGGTCAATAAAGTCCTCCTCCTTGTCAGAAATTTCTTCCAAGCTGTCAGCCCCCTTCATCACATAAATGTGGCATGTCGAACAGGCACACACGCCCCCGCAGTTATGATTCAGGTGCACATCTGCTTCCTCTGTAATTTCAAGAATCGACTGATCAGTGGCTGCACCTTCAAAAACAACCTCTGGAATCGTGCTATCCTCAAATCTGAATTTTATACGGGCCATAAATTTTATAGATATTTGTGAATGAATGGATAGTTGTGAAACAGAATTCCATTTTATTGGTTCAAAATATATGCAATTGTCCTTCATCTTGTACCTTTCCGTCATCGAGAAACCAACATGTCAGGAAAAGACGTGTTTCCGGCTCAACTGGATTTGTCACAATACCTTGGGCCTGACGCAGGAATTTGATATATATTATTAATTTATTATGTAAAATATAATAATATTGAGATGATTAAATATAGTTATTGTAAATATGTTATAAATGTTGGAAGGACAAAATGGGATGATGCATTCAGTCTCACAAACCTTAAGGTGACTTGTCTGGTGTTGCTGATTACCGTGGTTTCGTGCACTGAAGACAAAAAAAAGCAGATGGATGCTGTCAGCCCTGTTCAAGGTAATGGGCTGGATCTATCGTTTCTGAAAACCGAAAATGGCGCCTTTCTACTTCCATGGAAATACCTGCTTTCTCTGAAAATGGATTCTACCTACAACCAGAAGTTGGGCATGGTCGTCGAAGTACCTTTGTTTAATGATACGCTGAAGGCGCTGGAGGGAAAGCAGGTTATTGTGGAAGGATATTACATTCCCGCCTCTGAAACCAAAAATAATCAGATTGTGATCCTGTCAGCCTATCCTTTTGCACAATGCTTTTATTGTGGCAAGGCCGGCATTGAATCCGTTATCGATGTCCTGTCTGTGAAACCACTGCCACGCATGAAGACGGATGCCAAAGTACGCATTCAAGGCCGGTTTAAACTCAACGCTGACAATTTTGACTATCTGGTGTTTGTATTGGAGGAGTCGGTCTTGGCCGATTAGGACTGTCCCGAGGCTTCCTTTTACAAAAGAGGGGTGCAAAGTACATTATACTTCTATTTTCTCTTATTTTATCTTCGCGTTGGTTGTGTCTCCTAACGGAATTTTCTGCATATTTACATAAGAAATCATTTTTACCATGGACGGAATCCGATTGAGTTATCCAGTCAATGCCTTATTACTGGTGTGTTTCACATTGTTCACATCATGTAAAAGGGAAATACCGGCAGAAAGTGCCATTTTTGATTTGCTTTCCAGAACAGATATTGCAACGGATACAATACCGGCAGCCCTGACCTCATGGGTGTATGGATTTAAAGTCAGGCCTTCGACGGATGGTGAAATTGCGCAGATTGGGATGAAATTACCTGTAACAGGTACATTTCAGGTAAAATTGTGGGATTTGGATAAAGGCGTCTTGCTTGCTGAGAAGAACCTTACTTCTTCTGCAAAACACCAGGAGGTCTTTACCAATGTCGATGGCATTCAGGTTGCCGCAAATACAACACTCGGAATAGCAGTACAAGCCTCTTCTTTTTATAAAATCAGGCGGCTGGATGGCCAGGCCTTCAATTTTCCAATTTTGGATGGAAACCTGACCATATTATCTTACCATGAAACCCGGTTTTCAGAAAACCCTTCGGCGGCCTTTCCTGGCTTCGAAACACAGCATCAGCTGGCGCCTTGCGTCGATGTGATTTTTATTGCTGACAAATAAATTTCACCCCCATTTGTCTTTACCTGCGTATTATTTTTCTTCTGGATGGTACAAGCCTGGATGCGCATGGTTGATGATGTTTGTCTGCAGCCTTTCATTTGGCCAGCAGAGGGTGTTGGATTCGCTGGTTAGGGAAGAAGCAAGACAAACTGGCCAGCAGGATAGCGCCAAAGCCGCCTTGTATATTGATCTGGCGAGGGCGCACCAGCAAGGCAAGGCAGCACAGGGATTGACGTATGCAGAGAAAGCAATTCAACTGGCAACCAAACTTGGTTTGCCGGCAGTAAAAGCTTCGGCGGTGGCTCTCAAGGGCACCCTGCACCTGATACTGCGGCAATACAGCGATGCGCATACTCAATTTACCAATGCATATGTACTCTGCCAGCAACTTCGGGATGACAAAGGGATGGCCAACGCCCTCAACAATACAGGACTTGTTTTTTATTCACTGGCGGATTACGGTAGGGCGTTGGAGTACTTTTTTCAATCCCTGCAGTACAATGAGAAAATATACAATTCCTACGGACTGGCATTAAACCATGGGAATATTGGAAATATTTACAATGCCCTGGAGGAATATGCCAAAGCCATCGCCTCGTATGAGAAAGCCCAAACATATGCTTCTGCAGCCGGCAACGAACAATATCGGGATGCCTTGTTGAATAACATAGGCAATTCATATACGCAGCTTGGCAATTATGCCAAAGCCCTAGAATACAAGTTGGAGGCGTTGTCACTTGCGCGTCGTTCGGGCAACATCCAGCGCATGGTCACCAGCCTGGGAAATGTCGGCAATGTATACAACAGACTGCAGTCGTTCCTTGAGGCTGAAAACTACCACCGGCAGGCATTGGAAGCCAACAATCCCTTGCAGGACAAGCGACTGACCATGGCTTCCTGGTTTGGCCTTGGTGAAGCATTTGCTGGCCAAGCTAAGCCTGATTCGGCATTTCATTATTTTTCCAAAACGTACCAGAAGGCAGTTGAATTGAGTGACATTCAGAGCCAGGCCAATTGCATGGAAAAGCTGAGTGTACTTTACCGGGAGAGACAACAAATGGACAGCGCTTACACAACATACAGACGGTACATCCAATTGCAGGCCTCTCTTGAAAATGGAAGAAAGTTGAAAGAAATTACACAGTTGACACTCAAATACCAGTTTGCTAAAAAGGAGGATTCGCTGGTCACCGTACAATTGACAATTGACAACCAACTAAAAGAAAAAAGCCTTCTGGCGTCCCGGCAGCAGCAGGAACTCGAACGAAGGCAGGCCCGCCTGCTTCTGGCAGAAAAGCAGCGTCAGATCAAGCACCTGGCCTGGTTGCAAAGCCAGACCAACCTTCGTGCGGAGCAGGCAAACCGAAGAGTGAAGGAAAAACAAATTGGCCTGCTGGCCAAGGAAAGAGAGGTGCAGCAAACCAGGATTCAGCTCCAATCAGCCGACATTGCCATCAAGGAGGCAGCGATCAACAGGCAGCAAATCCTCACCTACTTTTATCTCACAGGCATCGCCCTACTACTGCTCGTGGCTTTTTTCATCTTCAGAAACTACCGTAACCAGAAACGATCCAACCACATTATTGAGCGTGAAAGGCAAAAATCGGATGGCCTTTTATTGAATATTTTGCCCGAACAGGTAGCAGAAGAATTGAAGGAAACAGGCACAGCCAATGCGCGATACTATGATGAAGTCAGTGTTAT
>JAUMBK010000127.1:0-2455 GCA_032115795.1 Saprospiraceae bacterium | reverse complement strand
CTTTTTGAAGAGTTCCAACTATCTAAAATTTTCCAGAAAATTTTCGCACGTGGCATCGAGTATTGCTTGGCAATGAGGTTTTTGCTCAATTTTAAGGCGGGATACCTGCAGGACTTCCTGCAGCTCCTTCCTGCCGGCAGGTATCTCGATATCCGCAAACAGAATTTGTATAATAATTTGGAATATACGGAAGTTTAATTTACCTTTGTACTCGAAATGAAAAAGTCTGCTAACAGCCCTAATCTAAAAAGTGTGTTTGCGAATGTCGTTGAGACGCGTGAAAGGAAGGCGCTATACGACACGTTCATAATTGACAGCGTAACCTCCACATCCGAAGTTGATACTGATGTCACTAAAGAGTTTAGGGGTTCTTTTAATAAGTGGATTGGGGAATATGATCAAATCGCTCATCAGTTTGGTTTTATTGAGACGCTGCAGCGTTTACGAAATCTTGAGATTGCCATTCTTATGTACAGATCAATGGTTTCCCCTACTATTACCATAGGGGAAATGAAGCTCAATAGGCACGGCAGCGAGAAAAGTTACGCCTTCGTTCGCGCTCCTTTCTTTGCTCCAGACAATGTAAAAAATGAAATTCGAGTATACATGGGCACCATAGAAGAATTAAAAAAACCAATCGAAGAACTTCGTCGGGATTCCAAATTTTTAGATGAATGTGAACAGCTGGTTATAAAGGCGATGAAAGAAAGACTAACGGAACATTTAAAAAGGATGACGAAATAGAGGGGTATTTTTTTGCCCACTCCGTTAAAAAATACAGAAGCGTGACAAAATATAAAAGATATACTTTGATAAAATTCAAAAACATGCAAATACAAAAGCTAAACAATCTGTTGTTCGATGTTGCGGAACAAAAAGATAACTTGGAAACAATTTCCTCGTACCCTGAATTTTTGGGATTCAAATTCTATCCCTATAACGAATCGTTAAAAAAAATCAGATACCACATAATCGAAAGAGTAGATGCAATGCCGGAACTACTTAACGATTTTCATTTCGTTGAAGAAGGGTATATTATGCGAATCGATACGGCAATAGGTAATGAGCTGAGGCTATGGGATACAATTTGTCTTCGAAATTCACACGGTACCTACATCCGTGTGAGTGCCTATAAGAACGCTGAATTGTTTATCCCTATGGTTTTGGTTCAAGGAGCTGATCGTGGTAAGGGTATAGGTTCTGCCTTGATGAACTTCATGCTTCAGCTAATACTGAATGTTTTCGATTCCTGCCCAAGAATTTCACTAGAGGTGACGCAACGACCGCTAGTGAATGAATACGCCCCATATGATATACATCAAACGCGGATGGAATTTTTTCGGAGATTCGGTTTTAGATGCAACCAAAAACTGAGTAAATATCCTTTGTACAACTTGATGGTATTTGACCCGAATAAGTACAATTTATAATCAGCTAAATATGAAAAAATCAATACAAATCGGCCTGCTTCTTCTGAATGATGGGGAGGTCAAATCAAAACATCGAATAAGTCAGTCATTGCCTGGAATTCGTTCAATTTCTCCAAATCAAAAGAAGAATTCGAGATATGAAATTAGTACAACCCTTCGAAAATGGCGAGAGGAGAATTTTCAAATACAATCCGTTGAAGAGTTCGCCGGACATTGCTTAAAAGTGGGGTTAGATCAAGACCGCTGGGATAGACTGAAATCACATGAAAATCCACATTGCCTGTTACTGATGCCCAAAATCGGAGGAGACCCGCATTTGGTGGTGGTAGATGAAAAGGAATGGATAAAAAATATGGGAGAAGAACTAGATGAATTTGATATTTTAATGGTAGCCAAAAACGATTCTGATTTACCATCCCAAGTCCTACAACCTGAAGTGGACACCTTGGAAATTAAATCCCCTTTTTCTGCGGCTCAGATGGAATTGCTCAAAAGGACCCGAGAGATCAAAGAATCGATGAACAGTATCCTAACTGGGACACTAACGGGTAACGGAAATTATCGCCACCTCATTCTTAGTGGCCCTGCAGGCCTAGGGAAAACGCACCTCATCCGTACTTTCTTTGAGATGCATACTGTTCCGAATGTCAGAATCACAGGTGCAGTCTCTCGTTTTTCATTGGGAATAAGACTGGCCGTCATAATGCGAAATCGAGACCCGAATGAAACCTTATTCATCCATATAGATGATGCTGATGTTGCTTTTAGAAATGAAGAAGGCTGCAACCTGCTCAAGCAAATGCTCTTTGACGATAAGGCATTCGTGTATGAAAAAAATATAGGACCGTTGCTTCTGAGTTTTCCTACTGAAGTGAGGGAAGCCGTGGAGAGTTTTCGCGCAGAGGGGAGTTTCGGGTTCAGAGTCCCGCTATCTAATGTGGTTTTCATAATAACAACCAACATTCCGTACCCTGCCGACACTGAAGTGCGGCGCCATTTAGGTCGCAATGGTCATTCTGGTATTT
>JAUMBK010000126.1:0-5298 GCA_032115795.1 Saprospiraceae bacterium | reverse complement strand
AAATGATCCAGTGCCTGCACCACTTTATCACTGGCAACCAGAATACTGCCAACCAGCATGTTTCCTTCAAAGAGATAAGTGTCATTCCCCATTTCTGATCCCAAAGAAAGTAAGTCATCTGCATAATTGAGTGCATCCTGGTTGGATTTGTTCGTTAAATTCCGAGCTAAAAGTTTTAGTAGTTCTGCTTTTTGTGCGGATTTGGGAGGGGCTGTGGTTAATGCCTTAAGCAAACTGTCAATGTTTTGTGCATTTATCTCAGGTGTCAAGACAATATGAAGAAAAAAACTAGAGATTAAGAACGCTTTTTTAATCATCTGAAATTGTATTGAAATGGTCACTAAGTTTACTTAAAAGTGTAAATTAGTTCTTCTTTCGTTAAATACAGGCAAAAATATTTTTGAAAGCTGCATTTTATTATTGATGTTCAACTTCGAATACATCGATTTTACATAATGTCGCACTGTATTGATGGAGATAAATAACTTAGATGAAATTTCCTGGTAAGAAAACCCTTCAGTTAATAAAATGCCAATCTGAATCTCGCGGTTATTGAGTTGATATTCACTTAGAAGTGTCCGTGCCTCCAGAGGAATGGCAAATTCTTTCCCTTCAGAATGCCGGCTTCGTAAGATTGCAGGGAAGTGTGCTGTGGCTCCTGTCGAAATAAAATATCCCCCTTGATACACAGTGGTAATTGCATTCAGGAGCTGGTCCACACCACTTCCTTTCAAGTAATACCCGTCGGCTTTTTTCATAAGCGCATTTCCTATATACTCAGGTTGGTTGTGCCCCGTAATGACCAGAATCTTTGTGTTTACCTGGAGCGTTCTTTTTATCTTTTCTATATAGTCTAGTGAATTTACATCATTTCCAAGTTCCACATCTACAAGTAAAATATCCAGAGGCGTAGAGTTTTGATACTGCCTGAAAAAATCATCTATCGTCTTAGCTTGCAAAGTGCAAGCCATATTTTCCTGGCCATTGATAAAACCGACCAGGCTTTGCAGCATGGCATTGTTATCTTCTATGGCTCCTACATGTATCATACAATCATACTATTTTAATCCCAATGTTTACAAAGTTATTTTATAAATCGCTTTTGTAGTCTGTATTTGGATTTTACTACATAATAAACACATGAAGATGTGAGTACTTGATATTAAATTTATCTAATTATAGCGATATCACTTAAAGCTTAACTACATTTTTAGTAAAGGACTGGCAGGTAACTTCATCACAGGCCTCGCAACTTTTTTCCGTAAATACAAAAGCTTTCAATCATGAACAAGCACCTCCAAAAACAATAGGGTTTCGCTGCCGCCTAATGGCCTTTCAGCCACTTTGCTATCTGTCCGAATTGCTTCGGTTGTCAATGACTGTCAAAATAGTAATAGCCTTCCCAGACACTTTATAGATTGCTGCTATGTGTCTATGCACAAAGTCTAGCCTGCAATCTTTGTATTTTTTTGATTCTTTAAAAGATGTAGGAAATGAAGAAACAGTTATCTCAAAACGATATAGAATATCTAAAAAATCATGGCACTCTTTCTCACTCCAATGCTTCCTCAAATAGTGTAAGATTTCATCGACTTGTGTCCTGGCTTACCTTGTCCAGGTGACCTTATACCTTGCGGCCATAGGAATTCAAAAAGTCCTCTGAAGAGATTACATTCCCTTTCTCTAAGTCTGAAAATCCCCTATTAAGAGACTCCAATTGATCTTTGGTAAGGTTGTCAGTCCAATCTCCTGATTCAGTTGATTTTTTAAATTGTAGTAAAGATGCTAAAACGCTTTTATCATCCAGTTTTAACAACCACTCTACCAATTCATTTTTGATACTTTCTACCTTCATAAATACAAATATAATTAAAATTACTGAACATTTTCAAGATTTATACATAGTGGTATTGCGCTTTACATTCGCGCAGAATTTTGGAGGACAATATTGTCACCCACCAAACGACTCCAATAACTAGTAACCTTGTGTAGAGCGTTTTAAAAATCATTGAAAAGTGCTTAAAAAGCTGGCTAAGAAGGAAGCTAACGAATTGATTACGAACATAACCAACAGAAATTACATTCAGAAAAGGGTAAATTTTACAAAAATGGGCACAAGCGAAAATTGGTTTTATAATACGTTGTCAATCGTATTTAGCATCTTAAGTTCGTTCAATTTGTCATATTTTTGATAAATAAGTTATATTTTTGCAACAAAATCAGGATATTATATATGAGAAGAGTTGTCATGTTATTGGTTTTCATCCCCATATCGACTATCTATTTGTGTGCACAACCTTCATTCCAGCAATTGTCAGGGCAATGGAAAAAACATCTTCCCACCAGGTCCGTCATTCCAGGCGCTATAGTTGATATCAACGGTGACTTGATTGACGACATTGTGGCACTCGACAAAGGAACGAAAGCGATATACCTCGAAAGCCGCGGGAAATTTATTGGCTTTACTCCTTTGGATACAATCTCTGTGTCGGCAAATCCGGAATGGACCCTTGCTTGTGGTGATCTCAATAACGACGGCATACCTGAAATCATGACAGCCGGTGAATATGGCCCGGTATCCGTTTTACAATGGGATAATACATCTCAGTCTTTTGCAAAAACCACACTTCCTGCCAATATTTACGCCCAGGGTTCCGCTACAATAGATATAAACAGGGATGGGTGGCTTGATTATTTTGTTGCCAATGACGTTGGCTACAGCCGGTTTTATATCAATGACAAAAAAGGAAAATTGCAGTTTGGTCAGGTGATTGATTTCCAGACCGGTGACGCCACCGATGGTTCCGGCAATTACGGCATCGAGTGGACAGATGTCAATAATGACGGACTGCCGGATCTATATATTTCCAAGTGCCGTGCCGGTGTTGAAAATCCTGCAGATCTAAGGCGGATCAACAGACTGTACATGCAGCAGGCTGACGGCACATTTGTGGATCGCGCCAAAGAATATGGTGTTGCCAGTGGTGATCAATCCTGGGCAGCCACATTCGGAGACATAGACAACGATGGCGACCAGGATCTCTTTTTAGCAAACCACTATGCGCCACATCAATTATTTGAGAACGTTGAAGGGAAAAAGTTTGTACCCGTTGATTTAGGTGTTTCCTTGCAATCTTTTGTTTTTCAGTTGATGATGCGGGATTTTGACAATGATGGCTGGCTTGACATCCTGTATACCGGGGCAGAAGGAGCAACACTGCTGCATAACACAGGCAGTTTTCATTTTGAACGGATACCAAAGCCATTGGGCCCAAACCTGATTCGTTCCTTTACATGTGGAGATGTCAATGACGATGGCGTGCTGGACATTCATGCACATTTGTGTGAGCCAATCAATGAAGTGGGGCCAAAGGATGACGAATTTTGGTTGGGTACGCCCAATGGCAACCAAGCCCTTTCCATTGTCCTCCGCGGCAAACAGAGCAATGCCTCCGGCATCGGAAGCAGGCTGGTACTTCACGGGCCTTGGGGACGGCAGGCCAGGATTGTCAAAGGAGGAGAAGGATATGGCGTATGCCATTCTCTGAAGCAACATTTTGGCCTGGGAAATCATACAATGGCAGACAGCCTCGAAATATTCTGGCCAGCCGGAGGGAGAGAGGTATATTATGCCCTGCAAGCCGGCAATGCTTATCTGGTACAGGAAGGACGTTGTGCCAGTCGCCGGTATCAGTGGGATGACAATGTGAAGGTCACTTCCAATACCCTGCTTGCCAGTTTGAATGCCCCTGATGGTTTTACTGAATATACCTGGAATTCTGGTGCCACAACGCAGTCGGTGATGGCAAAACCAGGCATCTGGTGGCTGCAAATGGAGGCAGCAGACGGCTGCCTGACCGTATCAGAACCGCTCCACGTCATCCCGGGTTGTTTTGATCCGGATGCGCCACTCCTGTCGGAAGCAACGCCTCTGTTTACGTGTAGTGCGCAGCCAGTTGCCATCGGCAGCAAGCCAGCTGCAAGCTATCAATGGAGCACTGGTGCCACCACGCAGTGGATTGAAACAGACCGTGATGGATGGCTGACGCTGACCGCCACTGATTATTGCGGTACTACGAAGAAAGATTCCGTATTGGTGATTCATTTGCAGGTGCCAATTTTCACTGTCGGAGACACTGTTCTGGAAGGCCAAAAGGCGACACTTGTTGCCGACAATTCAGGCACAGTCTGGTATTCAGATGCAGCACTGTCAATAGAAGTCGGCAAAGGCGATACGTTGATCACCGCACCCCTCTCGCAATCAGCAACCTATTTTGCCCAGGCAGAGGCAATCGTGATCAGCAGCCAGGGGCAAGCCGGAGAAACGGTCTTTCCTTCGACCAATCTTTACGGCGCAAACAGCGTCATGGGAGGATTGGTGTTCAATGTTGAATCCGACTGCATTGTACGGTCAGTTCGGGTAAATACCGACACAGAAGGGCGGAGAAGGATCCTCATCACCGCCAGGGACGGCAAAGTGGTTTTTTCCAAAGATGTGCAAATTAAGACAGGGATTTCAACAGTTGAGCTGAATGCAAAACTGGTACCAGGTGAGGGCTATGTCATGACCTGTGATGAGTCTGTCAATTTGGCCAGCTTCGGTTACAGGTCGCCTAGGCTGGTTCGAACCATCAACACTACCCGGTTTCCCTATGACATTGAAGACGTACTTTCCATTCAGTCATCCACATTTGGGGCGTTGTATTATTACTACTTTTATGACTGGGAAGTGGAATTCGATCTGTTGACGTGTAAAAGCCCCGTAGTGCCCGTAGAAGCAATGGTTCTTCCCTCCGCAACCGAAGAGATTTCTGCCCCTGTTGCTGGATTTGTCTTTCCCAATCCCACCTCCGAAACCCTCTTCTTCAAGTGGCCTGGTGATGCAATGCAAGCTCATTTTTACAATGCACAGGGAACCTTTCTCGGCACTGAACCTGCCGGAACCAAAGAAAGAAATGTCAGTCAATGGCCTGCTGGAATATATTATGTTCAGCTGGTCACTGCTTCCGGCAACCCCACCTTTTGCATTTTAAAATTGTAAAAAGTCCATTTTTGCAAACGCACGCATCGCAAATGACTTCCAAACCTGATTTCTAGGGGTTGTCAACCCATTTTTGCACAATCGCTAACACTTTTTTCTCTTCATTTTGCCAGGAATAGACCTCTGACGCCTGAATACAGCTTTTTCTCATCTCGTCCAAACGATGCCGGGATGCCAGGACTTCCTTTATGGTTGCCGCGATATGGGCCGGCTCCAAATCCGGTACAACAATTCCGACAGGGTATTGCGACAGGATC
>JAUMBK010000125.1:6174-12911 GCA_032115795.1 Saprospiraceae bacterium | reverse complement strand
CGAAGCGCACAAGCGCAGCGAGAAGGTCGGCAGCGTTGATAGTGTGTTGAGACATGTTTGAATATCCTTGCATGCGTGTACTCGCTGATGCTTTCGATTCTCATCTGCTGTTCAGGTCAGCAAGATATCCCTCGCCATCAATCATAATGAGCAATTGCTTTACTCCTGCCTTTTTTGCGGTGGCAGTCATTTGGTCCAGGTAAGCCAAATCCTGCGCCTTGTCTTTAAAAAACTGGTTGACATACTCCACTCCTTCAAAGCCCATGGCCCCCGCTTTGGATATAAAGCCCAGGTGGTCCATGTTCTTATCAAAGAGTGCTTTATGAAATGACCATTCTGCAAGAGATAGTTGGATGCCATGTTTGTCTTTGACTTGATTCATATTGGTAGGTTGATTGGATTCTCTGTATTGAAAACTCGACAGAGAAAAGAGGGATAGAAAGAAAAGGATTTTTTGCATTGGATGGTATGTCTGTTTAAATGAAAAATAAGGTTTATGTTGGATTTTTTGTTTCTGAAGATTTCGTTCTTGTTTGGTATCACAATACATAGGCATTTCCAGCTGTGGTTACATCAATGCAACCCTGGTAGGGACCTGGAACGGGTAAAAACTGGCATAATCCTCCTTTGGCGCCAACTTCGCTTGTAAAGTAGCCACTCACTGTGGCGCTTTGCACGGCCTTGAAAATGTGTGGCTTTTTACCGGTTTCATCCTTGTATTCTTTGGCTTCTGCGGCCAGTAAGGCCAGAATTTCTTCTCTCTCATTCTCATTCAGGGCGACAAAGGCTTTTGAAAATTTATCCTTTGCCTTCTCATTAAATGCCTTTAACGATGCCCTGTAATACTCCTTTTCCTCTTTGGTGTAAAAGTGGGTGAGCATTTCGTCGATATACCGGTGGCATAGTGCATCTTTGGCACCGGGAGTGTCTGTTTTTGGAAGGATGGTCTCGCATATTTCAGCGAGCATATCTACCTCGTTCTGTGACAGGGTAGTTGGTGTCCAATCTGCTGACGTTTCGGCCTTGCAGCCTCCCAACAGTGCTGCGGTTGTTCCGGCTGTCAGTGTATATCCCAGCAGGAGGGAAGTGGCTTTTAATGCATCTCTTCTGTCCATTGTTACGATTCCAGTTTTAGCGTGTGATGACTTGATTATAAATTTCCTTTCTTTAAGGCTTCTACGGCATAGTTGGCCGCCCTTGCTGTGAATGCCATGTATGTCAGCGAAGGGTTGACACAGCCGGAAGAGGTCATAAAGGCCCCATCCGTAACGAAGACATTTGGAGCTCCGTGTACCTGGTTCCACTTGTTCAGAACTGATGTTTTTGGATCAAGCCCCATCCTGGCCGTGCCCATTTCGTGGATACCCAGACCGGGATTGCATCCGTGATCATAGGTGTTGATGTCTCTCAATCCGGCTGCTTCCAGGATTTCGGCTGCCGCCGTCATCATGTCTTTGCGCATTTCTTTTTCGTTTGCCTTCCACTCAGCATCCATGGTCAATGTAGGTAAGCCGTAGATATCCTTCAGGTCCCTGTTGAGTGTGATTTTATTTTCGTGGTATGGAAGACATTCTCCAAATGCCATGATGCCAAATGACCAATCTCCAAACTGGCTGAGGGCTTCCTTGAAGCTTTTGCCAAACGAGGCTTCGGCAATATACCGGTCCCAGCCATCGCGGCCTCCGCCACCCTGGTAGCCATAACCTCGTAGGAAGCCTGGCATTTTGGATGCATTGTCAATGTTTCTGAATCGGGGAATGTAAATGCCCGTTGGTCTTCGACCTTTGTCAGCTTTGTCCTTGAAATCGTCGGACCGGCCATGGGCGCCACAACGGAAATGATGGTCCATAACATTGCATCCCAATTCGCCGCTGTCATTTCCGAAACCATTCGGAAATCTGTCGGACGTACTATTTAGTAGTATCTGCGCACTTCCAAAGGCAGACGCGCACAGGAAAACGACTTTGGCATAAAATTCCTTCACCTCCTTAGTTTCTGCGTCAAGGATGCGTACACCCTTTGCTTTTTTGCCACTCTCATCGAGGATGATTTCGGTAACGATGGAGTGGGGACGAATCGTCATATTGCCAGTCGCCTCAGCGGCCGGTAGTGTGGACGCATTGGAGGAAAAATAGGCACCAAACGGGCACCCCCGCATACAGCGGTTTCGGGTCTGGCAGGTTCCCCTGTTTCCAATTGGCTGGGTGAGGTGGGCAGTTCGACCCATGATGATGTCTCTGCCCAGTTTATCCTTTACTTTTTTCTTTACATCCAGTTCGAGGCAATTGTACTCCATCGGGGGCAGAAACTTCCCGTCAGGCAATTGCTTGAGGCCTTCATTTTGACCACTTACACCTGCAAATGATTCTACATAATCATACCAGGGGGCGATGTCTTTGTACCTGACAGGCCAGTCAACCGCAAGCCCTTCCTTCGCATTGGCTTCAAAATCGAGGTCTCCCAACCTGTATGATTGTCGGCCCCAGAGCAGGGAACGACCACCAACATGGTATCCGCGAATCCAGTCAAACGGCTTTGTCTCCGAATATGGGTGTTCTGTGTCTTTGGGCCACCAGTGTACTGTGGCAGGTGTGATTGTATAGCCGGTTCGACCTTGCTTTTCATACTCCTTCATTTCTTCCTTCGTCATTCTGTTGCGATTGGGCAACTCCCAGTCTTCCAGGTTTGCAGTAGGATAGTCACCGTGTTTGACCATGCGCCCACGTTCCAATACCAATGTCTTCAGCCCTTTTTCACAAAGTTCCTTGGCTGCCCAGCCTCCGCTGATGCCTGAGCCAACCACAATAGCGTCGTAGGTAACCTCTTTATTTCCTTCTGAATTGAAAAACATGTGTCGAGTGATTTGTTATGTTGCAAAATAATTAAATATCACAAATTTGAATGGCTTTTTGCAATGCCTTTTCTCTTCCTTCCGTACTTGTATCCTTGCAGATAAATTCCTGGGCGACGTACCCCGTGTATCCTGTAGCAAGAATGGCTTTCATGATGGCCGGATAATAAAGTTCCTGCGTGTCATCGATTTCATTTCTGCCGGGTACTCCTGCTGTATGGTAATGACCAAAATACACATGATTCTCACGGATGGTGCGTATGATGTCTCCCTCACTGATCTGCATATGGTAGATGTCGTACAACAATTTGAAATTGGGAGAATCCAGCCGCTTACAGAGCTCAATGCCCCATGCACTGGTATCACACATGTAATCTTTGTGGTCAACCTTGCTGTTGAACAACTCCATCTGGATGACAACCCCTCTTTTTTCGGCTTCGCTGAGGATTTTCTTCAATCCGGTGACGCAATGACGGAGTCCGGTTTCCTCATCCATGCCATCGCGATTGCCGCTAAAGCAGATGAGATTTTTATATCCGGCGTCTGCTACAAGCCGAATGTGTTTCAGGTAATTGTCAGTCAACGTGGCATGGTTGTCAGGATGGTTCCACCCCTTGACCAGGCTGATTTCCGCTCCGTTGCACATCGATGAGTCCACTCCATGCTTTTTCAGAATCGACCACTCTCCCGGACCTACCAGATCGATTGCCCCAAACCCCATTTTTTTGACCAGGAGACACAATTGTTCCAGGGAGATGTGGTTGTATGTCCAGTAACACACAGAATGATGAATATTATTTTTTAAGTGCCCCATTTCAATGTGTTGATCTGAAGAGGCTACCAGTCCGTCATTATACAGCAATATTGCTCCTGTACCTAAGACTCCCTTCTTGATAACATCGCGTCTGTTCATATTCAAATTCTGCCTTATGGGGGTAAAGTTATCCAATATTCTATGAAATACAAGCGATGCCAATGATAATATTTCCAGTGTCTAATTATGTTTGCATATAGCGCATATTATTTTAATTATTCAGAATATAAGTGTTTTTAATTCGTAATTTAAGAATAATATTTCGACAAACTATGTATCTTTGGCAAGGTATTTTAAAATAACCTGATCAATGAATTTCATGCGCCTGTTGCCGGTAGCAAAGCAATGCTTCATGAACGTGCCCGCAGGCCTCTATCTCGGTGCGGCTGCAATGGGCGTGCATGTGCTTGCGACGTGTTTAGGTAGCGAATTCGTTTACGCGATATACCACACCACCGTCTTCCGAATTGTGCGCCATGGGCATGACTTCACGCTGGGATTGTTGCCCTGGGGGTCGATATATTGGGTCATTGGTTTCCTTGCTTTTTATCTGGTTTTTCTCACAGTGGTACCAAGGCAGGAAAGGAAAGCGAAAAAAATCTCACTTGCGTCCAAGGCGTGCAGGGGCGTCATCCATTTTGGGGGCTTTGTTCTTTTCTTGTTTTACTTTTTATGGGGCTTTGAATATTACAGACCATCACTTGACAAAACGCTGGCCATTCCACCTATAGCCCCGGACAGCGTTTTTTTGAAAAACGAATTTGCTGAAATCACCGCGCTGTTGTGTGAGGAAAGGGAGCGGTTTTCTGCGGTCACAAAAACGTACCCGCCTTTTCTGGAGGATTCATTGCGGTCATTGCAGGAGTCGCTCCTGGCAAGCTGGGCACTTCCTGTCTATGGTAGGGTCAGGGTACGACTGCTCTATCCGGAGGGGTTATTGCTACGGTTTGCCACTGCGGGAGTCTATGTGCCTTTTGTCAACGAAGGCCACATTGACGCGGGATTGCATCCACTTCAATGGCCGTTTACAATGGCACACGAGATGGCGCATGGCTATGGCTTTACAGATGAGGGAGAATGCAACTTCATTGGCTTACTGACATGCATGCGGTCAGGTGATCCATGGATTCGATATTCAGGCTTACTGGCATACTGGCGATACGTATACAGCGATGTAGCAGCCAGGCATCCTGTATTTGCAAATGACATTCGAAGTCAACTTACTGAAGAGGTTAGAAGCGACATGAAAGGGATCAGGGCCCAGCTTGCGAAATATCCGAATGTGCTTCCAGAAATGCGAGAATGGATGTACGATGTCTATTTGAAATCACATGGAGTCCGCGCTGGTGTATATTCCTACAATCAGTTGCCCTTGCATATCTTCCGTTGGAAGCAATCAAAATATCATTTCGCTTTCAGGCGTATTGAGAGACAAAATCGATGAGCCATGCATTCAGATTTTTTACTGCCAATGGAATATTCCAGTTGTCCCGGTTTCTGATTTCTACGGCATTGGAGACCGCCCTTACCTGTAAGGCAGGCTGCTGAAATACATGGCACGCATAAAAAAAAGCGGCTCCTTCCATGGTTTCAATGTCCGGCTGGTATTTTGATACCCTGGTTTGGATTGTTGGCGCGGTTCCTGCGACTGTGTTGACAGTAATCGCTTTCACTTTAGGGAGCGTCTTGAATGAGGGAGACTCTGACTCAAACGTATCTGCAAGCCAACCACCCTGAAAAGGAAATCCATTCGGGTCATCCAGGTCCAGTTCAAACGTATCCCGGAATGCGCTGTCGGCCATCTCCGCACCGGCATCACCAAGCCTATCGCTTACCACATGTACCATTGTACCAAGGGGAAGGTCTTTACTGAATGCTCCTGCAATACCTGCATTTACGGCGATAGAAAAGTGATTTTTGCTGAGGATCTCACTTACACGGCAGGCTGTCGCCACACTACCTACACCTGTGACTAGAAGTTGAAGATCAGTACGTCCCAATTTGTACTGATATGGAGACACAATCCGAGCACGTTCAGATAAAAAATGAGTGAAGATGGCTATTTCCAATGAAGTTGCAGCGACAATAAGTATGTTCATGCTGCAAAAATAGATTGAAAAAGGAGATTATTTTACATCCAGTACGGACAGGAAATCAAAGGAACATCAATATTACCAATCCATATTGTCTTCATCCTTGCCTTCCCCTGCTTCTTTGCTTTCTTGAGAGGCTTCCCATTCTGCCTGTCTTTTTTCAAATTGATCGTAATCGAAATCAGGCATCAGGTCTTTCTTTACATGATCGATTGTTTCTTGCAGCTGCGCCAGGAATCGATTAAAATCTTCTTTGTAGAGGAATATTTTATGCCTTTCGTAACCGTCTGCATTGAATTTTTTAGTGCTTTCCGTCAAGGTGACGTAATAATCATCTCCTTTGGTGCGCTTTACATCAAAAAAATACGTTCTTCGCTTGCCGGCTTTCACTTTGGCAGTGTAGACACTATCGAATTTTCCCCTGTCATCGTGTTCCACAGTAATATTGTTTTGTTTTGAATTAATAGGACAAATATATCAAAAAAATTAAATTGCCAAAATTATTTACTTTTTTTTTACATATACTTAAAAAGTGTGACGGGGAGACAATTCATTAGTTCTGCAGGCTAAATTGCCAAATGAATGTTTGTGGTGAAAGCAGCTTTTCAGTATCACTGGTTGTTCATTTGCTGTTCGTAAATCGAGCGGTAGAAGCCTTCTTTTTCAATGAGCTGATCATGTGTTCCCGAATCAATCAATTCGCCTTTTTCCAGCACAAAAATCTGATCGTATCCTAGCAGATTATTCGCCCTTTGCGTAATGAGTATGGCAGTTTTATCTTTCAACGCATTTTGAAAACTTTTTAATTCCGCAGGAAGGTTTCCTTCCAAATATATTTGAAGACTTATGCGATTTTCAATGTTATCCTTTGATTCTAAAAAGCGTGTTGTTCCTGTAGCCAACGAATAACGGTTGTCTTTGGTCATATCGATGCGCTTTCCAACAATTGAACCGATAATATTAATGAGTAACAAACCGA
>JAUMBK010000125.1:0-6164 GCA_032115795.1 Saprospiraceae bacterium | reverse complement strand
GAATCTTTTTTTCTGTATTCGTATCAACAGCGGATAAGGCATCATCCAGAACGATGATGTCCGGATTGGTGAGAAAGGCCCTTGCAAGTGCGATACGTTGTTTTTGGCCCCCTGATAAGGTCACGCCTCTTTCGCCCACCAAAGTGGCAAAGCCATTAGGCAAGCGTTCAATGTCGTCCTTCACACAAGCCAATTCTGCCAATTGAATAATCTCCTGCATGCTGGCATCGGGATTTCCAAAAGCGATATTGGCAGCGATGGTATCTGAAAAAAGAAATACATCCTGTGGAAGATACGCTATCCGCAGACGCAGAAGTGAGAGATTGTGTTTTTGGATGGAAATTCCATCCAGCAAGACCTCACCTTCCGTGGTATCAAAGAGGCGGATCAAGAGCTCGGCCAATGTCGATTTGCCCGATCCGGTTTTGCCGACGATGGCGATTTTTTCTCCAGCCCTGATCTGTAGGCTGATGTTTTTTAACGCCAGAATACCCGTGTTTTTGTACCTGAATCCCGCATTTTTCAACTGAAATTCTCCTTTGATAGGATACACACCTTCCGAAATATTCTGCAGGGCTGGTTTTTCACGGAGCAATTCATTGATTCTTTTTTGGGATGCTTCCGCTTCCTGAATAACGGAAGCAATCCACCCAATAGACGTAACTGGCCATGTAAGCATATTGACATAAAGGATGAATTCGGCGATATTTCCTGTGGAGACAGTGCCATCAAAAACCTGATAGCCTCCCAACAAGACAACGAGCAGGGTACTGATGGCCATCAACAAAGCAATCAGTGGCTGAAAATACGCGTCCACACGTGCCAGTGAAAGGGATCTTTTCATAAATTCGTCCCCTTGTGAGGCAAAAAATGCAGCAAACTGGTTTTCTTTTACGTAGGATTGTACCACGCGAATGCCAGAATAGGTTTCCTGGGCAGAGCTGTTCAATGCCGATAGTTGCTGTTGGATCAATGTACTTTTCCGATTGATTTGGTTGCTTACGTAATAAATGGAGAGGGACAAAAAGGGTAAGGGTAGCAGTGCCCAGCCAGCGAGGGTGGCGTTGACTTCCACCATCGCATAAATCGTCATAATAAACAAGGTCACCAGGTTGATGCCATAGAGCACTGCCGGCCCAAGGTAGTTTCGCACTTTCGACACATCTTCAGAAATGCGGGCCATGATGTCCCCGGTTTGACGGCTGCTATAAAAATGCTGGTCAAGTGTCTGCAAGTGTGCATAGATTTCTTTCCGCATGTCATATTCAATCAACCTTGACATGACAATGATCGTCTGTCGCATCAAATACATCAGGATTCCCTTCAGGATCACAAAGCCGGTGACGGTCAAACCAAAATAAAGTAATTCTTGCGCCAACGCATTCTCCCGAATCGCCTGGTCAGCCAGTGGCAGTGACTTGAATGAGCTGATTTCCTGTTGAACAAGGTCTAATGCCTCCCTGATTTTTTGCGGAATGAGTATGCCAAAATAATTGGATCCGGTGACAAACACGATGCCCCCAATCAAATGCCACTTATACCGGACAAAGTAATGATTTATGGTTAATAACTCCTTCAAACGACAGGATTTCTAATGCACGGGAACTGAGAAAAAAATACGGATAATCGACGGGAAAACCGTGGATGAAATGGTGGCAGTATCTATTGCTTTAATTTCTCCGCAAACATGCGCTGGTTTGGTTGAAGAATGCCCGCAATTCTGGGGGCAAATTCCTCTTCAATTTTTCGTAAAGCGACCGATAGATTGTCTTTTGAACCAAACTTTTGTCGGGCAAGGATGACTTTATCTGCTTTCTCAGCAAAGACAACATGCAAATCAGCAAGCTGCACATTCGTCAGGGTACAAGAAGGACCACATTGGGCAAGACGTTTGTGCAGGATAGACAACTCCATGTTGACATACTCCGACTTCGATTGTTGCGCATGTCCTTCTGAAAACAAAACCAAACTAAAAAGAACCAGTATCAAGAATCGCATCATGGGGCATTCAATTAGACAAGGTTCAAAAGTACTTCTTTTTCTGAATTTATTTATTCTTCCTTGCTTTTTCAGCAAACTCAGCGATTCCCCTTCTTTTTAAACGGATTAAAATCTTTTAGTTTGTCCTTGATCTTATCCACCTCTTCCGTTGATTTCTTATCCAGGATTTCTTTTGCCTTTTTACGCAATGTATCAGGGATAACTCCTTTTCCAAGACTGTCCAGTTGTTTGCCTGCCTCTTTCTTAACCCTGCTGCTGATGCTGTCAACGGCTTTACTTACCTCTTTTTCTGCTTTTTGTTTTACCTTTTGGGCTTCCTTTTCCGCATTGCTTATGAGTGTATCTTTGGCCTGTCTTGCTTTTTCTTCCATTTTTTTCTTTAGAGAATCCGCCGAGAATCCGGTTCCACTGTCGGCAGAGGGAGCCGCCCCACCTGTCCCTCTGATTGGGGTCACTTTCCATTTGACATTCGGAAATACGCCAGTCATATTGACTTTAATGTAGATGTTTGGCCCTTGCTGAATGTTTATGCCGAGTTTTCCTGCTTCTTTTTCAATGCTTGTCAATGCCTGATTTGCGGCGGCAGTAACTGCATTTGACTGCAATAATTTTCGGGGGATGGCCATCACAAAAGTAAAATCCATCTCGCGGTTCAGAGCAAGCTTGCCAGATACTGTCATGTCGATGCCTTTTTCTGTAAACGTATGCTCTTTGAGATCCACCGTGCCATTGACGATATCAAACCAGTTGCGCGTATCTTTTATTTGGATGTCCCGAAGTTCTTTTACTCCCAGCTTTTCGGACAAGTGTGAAAACGGCGAAATCCCCTTGATCAGACCATGGATCGTTTCCAGGTAACCCGATGCATTGATGCTTTCCCAGGCAGGCATCATCTCTTGTCCCATTTCGCCAGAGAAGATCAGCGTCGAATTGAACATGCCTTCGATGTGTTTGGCAATAGGTGCAAACTTTGCCATGCTTTCGAAGGCGTTGACTGCTTTGTTGAATGGCATATTGGCCAAATTAAGTTTTACTGAAAAGGCTGGCTTCTTTCCTGCAAGTGTACTGTACACTCCATCCAATTCGAGCTTGCCGCCGAGAACATCCATGGACAGATCCCGCAGGGCTGCTTCGCTGTTCATCACCCTGAGGGTACCCTTTACATTGCCTGGTGACAGGTTTGTATACTGTAGCTTGTCAATGTCGGCAGTGACTTGTAACCTAACTCTTTCAGGCACAGGAATAGAAGAAGTCGCAGATGCCGGCGCTTCCTGGTTTGCCATAAATTGATTCATGTTCAGAAATCTGGATTTCATGTCAATTTTCCCATCCAGGGTTGCTCCGGCAAAGAGATAGTCCCATGCATTGGCTACATAACCTGTGCAAGTGAGATCACTTGATCCGACGGCAAGCGACATCGTTTCCAACCGCAAATAATTTGCGGCAACCTTTCCTTTGATTGCCAGATTCCGAATGTCATACGTATTGAAGCGCAGTTCTTTGCATTGCATATCCAGTGACAGGTTGCTATTTTCAAGCATTGCCTGATCTGGCGTCTCCGTCATTGTCGTTGTGGGCTGTGTGCCTGCATCCGTAGGCATCCATTCGTTAGCATCAAATACGCGGGAGCGCAGAATGCATTGCAATTGGATACCCGCTTGCGTAGAGAAAATGGCGAGTGGGTTGTCTACAGAGGCCTTTACGGAAAGGTCACTTTTTCCCAAGTAGATTTCATGACCATCAAATTGCACCAACGCAGGCGAGGCGGTAAGTGAAGCGTTTGCCATTCTCACAGTCGGTTTGTCCTTCATGTGTACAACCAGATCCCGGGCTTGGGCGGAACCATGAAACACAATCTTGTCAAACTTTCTTTGATTTACATCACTCATCTTCGCTTTGAAATCCAGCTTACCCGTGATGTGCCCCTGGATTTGTTGTATACTTTCCATAGGCAATGCCTCTGACAGATTTTCAAGGTGAATTCCTGCGGTAAGGTTGCCTTCAATTCGCTGGTCGTGAGAGAGATTGCTGGCGTAAATTGTACCTGCGAGTGTTTCGGTTCCTGAGGCAAGTGAAAATTTGCGGACATCAAATGTCAAGTCGCTGTAGTCCGGTTGCGCTGCTTTGATACGGATATCGGCGTAAATTTTATCGATGTTGCGGGGGAGTCCAGGGTATTTTATAGAGCCATTATCGACGCCAATCTGGAGCGAGAAGCCGGGCAGTGTTCCACGTAGTTCGTTGTAGCTTCCTTTTACGGAGCCTTCCAGGCTTGCCTTTCCACTACATTTGACAGCACCGAAATCCTTTGTGAAGGCACCGGGTACGATTGACAGGAAGGACTTGAAATCCTGCTTAACAGTCTTAAAGGCCATATCGGTGATGATTTCGTCTTCATTCATTTGGACGAACCCGGTAAATGTCCCATTCAATTCGTTAAGGACAAAGGCATTATCTTGGAATGTCACTTTTTGCTGAGGTACATCGATAGAGATAGCTGCATCCCAGTGGGCAGTTGCGCCTGTAATGTACTCTGTTCCGGCATAAGTCAAATGAAGGCTGTCGGCCGATGTTTCTGTAGTGAGATCAAAAACATCTTGGGTAAAATCGCCTTTGCCTGCATGAGAAACATTTGTCAGGCTTACAAAAAGGGGCATTGTGTTGTCCTGGTAGGTCAGCGTTCCTCCTTCAAGAGAATACGATTCCAATGCGAGGTGGAAAGGGGCTGAAGTTGTGTCTTCCGACGCTGGCATGATCTGGTAGTTGGCTGTGGCACTATCCAGGATTACGAGGTGAATATCAGGGTTTTTTACCTGAATGCGGCTGACTTCCGGAACCTTATTCGAGCCAATCAGCGAAAGAAGGTTGATGTCGATGGAGATTTGCGGTGCGGAAAAAAGAGAAATGCCTTCAAAGGTATCTCTGCCCACGATCGCAAGGCTGTCGAGACGGATTTCCAAGTCAGGAAAGGATGAAAAAAGGGAAAGATGTGCGTCTGCAATGGTCACATCGGCCGTCATTTTTTTGTTTACTTCCTTTTCGAGGTATTGAAGCACGTCATCCTTGTAAATCCTGGGCAGGATGGCTGCCAGAGCAATTGTTGCTGTGAGAATGATCAGCATTGCCTGCAATGTACGTTTTATGATCATCCGCGTTTTGGGTTGTGCCATGGTTCAATTTTTTAAGATACAAAAACGTATTATTTTACGACTGTCTCTTAGGATGTAACATATTTTTCAGGGGTGTAGTTTATATGATATTGGTTCTATAATTATTTGTTGTAAAACCTTATCTTTGCAAAATTATCTGACAAGATAGATTTATTCAATCACGCCCAATGGAGAGCTCAGGAGATGATCAGTTACCTTGCGAAGAAAAATGGAGAGCTTGTCGATACGGGCAATCTGGCAACGTGTTGCTGGGTTAATGTGTTTCCCCCATTTGAGCATGGTGAGTTAAGCGGCTTGGCTGGTCAACTTGATATTCCCCTGGATTTTATTACAGATTCACTCGACGTGGATGAGCGATCCAGGTATGAAAAAGAAGAAGATTGTACATTTATCCTTGTAAACAGTCCGGTTCTCAATGAAGAACAAAAGGAAAGTGAAGCGATTTATGTCACCATTCCAATTGGTATCATTCTTACCCACCAGCACATCATTACTGTTTCGTCTGACGAGAATCCCGTTTTAGATAAGTTTCTTGACAACAAGGTAAAAAATTTTGATCCGGTAGATCGCAACATGTTTGTGCTTCAAATATTTGAACAAAATGTATTTCGATTTCTGGAATGCCTCAAGAAACTGAATCTGAAGCGCAACCTGATCGAACAGGAACTATACCATTCCAGCAGAAGTTCTGAACTGAAGCAACTCTTACGGATTGAAAAATCATTGGTGTATTTTGTGAGTTCTCTCAGCACGAATGAGTTATTAAAGATGAAGATCAAACGAACGGATTTGCTCAAAATAGGCAATGAAGAGCCCTATGCTGACTTGTTTGAAGACATCATCATCGATAATTCACAAGCGTTGGAAATGGCCAACGTCTATACCAACATCCTGAGTGGTACCATGGAGGCATATGCTTCCATCATTTCAAATAATTTGAATGTCATCATTCACCGTTTGACTATAGTGACAATTACGTTGCTCGTTCCTTCC
>JAUMBK010000124.1:5874-13849 GCA_032115795.1 Saprospiraceae bacterium | reverse complement strand
GGCCACTTAGGACAGTGTCCGTGACCACTATTCGGTAAACGCCGGGACCCAGATGGGTCGGAAACGGATGTGCCGTTCCTGAAATATACTGGCTGGCGTATACGAGCTCTTGTACAGGCAACGGATCTAAAAGCGGATACAGTTTATCAACGGGTTGCCCTGCGGCCTGTATTTGACCAGGATACGGCGAAACCTTGTCGGTCCAAACATAGGGTTTCAGCACTTGATCAGGTATCCGAAGCCTGTAAATTGCAAGTTGGGAAGGGACTGAAACAGCCTGCCAATTCCAGTTTTTTGCCTCTATTTGAAATGAATCGTTGTCGGCAACATCCCTGACAGACAATGGAGTTGTAATCCAATGATAAGGGGAGTACCCGGCTGCTACCATGGCATTGGCTTTGCGGGTTTCGCCGCGAGAATCCACAACCACGATATCCACAGAAAAATAAAATACAGGATATGAAGCAGGATCCAGTGCTGCATCTCTGGCAGCCATAAATGCAATGACCGCCTGCCCCTCATTGTTCGTAAAAATTTGACCCCTGTCAAGCACTTTGTCCACCTGGTTGTAAGGCATGCCTCTGCCCCCTCTCCCTTGGTAGTAATGGAAACCTGTACGACGGGTGACTGTATAGCTTATGCGTGCACCTTGCAAAGGTACCCCCGCAAATGTCCGGGCAGATACCGTGACAGTAGCCTCACTGTCCAACTGAAAGTGACCTTTGTTGGGCAGCATCTCCACAGCATAGCTTGGGCGCTTGTATTCCTCCACTTGCACCATGTGGGCCGCGTAGAGCTGGTCTCCCGTAATGACATAGGAGTATGTGCCGGTCAGGCGTCCCTCTGGAATCATCATACTGCCCGCAATTGTACCAAATTCGTTCGTAGTTGCCTCAAAAGTGGAAATTACCTGGCTGTTGGCATCCACCCATTCCAGCTTTACTTTTCGCGATGGCACTATGGCCGGAATCCCTGCTTTGTCTTTCTGGATGAGGATGCCTTTATAATATACGGTTTGTCCGGGGCGGTAAATTGCCCTGTCTGTCATTATCTGGACAGTGAGTAGGGATTGCCCTTCATTGGCATAGCTGAAATGTAGCGCATCATGCAGTATCAGGGTATCTTTACCTTTTATGGCGGTGAGAAAATACTGCTTGTATGGCGGGAGGGAGAGCGTGAGTCTCCCTTTTTTATCGGAGACCATTTTTACTTCCTGTTTTGATACAAATTGTCTTGCTTCCATGTCAAATTCTCTGGAATACATCTGCGCCTGTGTGCGGGGAAGCGGCTTGCCGCTCTGGCGATGGACAAACTGAATGAGCTGCCGTTCATTGTGCCCGTATGTCGACCACGCGATGTCAGATACCTGAAATACAGTCCATGCAGCCTGCATGCCTTCATCCGCGATAGAGTTTGCAAGCAAGATGTATTTTCCCGCGCGCAAACCCGGGATAGTGCCGATGTGGCTTGCTTCTCCATTTACCGAAGTCGATTCTGATTGGACCGATGTTGTCCAAACTGGCTTGTCCAACTCTGGTATGCTGGTTTGGTCACCATATTTTTCATGCTGTAACAGTGATTGAAACTGAGCTGCATCGATGTGGTGCAAATGTAGCTTGACGGCTCCCATTTCCTTTGTGCTAAGTCTGAATGAAAATGGAATTTCTGGGACGACCACTTCCTCTGTTTCGAGGCGAATGCTGGATAGGTGCTGCTGGTGAAGCAGTTGCCTGCATTGCTGGGCGCCGGGAGATTGAGGGTAGCGCGCAATGGCCACTCTGCAGAGACTGTCAGCAGCGCTGATTTGGGACGGCCTGGCCGAGGATTGATACATCAATTTTGCCTTTTCATACGCGACTGTGGAAAAATAACTGGATTGTGCTGCGCTTGCGAGCAGCGAATCAAGGCCACTGCTATATAAGCTTGCTTTATCAGGATGAGTGGAAATTGTGCTGGCAAACTGCAAGCGGGTAACATCCCAGTAGGCCAGTGCATCCATACGCTGATTGGAGAAGGAAAAACGAAGGGTGTTTTTAAGCAGGCTGATGGCAGACTCAGTAAAGGTTGCATTCATGACACTTCCCGGCTCCGATAGTATAAACAAGGGATTGCTAAGGAATAAGGAGTTCGATCCAACCAAGGCGCTTTCTTCCTTATTGATAAATAAGTAAGATTTATTGATGTAAAAATCCATTGCCTTTTTGGCTACCAGGTCAAACAACGTGGGTTGGAATGCAGCCCCTACTTGTGTATAATCAGACAAGAGAATTGCAATTGAATCGACCGAAAGCTGCAGAATTTCAGGCTCTTGCAATGACTGGGCATACCAATATTGAATTGTGTCAACAAAAACCGAGGTAGTCCAGGCGTGGATAGGCATGTTGGTTGCATCTGTTATCTCTGACTGCTGGCTGATGGTATATTGGTGCTGGTCGAAGTACATTTCATACCATTCAGCCAGCCAGGATGATGCTATCGCGAGCAGGATTTTTCGCTCTCGTGCACTGGCTTTCTGGTCTGTCTGTTTTGAAGCAGCAATAAAAGACAATAACAGGTTTCGGCCACCGACACCCTCATCATCACCAGACGCACTTTCGAGCTCTACCAGAGTGCGTATGGCTTTGAGTTGTTGCCATGGTTGTTTATCCGCAGCAGCCTGCTTTTCGATAAAGATCACCTTTTCTTTGGCAGAGGCAGGCAATCCAGCCTCATTCAGGGAATCGACGACATGCCAGTAAGCAGTGTACTTTTCCGCTTTCTGTGCCTGGATAACCTGGATGAGAAAACAGTAAATCACCAATGTAATGGGGAGTACAACAGTCGTTCGCATAGCAAGCTGATTTATTTAAGTTGATGCAAAACCAACGTAAAGGGTGGTAAAAGAATAGTTAAAATTACGTTATTTTCACGAATAACACGTGCATGGCTGGGCGCTGGTTTTTTGTGTTGTGTATTTTTAAAGTCGCCAAAAGGCAGTAGCCAGATGGTTAATAGTCATTGGTAGCATTTCAAGTTTAATACGGGATTTTCATTGTGCTTTTTGACCACAGTGCAAATGGGGCGAGCGCTTCTTCCCGCAATAGCTGAACGGCGGGCAAAGACCTGGAAGACAATTCCAGATTTAGCTCATCGTAAATAAACTGGTCATCAAAATTGATTTCTGCCGCATCCTGCCTGCCGGCACCAAAATAAATGACATCGGGCCTTGCCCAATACAGAGCACCGAGGCACATAGGACAAGGCTCGCAACTGGTATACACTTCACATCCGGCAAGCTGAAAGCTTTGTAATTTATGACACGCTTCCCGAATCGCAACAACTTCAGCGTGGGCGGTGGGATCATTTGAACTGGTCACTTTATTGACACCGGTGGCGATGATTTGTCCATCTTTTACAATGACTGCACCAAACGGTCCACCCAGGCCAGCGGAGACGTTCTCATTCGCCAGCCTGATTGCCTCCCTCATATAAAAGGCTTGCCTTTGTTTTTTATCCATTCGATAGCATTAAAATCAAAAAAGATCAGTGTAAAAACTCTTAGAAGCAGTCATACGTTCAGGATTGGCACGTGGAATCTAACAGTTGAAACTAGTTGCTTTTCAATTGTTCGCAAGCGCTATGTAGTTATGGTTTACTGTGTTTTATAAAATAAAAAGAGGAAGACAACCATAAGTCAATCTTCCCCCTTTTTGTATTATTTCACCAATATTACTTGGCAATATATCTTCTTTCCTTGATTTTTGCTTTTTTACCAGTCAATGCACGGAGGTAGAACAATTTTGCTCTTCTTACCTTACCTCGCTTGAGCACTTCGATCTCTGCAATGGCCGGAGACGAAAAAGGGATAATTCTTTCCACACCGACTCCGTTCGAAATTTTTCGAACTGTAAATGTTTTGGTTGCACCTTCCCCATTAATTTGAATTACATCACCTCGGAACACCTGGATTCTCTCTTTTGCTCCTTCAATGATTTTATAACTTATTGAAATATTATCACCAGGTCTGAATGAAGGCAAATTTCTTTTTGGAGTCAGCTGCTCGTGTACGTAATTAATGAGATTCATGACGTTGTTATTTAGAATTCCAATTCGGACCGCAAAGATAAGGATTTATTTAAAAAGGAAGAAACTTTATGTTAAAAAAAAGTAAGATATCGTGGAGAATGTGGCTTTGAATTTGTTAAAATAGGGCATTTTCTTGTTAGAAATTACAGCAATAATATCTTTGCACGTAAAAAGGGGAATAGCATGCCTTTCTCCCCCATACCCAAAACGATGACAAGAAGGATCTGTTTTATTTGCCTGATGACTGTTTTTAGATGTTTGTTTGGTTTGTTTGTGATGTGTATCACCTCATCTGTTGGCGCGCAACAATCGTTGCAGGATATATTGGAGAAAATCGCCCTTGGCAGGTTGCACAAGCAGGCTACAATTGGAGTTGCTGTATATGATGTGGAAAACGGGCAGTGCATTGCACAGCTAAAAAAAGATACCCCCCTTATTCCGGCATCCAGTCTGAAAATCATCACGACGTTTTCGGGATTGCAGCTACTTGGTCTTGATTATGTATACGAGACCCGGATTACCCATGATGGATTTATCACACCTGACAGCACTTTAAAGGGGAACATATACATTGAGGGAAGCGGAGATCCGACGTTGGGTTCCAGCAGAATTCCTGGCTGGCCGGCTATGGATGAATTGGTAGCAATCATGTCACAAGACATTCACCGGGCAGGGATTCGGTGCATCGAAGGACAGATCATCGCTGATCCAAGTGTATTTAGCTCGCATCCCGTTGTTTCCTCATGGGCGTATGCTGATTTGGGAAATTATTATGGTGCAGGAGCCTGGGGATTGAATGTCAATGAAAATACTTGCTATTTTTACTTCAATAGAGAGGGGAAAAGGGGGCGTAGGAGCAAGCTCGCCTATTGTGAGCCGTCAGTGCCCAGCATGCAGGTAGAGAGCAGGGTAACCCTTGCAGGGGCCACCACGGGTGACAGAGCAAATATCTATGGGGGGCCATTTAATTTTACGAGAAGCATCAGTGGTACAATTCCCCGAGGCAAAGGGCTCTACAGGCTAAAGGGGTCCCTGCCTGACCCGCCCGGCCTCTTTGCTTATAAGGTCTGGGAGGCATTGGGTGAACGCGACATGGGGGGCTACAATGCAACGACCATGGCATCCAGGTTTGTGCCAAAAGAAAGAAGAAAACTCATTTCCCATTATTGCAGTCCATCCATGTCAGAAATTGTCAGGCACACAAATGAGATGAGCATCAATATCTACGCAGAAAGCATTTTAAAAACAATCGGATGGGCTCGGCACAAAGACGGAGCCGAAAAAACAGCCATTCAGGCGATAGAGTCATTTATTGGAGAGCAAGGCTTGGATACCATGCAACTTTCTATGTACGATGGCAGTGGTTTGTCTCGAAAAAACAAAGTGACGCCTGATTTTATGGCACAGTTTTTAAAATCGATGGCATTTCAAAAAAATGAAGAATACCTAAGCTGCTTTCTGCCTACCGCGGGCGAGAATGGCACCGTGCGAAATTTACTCAAAAATTCCCCTGCCAAAGGCAATGTCTGGGTAAAATCGGGGTCTATGCGCAACATCCTCTCCTATTCAGGCTATTGCCGCACAGCATCCGGCCGATTGGTATCTTTTTCGGTGATTCTGAACAACCAGCACAGCCGCAGATCTGTGTCATTTAAGCCGGAACTCGAAAAAATCATTGATGCTATTTACAGATTTTCTTAACTTGGTGGCGAATATCTAGTAGCCACTGAGGATGAAGCAGTACATCTATCTTTTTGCGGGGGTAACCATTTTCTCCCTTGTTGCCTGTAAACAAAATGAAAACCATACTGATTTGGGAAGGAATACGAGCGAAATCAGTTCCGATTCCCTGGAGTTTGAAGCTACACGGTATGGGCACAGCCACAATGTGGGGCGCGCTATCTGGCAAAAACCAGGCCTCGTGATTGATAAGCTGGGCGACCTTTCTCAAAAAACGATCGCCGACATCGGGGCTGGCACGGGGTATTTTTCCTACCGCCTTGCTAAAAAAGCCAAAAAAGTGATTGCCATTGATATTGAACCTGGCATGCTCCAATATATTGACTCTATGGGACAATATTTGAATCTCCAGCCCAACCACCTCCTGGAAACCCGACTTGCCTCAAAGGCAGACCCAAACCTTGCGGAAGACGAAAGCGACATCGTACTGATAATCAACACAATAGCATACATACCAGAATTAAAAAGTTATCTAAAAACGCTGAAGAAGGGCCTGAAACCAAATGGAACCCTCATGATCATCGATTATAAAATGAAACGGCTTCCCATCAATGCGCCACCAAAATCTGAACGTATTTACCTTGACAAGCTGGAGGAATTGCTCCTGGAGGAAGGATACAATGTCGTAGAAACGGACGACACATCACTTGATTACCAATACATTATCCAGGCGAAAAACATGGAAACAACAATTCAATAACCAACCTAATTTACTCCTAATGCAAATTTTATCTGACTTAGACCTGATCATTGTGATCGTATGGATTGCCTTCATGATGGGCTTTGGTATATGGATTTCTGCGAAAAGTAAGAATGACACGGCCAATGATTTTTTCCTTGCATCGAAATCACTTCCCTGGTGGGCTGTTGGTGGATCCCTCATCGCTGCGAATATTTCAGCTGAACAGTTCATTGGAATGTCTGGATCGGGCTATAAAGTGGGCTTTGCCATTGCTGCTTATGAACTCATGGCGGCGGTCACCCTATTGCTGGTAGCGAAGTTTTTCCTACCCATTTTTATTCGTAAGGAAATTTACACCATGCCCCAGTTTCTGGAAAAGCGCTTTGATGACAGGGTCCGGACTGGACTCGCTATTTTCTGGGTATTGTTGTTTGTTTTGGTAAACATCACGACGGTCTTGTATCTTGGCTCACTGGCAATCGAAAAAATCATGGGTATTCCCATGTTGTACGCGATTATCGGACTTGCCATTTATTCCGCCTCTTTCTCAGTAACTGGAGGTTTGAAAGCGGTTGCTCTCACTGATGTTGTCCAGGTGGTCGCTTTGATTTTTGGTGGCCTGGTGGCCAGCGTGATGGTGCTTGACGCTGTAGGAGGTGGTGTACTCAGTGGCTTGGCAACACTGGTGGAGAAGGCACCTGATAAATTCGACATGATTTTGGACAAATCCAATCCGGAATACATGAATTTACCCGGTATCAGCGTTCTCATTGGTGGCATGTGGATAGCAAACATGTATTACTGGGGAACAAACCAATACATCATTCAGCGATCCCTCGCCTGCAAAAGCCTGGAAGAAGCACAAGAAGGTACGGCAGCAGCAGCCCTTGTCAAGGTTTTGCTTCCCTTGATTGTGGTGATTCCCGGGATTGCGGCTTATGTATTGGAAGCACCCATTGAAAAACCTGACCAGGCTTATCCATGGGTAATATCTGAATACGTTGGCAGTGGATTTAAAGGCATTGCACTCGCGGCGCTCATCGCAGCCATTGGTTCTTCAGTCGCTTCGATAGTCAATAGTGCTGCGACCATATTTACCCTTGACATATACCGCCCCTGGCTGATGAAACAGGATGTTGAACGAAAGCAATTGCTGAATGCAAATGAAGAGCACAGCCAGCAACTCACCGTGCAAGAAGAACATCACCTTGTTCGCGTCGGCAAATGGGCTTCCCTCATTTCCATCATCGTTGGTGTTGTAATTGCCCCGTCATTAGGTACTTTGGACCAGGCTTTCCAGTACATACAGGAATATACGGGGTTCATTAGCCCGGGTGTGCTTGCCATTTTTGTCATGGGATTGTTCTGGCGCAAAACGTCAACAAATGCTGCCTTGACTGCTGTTTTCCTGGCAATTCCTCTCTCTGTTGGCTTTAAATACCTGACACCGCAAATTCCGTTTCTTGACAGAATGGGATTGTGCTTCCT
>JAUMBK010000124.1:0-5864 GCA_032115795.1 Saprospiraceae bacterium | reverse complement strand
GATTTCAGTGAAAGAAAATAAAAACGATGACCCCAAGGCAATCTACTATGATAAGTCCTGGTTTCATACAAGCAACCGATTCAACGTGCTCAGTCTGATTGTAATCGCAGCTGTTGCATGGATTTATATCCGGTTTTGGTAAAATAAAATGAAAGATGGCAAAAATGAGTTGTCAGTCTCAGGACGGGCAACTCATTTTTTTATGGAGAGAATTTCAACATCGCGCATACTGTACATCCAGTCGTCAACATTTGTTCCATTGACAATCAATGTACCTGTAATCAAAGCATTGGCATCCATTTTCAGGGTACCCGGATTGGAAGCAAAATTAAGTCCAATAACGGTTTCCGGACCAGCCTTGCCACAAAAGAAGCAGGAAGCATAGGTGTTTTGGCTCAAAGCCCAGCTCGTTTTGTCTACGGGCACCAGATAGCCCCGAATGACCACTTTCCTGTTTGCTAATCGCTTGATTGGCGCAGAAAAGACAGGCAGGTACACTGTACCGTAGACTTCATGTGGTGCCTCCTTGTATTCCAGTTGCTGCAAGGTTTGCCAGGTGATTGTGTCCCGCTGGCCAGAAAGACCGTAGCACAGCCCCAAAAAACAAACAACGAAACTAAACGATTTTGCAAAAACAGTGAAGGAGGACTTGTACATCCAGGCTACGAAATGGCGCTCTGTAAACGTGTCTTGGACCATAGTTGTGATTAATGTAGGGTGACTGTCATGTTGTGCTGATCCGCGAGATTTGCTTCGATATGCTCGCCCATGGTTGTTGCCAGTGATAAGCCGACATAGTCAACCTGGATGGGATAACGCTTGTGTTTTCTGTCAACCAAAACAGCAACCTGCAATTTCCTTACCAGCACAGGCATACACACCTGAAAAGCATAAAAAATAGTTCGGCCGGTATTTGCTACGTCATCCACGATGATAACCGATGCCTTTTCCAATGTAGCGGCGTCCAGATCTGTTTCAGGCAAATTCTCCAATGGATTGGCCGGATTCAACCGTATCTGCGCGAGAATGCAGTCCCTATTGGAAATTGAAGACAATGCGGCATGCAACAACGTCGCAAAGCGAAAACCATTGTTGTTTATACCTGCAAGAACAAGTACATCCTCATTCAAATTTTGTTCGAGAATCTCATAGGCAAGCCTGGTAATCTTCTGGTGTATTTGTGAATGGGTAAGCACCTGCATAATTCTTAATTCTATGGTACAAAGGTAGCATCAATTGATGAATTGAGGGCAGAAATATCCATGTTCTGTCTGATAAACACCAGAAAACAAAAAACAAAACACGGTCGACTCGTCCATTTGGCAACAGACGCATCCGCATGAAAAAATAGCGGAGAGAAATTAAATTTGTAACTTAGCATCTCATTTAAGCCTACCCTTCAAATGCAGCAAGTTGTTTTCTTAAGTCTGGTTGCTGGCGTCGCTATTATTTCGTTTTGGAAATACCGCCAATTGTATCATACCATCAGGCTGGGCAAGCCGATGGCAGAACAGGGACAGACAGCACATCGATGGAAAAATGTGCTGTTGGTTGCCTTTGGTCAGCAAAAGATGTTTCAAAACTGGCTGCCTGCTGTCCTTCATTTGTTTTTGTATGTAGCATTCCTGTTCACCCAAATTGAATTGCTTGAAATTCTTACTGATGGTGCCATTGGCGGCCACCGCACCTTCCTGCCCTTTCTGGGTCCAGTCTATGGAGTGCTCATCAACAGTATAGAAATCTTGTCATTACTCGCGTTGATAGGTACTCTTGTCTTTCTCAGCCGGCGCAACCTGCTGAAGGTACCCCGCCTCACTATGGCTGAATTGCGAGGATGGCCTTTTCGGGATGCAAACGTGATCCTACTGGGTGAAATTCTCCTCGTCGCAGGTATCTTCACCATGAATAGTGCTGATGTGCTGTTGCAACAAATGGATCCCGGACACTACGGGTACACAGGTCCGCTGGCCTTATCCTCCTGGCTGAGCCCATTGCTTTGGGAAGGTGTTTCACTTGAACATCTCATTCTCATTGAACGTACAGGATGGTGGATGCACTTGTGTGCTGTGCTGGGATTTATAGTGTATCTTCCCTATTCAAAACACCTTCATATTTTCCTTGCCTTTCCCAATGTGTATTATGCGACACTTTCTCCAAAAGGACAAATTGAAAATATGCCTGTGATTACAGCGGAAGTAAAATCCATGCTGGGCATTGAGACGACACAACCCAGCCAGGAGAATGCAGGCATGGATACCTTTGGAGCAAAAGATATTTTTGACCTCAGCTGGAAAAATCTGTTAAATGCCTATTCGTGTACGGAATGTGGGCGTTGCACGGCTGTCTGTCCAGCCAATATTACAGGAAAAAAATTGTCTCCACGGAAAATCATGATGTCCATCCGGGACAGAGCTGAGGAGGTTCAACAAAATATGTCGCAGCCGATGCTCTCTTTTGGACTGAATGCAAATACTGCACAAGCCAAAGCGGACAACAAGGACGCCTATGATGACGGCAAATCGCTCTTTGATTATATTTCCAGGGAAGAAATCCACGCCTGCACCACCTGCAATGCCTGTGTAGAAGCTTGCCCTGTTCTGATTGATCCTGTTGAACCGATTTTGCAGATGAGAAGATATGAAATCCTCATGGAATCGGCAGGTCCGGGTGATTGGCTGCCCATGTTTACAGCAATGGAAAATGGCGGGTGTGTATGGCAAATTCCCGCCGAAAGAGAGCAATGGCGCCACCAGTCATGATGACAAAGGATGTTCTTCGTAAGCCGAAATTTTGCGTTTTTAAAAGATAAAAGGTAAGTATGACATCGAAAATACACACAATGGCAGAACTGACGGCCAGCGGCATCGAAGCTGAGGTTCTTTTTTGGGTAGGTTGTGCCGGTAGTTTTGACGCCCGGGCACAAAAAGTGACGCGGGCCTTTGCGGAAATTCTTACCCAGGCAGGCATTCGTTTTGCCATTTTAGGCAACGAAGAAATGTGTACCGGAGATCCTGCCAGGCGCGCAGGCAATGAGTTTTTATTTCAAATGCTGGCTTTGCAAAATATCCAGACCTTAAACATGTATGGTGTAAAACACATTGTTACCGCCTGCCCTCATTGCTTTAATACGCTGAAAAATGAATACCCTGAGCTGGGAGGCAATTATACCGTGTATCACCATACCCAGTACCTGCAACAATTACTGGATGCAGGGAAAATCAAGATTGAAGGAGGCAGCTTTACCGGAAAAAAAGTAACGTATCATGACTCGTGTTACCTGGGAAGAATCAATGGTGAATATACAGCTCCCAGGCAGCTGATAGCGGCACTCGATGCAGACCTGGCTGAAATGAAACGGTGTAAAACCACAGGACTCTGTTGCGGTGCAGGAGGTGCGCAAATGTTCAAAGAAGATGAGCCGGGCAAAAAAAGAATCAATACTGAACGAACGGAAGAAGCACTCGAAACTGGATCAGGTATCATTGTGGCAAACTGTCCTTTTTGCATGACCATGCTGACAGATGGATTAAAAAGTGTTGACAAGCAGGATGACGTAATGGTCCTGGACATCTCTGAAATGATCTTGCAAGGCCTGCATTCCTGATAAAAAGATGTTCGCACCCCACCTGATTCGGGAATTCGAAGTAAATTCGCAGTCAGAGATACAAGATAGTGATGGATCCTCGTTCAGTACAGATTCACTCCGATTGGCAAGAGGCACTTGCGTCAGCTTTTGAGGCAGACTGGTTCGACATGCTGGTTTCTCAGTTGCGCGCCATGAAGGCCGAGGGAAAAGAGATTTTTCCGCCCGGTCCAGCCATTTTCCAAGCGTATGACCTGGTACGCCCGTCTGACGTAAAGGTCGTCATCATTGGGCAAGATCCTTACCATAATCCTGGTGAAGCCATGGGTCTCAGCTTTTCTGTACCCAGGGGCATTGCCGTCCCGCCTTCGTTAAAAAATATCTATAAAGAATTGCACCGCGATATTGGTATGACCATTCCAGGCCATGGCGACCTGACCTCGTGGACAAAAGAGGGGGTGTTACTTTTGAATGCCATACTGACAGTCGAAAAAAACCAGGCAGGCTCGCACCGAAATCTAGGATGGCAAAAGTTTACAGACAAAACGATGGAATATCTCTCGTCCGAAAAATCCGGTCTGGTTTTTATGCTTTGGGGAAATTTTGCAAAAAGCAAACGGGGGCTGATTGATGCTTCCAAGCACCTGATACTCGAAGCAGCCCACCCATCTCCACTGGCAGGCAACGCCTTTCAAGGTTGTCAGCATTTCTCCCAAGCCAATGCCTACCTGCAGGCCAATAGAAAAGGAGCAGTGCAGTGGAAATTGACTGAGTAACGTAATTACGAATCCTTAAATAGAACCAACTTTTTTGTATGACAACCAGACAAGTAAAAATCACTGCCATTACGGGTGCACTTGCGGTGGCATTGGGTGCATTTGGTGCGCATAGCCTGAAAACACTGATTGATGCCGCCCAAATGGAAACGTTTCGAACCGCGTCACTTTACCATTTTATCCATGTGCTCCCGATGGTAATCATTGCCCTGCGCAGGGGAGAGCACCATCCCGCCTTAGACCAGTCCTTTTACCTTTGGCTCGCGGGCATCGCTTGTTTTTCGGGTTCTTTATACATCCTGAGTATCCGTTTTTTACTCGGACTGGATCAAATTCCCTTCTTGGGTCCCATCACGCCCGTAGGGGGAGTGTTGTTTATCGCAGGATGGCTAAACTTGCTTCGTTATAAGCCGGCACAGCATTCCCATCACCAGCATTAAGGCTGGCTATTTCCCTGGCCTCCATTCTTATTAGGCGGACGGCGATGAAATTTTTTCGTACCTGAGGCATTGCCATTGGAGGCTGCTGCGGGTTTGGCTGAGGCATGCCCGCGGTTTTGTTGTTTGGGCGGTCCTGACGTCCTTGAGGATGGGTATCGTCCCCCACCCTTTGGTCTGGCCGGATTCCATTCCGGCGTTTCACCAATGTACGGCGGTGTCGGTATCTTGGTAATTGTCGCCTGTATTAATTTTTCTATGCCTGCAAATCGAAACATTTCTTCGTCATTCACAAGGGTGATCGCTACTCCCGTGGCATCAGCACGGGCAGTACGTCCAATCCGGTGAACATAATCTTCCCCATCTCCCGGGACATTGTAGTTGATGACAAGGTTGATATCCTTGATGTCTATCCCGCGCGAAAGTACGTCAGTGGCAACAATAACTCTGGTATGTTTTGCCCGAAAACGGTTCAAGACCTCCTCTCGCTGCCCTTGTTCCAAGTCAGACGAAATGCCTTCTACGCCATAGCCTTTGCCTGACAAGCCGCGTACAATTTCACTGACTGATTTTTTTGTAGAAGAAAATACAATGATGCTTTCAAAATTCGGCTTGTCTTTTATCAGTTCATTGATTAACCGGATTTTATTATGATCGTAGACCAGGTATGCCGCCTGCAATACCCGCTCCGACGGTTTTGAAACCGCTATGGTTACCTCTACAGGATCTTTCAGGTTCTTTTTTGCAAGTTCGCGCATCTTGAAAGGCATTGTGGCACTAAACATCAGTGTTTGTCTGTTCTTGGGCAATGCTGCAATTATTTTTTGAATGTCGTCATAAAATCCCATGTCAAGCATCCTGTCAGCCTCATCCAATATCAGGTATTTCAGTTTGTCAAACCGGACATTGCCCATATTGATGTGGCTGATCAGCTTGCCTGGCGTGGCGATGATGATATCTGCATTCAACAGTGCTTTTTTTTGTGTTTCCCACTCGCTGCCGGAACCACCTCCATAAATCGCCATGGATGAGGCATGAACAAAGTAGGCAAAGCCCTGAATTTGCTGG
>JAUMBK010000123.1:0-6123 GCA_032115795.1 Saprospiraceae bacterium | reverse complement strand
TCAAGTCAGTCTACAGGCTCAATACAAGCATGAACTCAACGAATTACGGGAAAAGGCTCAAGAGCTACAGAAACAAAACATTCTATATTTTCATGAGATCAGCCATCATAGGAAGAATCTCCAGAAGCCGGAACCAATTCATGACGAGCTAGCAGGTGAATGTATTGAGCAACCCAACCTTCCAATTGATGCAACAATGAACGAAAACACCTCAGATACAACGAGCGCAATCGGCAGCATTGTTGAATCAAACCTCCCAAACGACACAGAAATGAAAAGCCATCTTTTTTTGGATCAGGCGCTGGTGCAGTGCGGTTTGCTGTTCCCAGACCTCCTTGTAGGAAAGTCCATCTATCCATTCAAACTGAACAACAGGTCGCATGTGCTTTTTCTCATTGGTATGTTTACAATTCTTTAACAAAATTCACCTTACTGCCTGCAAATTTGTTCCCCGGACTTGAAACAAACTCTCTCGAACCAAATTTCCCAGCCTTTATTGAAAGGTATTTTCGTAAAATCGTGTGACAGAAATCCCGCGATATATATCCTATTTGATCAAATAATAGCAAAATACGTATTATATTTGTTTTTGTTATGTAAATTTTATATCGATGAATTCTTTTACGTCTCTGTTTGTATTTCTATTTTCTGTACTGGCTTTGTCGGGACAAAACACAATGCATGATTTTACAGTCACGGACACTGACGGACAAGTCCATAGATTGTACACTGACTACTTAACTGGTAACCAGGTTGTGGTGATTAAGTTTTTTTTCACCTCGTGTCCTCCATGCATTGCCAATGCCCCACTATGGCAGCAAAAATATAGTCAGCAAGGGGCAGGAAGCCAGCAGGTGGTCTTTTTCAATGTAACCACGATTACTTCAGACAACAATACCAATGTCGCCGCGTTTGAATCACTGTACAGCCAGACAATGCCTGGTATCAGTCACGATGGTGGGGCCACCTCTGTTACCGGCCCGTTCAAAAACGGGCAATATGGCACCTGGTACGGCACGCCTTCCTTTGCCGTGATTGCGCCCAACAGAAAATTATATTATCCCGTGCTGTTCAATCAACTGGACCAGACGATTGCGCAGGCAAAAACAGAAACAGTGGTGATTCCGTCCTTAATAAGCCTGCAGATTCAGTCGGCTGTTTCGATTCCAGACAGCCAGGTGAAGTGGTATCTTCGCGACAGCAACAATCCGGCTGTGACCTACCCCATCAATAAAAATGCATCGGGAACCTACCAGTTTTCATATCCCTCCTCTTCATTTCCTTTGTTGGCCATGCCGGAAGTAGTCATGGAAAGCAGCGGTCCGGCTGGTTCACCTGACCTAAAAGCGTCTGATATGCTCGCCATAACTAAACATATTCTGGGCATAGAGCCATTTGTTGATGAAAAGAAAAAGGCAGCGGCAGATGTGACCGGAAATGGCAGTATCAGTGCCTCTGATCTTCTGGCTTTGCGCAAGGTGATTCTTGGTCTGGAAACATCCTTTCCAAATAATACGCCTTCCTACAGGCAGTTCCCTGGACCGGCAAGTGTCCCAGCCACCAGTGGTTCTCCAGTAACGGTGCAAACAGATGTGATTAAAATGGGGAAAGTCAAGTATTGACCCGTCTATTTTTCAAGAAAGGCATCCAGGAGATATTTTTCGAGCGCGAATGCAAGACCGGGTGTCACTTGACCATCACCACTGATCACCTCCTCAATTTTGGAAATCGGCAATTTTTCGGGCATGACGAGCATGCCAAGGTAATGCAGAACACCTGTCAGGTGATCCATGCCCCGCAGGTTTCCGGCTCTTCCAGAGGCCACACCTATCAGAGACGCCTTTTTGTTTTTAAACACCGTATTTCTGTTTTTCACCGAAAGAAGGTCAATCCACCACTTCAAAATGCCAGGAAAGCTCCCATTGTACTCAGGCGAAACCACAATCCAGTGGTTTGCGGGTATCAATATTTCATCCCTCATCTGTTTGATGACTTCATCCTGGTGATCGCTGTTGAACTGCTTGGGTGTCACCGACAGGTCATTCATAGATGTCAATTCAACCAAGCCAGCAGGGATGCCATGTTCGGCAAGCCACTGCATGCAAAATCGAGCAACGACAGATGTTTGGCTTCCTGGTCTGTTAGTACCTGAGATAACTGCAACCATATTTTTTCTTTGCCTTGTAACTCCAAGTGGCGTAAATTGTTCAGTATTTGACGAAGCATTCAAATTTTATTTACCAGAGTCGTATCTTTGCGCGCTGGTTTCGTGGAATGACAAGATGTATGCCTGCCGCAGAGCAACTGCAGCGACGATGCAAAGGAAATTGTCCATTGAACCGCAAAAACAAACCTTTACGGAGTCACAATTGCGTTGACAATCAATTGAAAGTATAGCATGATGATACTCACATACCTTGGACAATCTTGTTTTCATTTGCAAACGGGAGACTATTCTCTTCTGTTTGACCCGATGATCAAGGGCAATCCACTAGCGAGTGAGGTTTCTCTTGAAGAAATCCATTGTGATTACATCTTGCTCTCCCACGGACACGGAGATCACTCCGGAGATGTGGAAGAAATTGCCCGACGTTGCGGAGCCGTAGTGGTATCCTGCTTTGAAACGGTGGCCTGGTTTGAAAAAAAAGGCATCAAAGGCCATAGCATGAATATCGGAGGGAAATGGCAATTCCCGTTTGGGGTTGTGAAGCAGGTCTCTGCGGTCCATTCCAGTGAGTTGCCTGATGGTACGTATGCCGGACAAGCTTCCGGTTTTGTACTATGGAATGACGAGGGATGCATTTATTTTGCAGGAGATACAGCCCTTACGATGGATATGCAATTAATCCCATTGACCTGTCCACCACTGGATGCAGCGATTCTGCCCATGGGCGACAATTACACGATGGGCTGTGATGATGCATTGCTTGCGGCATCGTTTGTCAAATGCAACCACATCATTGGATGTCACTTTGATACGTTTGAAATCATCCGCCTGGACCACCAACGAGCCAAGGCCATTTTTAAAAATGATGAGCGGGAGCTCATCCTTCCTGCAGTAGGTCAAAAAATTGAAATTTAATCGACAACAATCATGGGAAAGATCATTGCCATTGCAAATCAAAAAGGAGGTGTCGGAAAAACAACCACCGCCATAAATCTGGCGGCAACGCTGGCTATCCTGGACAAAAAAGTGCTTCTGATTGACTCAGATCCACAGGCCAACGCCACCTCCGGCGTGGGCGTGAAAACGGCAGCCGGAGATGTAACCACCTACGACTGCCTGGTGGATGGTACGGATCCACATGAAGGTATCGTGGCAACCAGTACACCCAACCTGTACCTTCTCCCCTCTTCCATCGATCTGGTGGGGGCAGAAGTTGAATTGGTACAGGCAGACAACAGAGAGTTTCGCATGAAAGAACTCACCAGGCAGGTAAAGGACGAATATGACTACATTTTTATCGATTGCCTTCCTTCCCTTGGCCTGATTACATTAAATGCACTGGCGGCAGCTGACAGCGTCATTGTACCGGTGCAATGTGAATTCTTCTCACTGGAAGGATTTGGCAAGTTGAAAGACACGCTAAACCTAGTGCAGCGTTCACTCAACCCGGTTCTGGAAATTGAAGGTGTCATTTTGTCGATGTATGACCAGCGGCTGCGTATGGCCAATATGGTCCTGGAGGAAATCAGGGAAATCATCTCAGACAGAATTTTTGAGACAATTGTCCACAGAAACAGCAAGCTGGGAGAAGCACCTTCCCTCGGCCAGCCAATCATCATTTATGATGCGAGCAGCAAGGGAGCAATCAACTTTCTTAACCTGGCAAATGAATTTTTATCCTATAATACACCCCCTGTCATCTAAGATACAATCCACACATGAATAAAAAGCAAGAGGTATCCAAAGGACTTCGTTCGTTGTTGTCCAACATCGAAAAAACACACAGTCCTTTAGAAAAAAAACAGCTGGTCAAAGACCTCACCAATACGATTGCCATGATCAGTCCGGAATTTATTGAGGTAAATCCCTTTCAGCCCAGGACAGAATTTGATCCGGAGCAGCTGATGGAACTGGCAAAATCGATAAAGGTGTCCGGGCTCATCCAGCCGGTTACCGTTCGTTCTATGGGCGGCAACCAGTTTCAGCTCATTTCCGGAGAACGGCGACTGAGGGCCTCAAAAATGGCCGGACTGGCCGAAATACCCGCCTATGTGCGCGTAGCCAATGACCAGGAAATGCTCGAAATGGCTCTGGTGGAAAATATACAGCGCGCGGACTTAAACGCATTGGAAGTGGCAATTTCATACCAGCGACTGATGGATGAGTGCCAGCTCACGCATGAAGCGCTTTCTGCAAGAGTAGGAAAAGACAGAAGCACCGTAACCAATTATGTACGGTTGCTGAAATTGCCAGCCCAGATCCAGGCTGCAGTCAGGGACGGGCAGCTAAGCATGGGACATGCCCGGGCTTTGGCCGGAATTGAAAACCTGGCCCTCCAGCTCTCTGTTTTTAAAGAATGTGTCGAAAAAACACTTTCGGTCAGAGGCTTGGAGCAGTTGATCAAATCCTATGATGGTACCGGTAAACATGAGGAAGGTAGTAAAAAAGTACAGGTTACTCCGATGTCGCCTGAAATCCGCAAAATCAGTGATAAAATAAGCCATACGCTGGGGACAAGGGTAGACATCAAACGCGATGGTACCGGCAAAGGAACCATAACCATCCATTTCTCATCAGACAAGCTATTCAACCAAGTGTCTGATCTCTTATTAAATGAAGACTGACCTTCACCTGCTATGAAAGGGACGTGGAGTATCAAAGCCTATCTGGTAACATTGTGCTTGTTTTTCAGCATCTCTGCTACGGCACAGGGAACACAGCCGGGAATTTTCTCTCCGACGGTACCTCAGGATACTGTAAATGAAGCAGATACGATCATTCAGAAAAATGGCTTTCTCACCCTATTTGAAGGGAAACCTGGCAGGGCTGCGCTCTATGGGCTTCTCATTCCCTCTGGAGGGCAACTATACAACCGCAAATGGTGGAAGGTGCCGCTGGCCCTGGCCATTGATGGTGGCCTGGCTTATTTCCTGGTTTCCAACACGTCCAATTACCGGAGTGCACAAAGCGAATATGAACTCATTCTGGCAGGGACCATCACCGGTGATGCAAACAGGACGAAAGCAAGGCGGGATTTTTACCGAAAGTGGAGGGAATATTCCTGGGTCTACCTGATTGCAGGCCATTTGCTCACCGTGGCAGATGCCTATGTAGACAGACATCTCATGCATTTTGATGTCAGCCCTGATTTATCTCTCCTTCAGTCAGGTATGGACAACGGAGCCGGGATGACTTTTGGAATTACCGTGGCAATTCCCTTCACACCAAAGAATCAGCAACACAAAATCCACATGACCCAAAAGTCTCACTGATTATGAAAAACGCACCCTCCTCACGCCGGATCAATGATCGAAGGGTAAGTAAAAAAGGCCTGCCCCCGGGTGCGCATGTGTATACCGGAAGTACCTTTCTGGCAGACCCAGACATTGAGATGTATTCCTACAACCGGGAAGGCTGTACAGTCAGCCACCCCACACCTGATGAAATTACACCTGAGGCAGGTGACAGGATACAATGGATTAACCTCAACGGCATCAATCATACAGAGGCAGTAAAATCGCTATGTGAGACATTTCATGTTCATTATCTATATCAGGAAGACATTTTGAATGTCTTTCAACGTCCCAAGGTTGAAATCGAAGATTCGTACATCTTTCTGACCTTTAAATCACTTGAATGGGATGAAGCACTACATCATGTGACAGAAGAACAAATTTCGCTCCTTTTGACCACTAAGGTTACCCTCAGCTTTCAAGAGAAGCCTGGGGACCATTTTGGCTATTTGCGCGACAAACTGACATCTGACATTTCCGTAATCCGCCAGCGACAGGCAGACTACCTGTTTTACAGGCTTCTGGATATCACGGTAGACAGCTACTTTGACCTGCTTGAAAAAATCGGCAATACACTGGAAACACTGGAAAATAAAATTCTGGTGAAACCCGAAAATTCACTTTTAACAGAAATTCAGGCAACGAAAAAAGACCTGATGATCA
>JAUMBK010000122.1:0-2861 GCA_032115795.1 Saprospiraceae bacterium | reverse complement strand
ATAGGCCGTCGCCTGCAAAAGCAGGATATTGAGCAATATCCAACCCAAAATGAACAAAAAAAAGAAAATAATAAAGGTCCACGACCCGCCAAAAACAGCAATGTGATCTGCCATTTTTTGACCGAGGGTCAGTGGCGGCCCCTTTTCTTCCAGGATTTTTTTTGACATGACTTCATCGGAATGAATGGATTTCAAGACATATTTTTCGAGATGTGTTAGCTCGCGGGTCTCTTTACGAATCAATTCCTCCATATATTGCCTTCGGAGCTGGTTGTATACTTCCGTTGAGATGATCCCGTGCTCGCTGACATGGGGATGGATGGTGCGTAGAAAGTCCAATAAAGGTCTGCGAAGTTGGTCGAGAGGGACTGCTTGCTCCTGGGACAGAGGCTTCCCTGTGATGGCACATATGAGTGGCGTCATAGTCTTTGATTTTTTTCCAAGTTACATGTATTTCTGATAAAGATTGTAAAAGAAAATATAATTCTGTGACAACCGAAGGGGCTTCCATTCGTTGTACTACTTGAATATTCTGTATCGGTTTATGCAATGTCATTTTAGGTTTGTGTCTTTAGCGGGGCTTATTGTTTTACCTCTGTTTATTTTGGCGCAGGTAAAAGGGGTCGTTATATCGGCTGACAAAAGTCCATTGCCGTTTGCTACTGTACAGGTTTTCGGGGGAAATGAGGGGACTCTGGCAGATGAGAAAGGCGCTTTTTCATTGCCTGGTATACAACAAGGCACCAAGCTCGTTGCGTCTTTCCTTGGCTATGAAAATGACACCCTTGTGTTTGCTGGGCAGGAATTGCAATTCATTCTTGTGGAAAAAACCAATGTACTGCAGGAGGTGGTTGTATCCGGTGCGCTGAGAGAAGTGAGTCGTTCGGCCAGCCCGATCCCGATAGAAATTTACACACCTGTATTTTTTAGAAGAAATCCGTCGCCCAATCTGTTTTCGGCTCTGGAAAGCATCAATGGCGTGCGTCCTCAGGTCAACTGCAATGTGTGCAACACAGGCGATATACACATCAACGGCATGGAAGGGCCCTATACAATGATCCTGATCGATGGTATGCCCATTGTGTCATCGCTGGCGACAGTATATGGATTGATGGGCATACCCAACAGCATGGTGCAGCGCATTGAAGTGGTTAAGGGACCCGCTTCGACATTGTATGGCTCCGAAGCGGTGGGAGGTTTGATCAATGTCATTACCAAAACCCCGGGCAGCAGGCCTTCTTTTACCGTAGATGTCACGGGTACAGGATACAGAGACCTCAACCTGGATGCCGGAGCCAGCTTTCAGAAAGGAAAGCACGGTTTTTTGCTGAGTTCAAACCTATACTATTTCAATACTCCCTGGGACATCAACGGCGATAATTTTACCGATGTGACCCTTCAGAAACGTTTTTCTGTCTTCGGAAAATGGATATCAAGGCCTGGTGACAAAATTACTTCTTCGCTTGCGATGCGCTACGTCTGGGAAGACAGATGGGGCGGTGAAATGCAATGGTCGCCCCAATTCAGGGGTGGTGATAGCATCTATGGGGAGCAGATATATACGAGTAGGGTCGAGTTGATAGGCCTGATCAAACCCGCTGCCTGGAAAAACCTGAACCTGAATTATTCCTACAACTACCACCACCAGAATTCTGTCTATGGTACGACACCATACATAGGCGACCAGCATACCGGATTTGCGCAGCTCACATGGAATAAAAAAGTGGGAAAACACGATCTTCTTGCGGGAACCGCGCTGCGATACGTTTGGTTTGATGACAACACACCCATCACTGCTTCCGCAGATTCGCTGAGCAGCAACATGCCCTCGTCAACCTGGTTGCCTGGCATCTTTTACCAACACGAATGGACCGTCAATGAGAAGACAACCTGGCTTGCCGGTCTAAGGTATGACAATAATTCCCGCCATGGTTCCATTTTCTCTCCCCGCATCAACCTGAAATGGGCGTGGAATGACCACCACACACTGCGTTTGGGTGCGGGCAATGGCTTTCGGGTGGCCAACATCTTCTCTGAAGACCACGCAGCTCTTACCGGAGCCAGAAAAGTGGTCATTGCAAGCGACCTCAAACCGGAGCAGTCGATCAATGTCTTTGCATCCCACATGTACAAAGCATATCCCTCCTTTGGCAACTTCTCGCTCGAATCAAACCTGTTCTATACCTATTTTACCAACCGCATCATTGCCGATTATTTTACCAACGCCAACCAAATCATCTTTGACAACCTCAACGGCCACGGCATTGCCCGGGGAATCTCTGTCAGCGCAGACATCACATTTTTGAGCGGCATCCAGGCGCAAATCGGATCCACCTTGATGGAAGTATACACCATGGAGGAAGACAACCAGAGAAATACTATGAGGGAAATCCAAATCCAAACTCCTTCGTTGACGGGCAACTGGAGCATTTCTATGCCACTTGGGGCTTCCGGCATTACCCTTGACTACACCGGTAACGTAACCAGTCCGATGCGTTTGCCTGTGGTACCAGACGACTACCGTCCGGAATATAGTCCGTGGTTCAGTATCCACAATCTCCAGTGCACCTGGAAAAGAAATGAGAAGATGGAAATCTATGGAGGCGTAAAAAATTTGTTCAATTTCCTCCCTGCAGACCCGATTTTACGGCCTTTTGATCCCTTTGACAAAAAAATCGACCAGGACAATCCCAACGGCTATACCTTCGACCCCAACTACAACTTTGCACCCATGCAGGGTATCCGTGCATTTGCAGGAATTCGACTCAGTCTGGATTAACCTTTGAAGCTGCCGTTTTTCTGGCGACCAAAGCGACAGCGAGTGCGGAGATCAGATGCCAGATACTCCACCAGGCAGCCAT
>JAUMBK010000121.1:0-27798 GCA_032115795.1 Saprospiraceae bacterium | reverse complement strand
CGCCTTCGACATGCTGGGCGACATCTACACTATGCCCGCAGAGGGTGGCAAAGCAAGCTGCCTGCGCGCCGGTTTGGCATGGGAGGTACAGCCCCGATGGAGCCCCGATGGCAAGCAGATCCTCTTTACCAGCGATGCAGGTGGAGGCGACAATATCTGGGTCATGCAGCCCGATGGCACCAATGCCAAACAAATCACCAAAGAATCATTCCGCCTTCTCAACAATGCCGTGTGGATGCCCGACGGACAGTATATCATCGCCCGCAAACATTTTACCAGTTCCCGGTCGCTGGGCGCAGGCGAAATGTGGATGTACCACATCACCGGAGGCGATGGCATCCAGCTGACAAAGCGTAAAAATGACCAGCAGGATGTCAACGAACCTACTGTTGCCCTCAATGGCACCATGCTTTATTATTCGGAAGATGTCTATCCGGGCGGTTATTTTCAGTACAACAAAGACCCGAATGCCGAAATCTTTGTCATCCAGAGCTACAACCTGGCCACCGGGGAAAACAAGCGCGTAACGGGTGGACCCGGAGGTGCCTGCCGTCCCCAGACCAACCATGCCGGCGACAAGCTGGCTTTCGTGCGGCGTATCCGCGAAAAATCAGTGTTGTTTATCCACGAACTGAGTACCGGCAGAGAATGGCCACTTTATACCGAACTCAGCAAAGACCAGCAGGAAGCGTGGACCATCTTTGGTATCTACACCGGATTTGCATGGTCGCCAGATGATCAATTTATTTACATCTGGGCAAAGGGAAAGATTGTACAAATCGACTCCAAAACTGGAGTGGCTACCGACGTTCCATTCACCGTGGATGTGACCCACACCCTGATGGAAACGGTTCAGTTTGAAAACAACGCCTTCGAACCCTCCTTCGATGCCAAAGTACTGCGCAATGTGACCACCTCTCCCGACGGCAGCAAGGTGGCGTTCAGCGCCCTTGGCTACGTATGGATCGAAGAAAACGGAGGAACACCCTATCGCCTGACATTAGATTCGGACTTTGAAGCAGAACCTGCATTCAGCCCCGATGGAAAGAGCCTTGCCTACGTCACATGGAACGACGAACAACTCGGCCAATTGAAAAAATGGGATTTCGGCTCCCGTACTGCCACTGTTTTGTCAAACGAAAAAGGCATTTACCGCACACCCTCCTTTGCACCGGACGGCAGCCAGATTGCCTATCGCAAAGAAGGCGGCAACAGCCACCAAGGGTACACATATAGCCTGGAATCAGGTTTATATGCGGTTCCTGCCAGCGGTGGGAAGGCCACGTTGATCACGGCAGAAGGGGAAAAACCACAATTCAGCGCTGATGGAAAAGCCCTCTATTTCACGACAGGTGGTTTTCTGTTTGGCTCCGTGTCTAAGGCATTCAAGAAATTTACCTTCGATACCAAAAAAACCGAGGTGGTATTCAACACGAGCTATACCACCAATTTTGTACCCAGTCCCGACAACAAGTGGATCGCTTTCACTGAGCTGTACAAAGTTTATATTGCTCCTATGCCGCAAGTAGGCCAGTCTATCGGGCTTTCTGCAAAAACAAAGTCGGTTCCTGTGGCCCAGGTAGCCAAGGATGCCGGATACAACCTTCATTGGTCTGGCGATAGCAAAAAGCTGCACTGGACATTGGGCAATGAGTACTTTACTGATGCCCTGGACCGACGCTTTCTTTTCCTGGAAGGCGGACCGGATAGCATACCACCCATCGATACCACTGGCCGAAAAATCACCCTTTCCGTCAAAAGTGATGCGCCCAAAGGCAAAATCGCCTTCATTAACGCCCACATCATCACCATGGAAAGCGAAAAAAGCATCAAAAACGGCACGGTGCTGGTTGATGGCAATGTCATCCGCTACGCAGGTCCGGCAGGCGGCATAAAACTCGGCAAGGACGTCAACATCATCGACCTGAAAGGAAAATCCATCATGCCCGGACTCATCGACGTGCATGCCCACCTGGGTGCCTTCAGAGACGGCATTTCACCGCAAAAACACTGGGAATACTTCGCCAACCTGGCTTATGGCGTCACGACAACCCACGACCCATCTGTCAATAGTGAGATTACGTTTGCCCAGTCTGAAATGGTCAAGGCTGGCGTCCTCACAGGCCCACGCATCTTTTCGACAGGCACGATCCTGTATGGAGCAGATGGTGATTTTAAAGCGGAGATCAACAGCCTGGAAGATGCAAGGTCAGCCCTACGCAGAACGAAAGCGTTTGGTGCATTCTCCGTCAAATCATACAACCAGCCAAGACGCGAACAGCGACAGCAAGTGATCGAAGCAGCCCGCCAACTGGGCATCCGCGTTGTCCCCGAAGGAGGCTCGTTTCTGTACCATAACCTCAGCATGGTGGCCGATGGGCATACTAGCGTGGAGCACAACATACCCGTTGCACCTCTGTATAATGATGTTATTCAGTTCTGGTCACAGACAAAAACGTCCAATACCCCCACACTGATTGTCAATTATGGGGCCGTCACCGGTGAATATTACTGGTACCAAAACACCGAGGTCTGGAAAAAAGAACGGCTGCTCTCTTTTACACCCCGTGCCATCATAGACTCCCGATCACGCCACCGCACCATGGTGCCGCAGGAAGAATATGAAAACGGGCACATCCTCACGTCAAAATCGTGCAAGAAGCTGGCAGATGCAGGTGTCGGAATCAACCTCGGGGCCCACGGTCAGTTGCAGGGCCTTGGCGCTCATTGGGAATTGTGGATGCTCCACCAAGGAGGCATGACCAATTTCCAGGCGCTGACCGCCGCTACCGTCAACGGGGCAAAACTGCTGGGCATGGAAAAACAAATCGGAACCATTACCGCCGGCAAACTGGCCGACCTGATTGTCATCGATGGCAACCCCCTCAAAGATATCAGAAGTACAGAAAATGTGGTCTATACGATGGTCAACGGCAGGCTTTACGATGCATCCACCATGAACGAAATCGGCAGTGGCAATAAAAAGAGGACGAAATTCTTCTGGGAATTGGACGGCAGCGGCAACGCCTATCCGTATTACCAGGAGTCCAACTCGTTTATGGCACCCCGATGCAGTTGTGGACTTTAGGTGAATTGCCTGGAATTAGGAGAAATACAGGTTATACATTGATAAGCCGAAAAGGATTCAGACTGAATCAATACCTGGAAAAGATGTAATTCACATATTCCAGCGAAATGGTATCATATTTAACCGGTGCGGCTGACTTGACGATCCTGCGGATGACATCTTCCGGCAAATCAGCATTGCAATCTTGGTAATAGTATCGTTTGGTGGCTGAGCCGGGGGTGGTAACCTGACTTCGAAGCGTAAATTCCTTGCAGAGATTTAGTTCCAGAAAATCATTATTGATGTTGACATAATATTGAGGAAAGGCAGTAAAAGCAATCTGGTTGCCCGTCAGACTATACTTTGAGACCGTGGAGTCAGACAAAATGACCTTATCGAGTACGCCCACGGTATCCAGCCTTCCAAAGACAAGCCGGGCCTGATCCGCTGTCTCAAAGACGATGCGAACCAGCATTGTTTTGACAAACTCGGACTGAATGATGGCATTGAGGCTATCTGCAATCTCCCTGTTTCCGCGATTGAATGTACCCAGGGTATCATTTGCTACTTTAAATTGATTGGTCACGGGATCAATGACATACACCTTTTTTGACTCCAGGCTGGGTGTGTTGAATCGATAAGTACTAGGAATCAGAAAGACAGGCACCTGTTCTTTTGCACAGCTGCCTAGCAGGAAGCATCCCAATACAAAAAAAGACCAGACGATATTCCGTGGCGAGATGGTCATATTACACATTTTATTGATGCAAAGGTACAATGAAAATTGGATTTTGAAAACGCCTTACATCAACGGGCAATCTGTGGCAAATATTGCAAATGATATACTCGGTCTCGGCATCTGCCCCAAAACGAGCGAATCAAGCAATTGTAACTGAAGCATATCCGGGTCAATCAATTTTGCTACCCACAACCACAGCTGAAGTATTCAAGCCCATGGATGGTTGGGCGCTATACACGAGAAAAAATGGATGCAATCTTTTGCTGCTAATTTCCTACCCACAAACTGGCAGATTGGGGTCAAGAATAAGACAAATGGTTTTGCGCTCTTATTCCGCAGTTACCGGATCAATGATATTAAAGACCTGGTTTACCAAATTGCATGGAAATCCTCCCTCCTCTGCATGTTCGCGACAAGCGTCTGCCGATGGAGCATTGTACACACAATAGACCTTGTCACCTGTCACATAGCTGTGTATCCATTGAATATCCATGGATTTACACACTGCATTCATGTACGTCGCAATTTCCTTCAGTTGCTGGTCATCCGACTTCCCTGCGCCTGGTATGTCGCGCTCAATGATAAATTTTGGCATATATTCAAATTTGTTTGCTTTCCTTCTAATTGACATTTTGATACATCAGAAATTCTACCTTGATACTTAGAAAAACTGAGACAGAAAAAACTGCTTCAACACTTCATCGCATCTTTCATGCACCTCCCATTGCCTTTGTCATTTTTTTCCTTGCGGGATTGACGTTAAAAAACCACTTCGTCATGTAGTATACACACGTGTAGGTATACGTACTTTGGTCATAGTCGCCTTTTCATTCTAAACTATGCCGACAAGTGACAAATATATTTATAAAAAATGATATTTTGATAAATACTTTTGCATTTCGATAATTATTATTTCCAACAAATCGGATTTTCAAATACCTAAAGTATTGATTTTCAAATATTACAACTTTAGATTCATCACATACATATTTTCTGGCCTATAAGGAAAAAGATGGCAGTGTCCATTCAAAAATCATCGTCCCGTTCGACGAGTAGGATGGCATTGTGCGGCATGATGAAATATTTCTCTTCTTCGTACTTCAGCTCAATTGCCTGATTTACCAAAAATACGGCCAGATCACCTTCTCGGACCTGCAAGGACAAATATTTCACCGTCTCTTCCTGCTTCCATGGTTCGTCTTCAAGCGAACCTGGCAGGGCATAGCCTGGCCCAACCTTGACCACATACCCTTTCTGCACTTTTTCCTGCTGAAAGACACCCGGTGGAAGGTAGAGTCCGGAACTGGTCTTCTCCTCCGGTTTCAATGGCTTCACCAGCACTTTGTCGCCAATGACAAGCACATTTTTCAAACGATTGTCAGGTGTGAGAAACATACAATGGCATATTTACCTTCCCTAATACATAAATCAAAAAATTGTTCAGTTTTGGTAGGACCTGACCATTTTTAAGATGAGGACACCGCAAAGTGGCGCAATGGCCGGATGAAAATATTGTGGTAAAAAATTGCAGGCAGGAAGGGCGTTGACAAGGCACACCAGGCAAACCAGGCCAGCTACCCAAAAAACAATTTTTTTAACCTCAACTCCACTCTTGTTGACCCAGGACCAAAAGACAATCACAGGATTTGCCCATAGCAAATTCCAGTTATGTTTGGTGGCCAAATGGTCGGTACCAACCCACATAAATGTCATCAACATGGATGTAGCACAGAGTACGACATACCAGATTCTGTCATACCAAAACACAAGACGCGTAAGCCGTTGCCCGACACCACCAAGAAGTAGCAATTCCAATGCGAGCAACAAAGAAAAGAAAGCAACAGGTCCGGTAATCGCTAGCTTTGTCGACGCAACTTGTGGAAAGTCCAGTATTTGGCGGCGATTGTATTGCAAGCGTTCCCCAGGATTGCCCGGGCGATTTACCTCCGTCAGGGCCTTTGCCAGGTAATCAGGGATGAATGCCTGTGCCTCTACGTTTGTTATTTGATCGGCAGAGGCTCCGATGATGAGGTCTATGCCAAAATCCGTCCATGGCCACGTAAGCTGGTATTCCTTGATGATCTGCCGATATGTTTTTCCTTGGGGAGCAACGGCTTGCCAGGCCAGCCCTGGCAAAGCTCTGTTGATGATGTCTCTCAGACGGGTAGCGCAATTGTCATGAAAAAAATCATATTTGTAGGCCCTGTTTTCGGGCAACATATTTCTGTCTAAATATGCAATTACAACTCCCTTTTCAGCAGCAGTAAGCATTAATTCCTGCTCAATCACTGCACGTTGATAATACACGTATTCACGCAGAAAATCAGCGTATGTAGATACACTGATGAGGTAAGGCAGCCGTCCCCGCATAAATTTCAATGCAAAGTTGGGCGTGTCAAAATCAAAGGTGCCGTAATGATATACGAGGTCCGACCCGGAACTTCCATCTGCCACACGGATGGCATTGTGCCCGTACAAAGAATACAATTCCTGGCCGGGGGCACAGGTCAGAATGCTAATATGTACCCGGGAATGGAGGGTATCCTGCGCCGCTATTTGTGCCGCAAACAGGAAAATGAAAAAAAAGAGACTATTCCGACTGACACTCCTCATATGTCAAAGATAGGTCATCGCCCCCATTTTTACACCAAACCGCCGAAATTTGTACCTTTGCAAAACGATGAACACAGACATAACTCAAATTCTAGCCTATTTTCCTGACCTTAGTGACAAGCAAAAGCACCAAATGGAAGCTTTGGATGACTTGTACCGGGAATGGAATGAAAAAATCAATGTGATCTCCCGAAAAGACATCGACAACCTATACCTGCACCATGTACTCCATTCACTGGCCATAGCCCGCTTCATTCAATTTCAGCCCGGCAGCCGTATCCTCGACCTGGGCACGGGCGGCGGCTTCCCAGGTATACCGCTGGCAATTCTCTTTCCTGCCTGCTCATTTACGTTGGTTGACAGCATTGCAAAAAAGATCACTGTAGTACGCGAGGTGGTCACCGCGCTGCAGTTGGAAAATGTGACTGCGCGCGTCGGCCGGGCAGAGGAAGTGAAAGAAAAATACGACTTCGTGGTCACAAGGGCGGTCGCCAAAATAGACAAACTCCTGCCCTGGAGTCGAAAACTGCTTTCAAAAGAACAAAAAAACATCTATCCAAACGGACTGATTGCCCTCAAAGGGGACCTGCGTGAAGAATTAAAATTATTACCAAAATTTGAGTACCGCGAAACCGTAGCCATCCAGAAATATTTTCAGGAACCGTATTTTGAAGAGAAATACATCCTCTACGTGCAAGGCTAACCAAGCGTGGCATTGTCAACGAAGCCATTCAAAGTACACTCCCATTAAGATTCCGGAGGGGATACTGCAACCCAAGCCGACGGTTAGCCAGAGTGCACTGTTTTGAAGGAGGATTCCAAGGATAGACCCCACGAATACACCCGCTGCAATGCTCGTAAAAAGTATCCATGCCAATCTGGTTCGAGGTTTTTTTGTCATATCTGGTAATTTTCTGCCGGTATGTTCCGTGCTATAGTAAAAAACACAATCCCAAAAATCGGCGTGCAGTAGTGAGCACAGCCGTTGCAAATACAAAAATAAACATTTTTTTTACCTGTGAAAGGCTGCAGGATGGGAATTGTGTTTGATTTCAATTGATCGAAGGGATCTTTCTCCCCTTTACACCATTCACTTCTTTTCTTTCCAAAGAGAATACGTTGCCTGCTGCGTTTTCCGGTTTGCCGGCACTTCGTGCAATGGCTCACACGATTTTAATGTAGCAAAGCACTCTGCGGGCAGCTGCTGGTATAATTTTGTTCCCTGGGTTTTCCAGACAATCATGTCTTCCGTTACCTCCCTGACAATCCTGGCAGGGTTGCCCACAATCAGGCTTCTTTTTGGATATTTGTCGCCTGCTTTAATAAAACTCAGTGCACCGACAATGCATTCGTCCCCGATTTCGGCTTCATCCATTATCACGCAGTTCATGCCTACCAGTGCATTTGCTCCAATAATAGCACCATGAATCACAGCACCATGACCAATGTGGGCCGCTTCATGAAGCACGGCCGTCTTACCAGGAAACATGTGAATGGTGCAATTTTCCTGGACATTACAGCCATCGTGAATGACAATCTCCCCCCAATCGCCCCGAATCGCTGCACCTGGTCCAACATACACCTCTTTCCCGATAATGACATTGCCGGTAACGGTCGCCTGTGGATGCACAAATGAAGAAGGGTGGATCACCGGAATAAAGCCGTTGAATTCATAAATCATGGTAACGGAAATGATTTTTGTAAACGAGTAAGAATTTCATCTGCGGCGGGGCAAACAGCGGCATTGGCCAGATTGAGTGCAGTTCTGTCGATGTAGCCCACTTCATCCGTATGTGGATACCTCCGGCATGCTTCCGGGCGGATGTCGTACACACTGCATGTATTGTCAGAATTGAGAAAAGTACAGGGCACGCCATTCAATGTCAATTCTCCCTGAATGTCTTCCAGTACATATTTGCGTACAAACGTTTTGGGAGGCAGATTCAAATGGGCAGCAAGGCGCTTGATGTCTGATCGCGTCAGCAGCGCAGGAATTGTTTTACAACATTTTGCACAGGAAAGACAATCTGTTTGAGTAAAGACCTCCTCATGGACGGACGTCAATACCGGATAAAACAGCTCTTTTTTTACCTTCCTCAATGCGATGAGGTAGGCTTTTTGCTCCAATTCCTTTTCACTGTGATGATTCATTTTACTTCTTATTTGGGGTAATTCGCCTGTTTGGAATGGACTCATGCTACTCCTATACGCCCTTGATTCTCTCCCACAACGCTGCGAATGCTTCTGAAAAATTGGCATCTCGCGGCCGGTCTCCCTGGTCTTTCAGAATATATTTTCCCTCCTGATTCTTGCGAAGGTTAAACTTAAATACATATTGCTCCGGATCTGTCCGTTTCATTTTAAACGTACCAAACCGCAGGTCATAGAAGCCAAGAGAATCGGTACCCGTTTCTTTAAAAAAGTAGTAATCATCGCTAAACCAGGCCAATCGTTGCAATGTAGGGTCAGTCTGCAACAACTGGTGCAGTGTGTCATTTGTCTTTGAAACGCGGTGCAATTGGAATCTCTTTTCAGCGTCGAGCAAGGAATACTGACCGTAATAATACGCACTGTCTGTTTCTGCGATGCCACTCCACAAGACATTATTGAGAATTGTAGGGGTAGTCATGTACCGGGAATAGGCTATATTTTCGCGCACCAGCGAGCTTTCAAAAATGGTATTTACTCTGGCCTTATTGAAGAATGTCATCATCATGTAAAGACAACTGTACACTATGCCCCTGTACAGCCAACGGCGACGATGCGCCTGCTGCCTGCCGTAGGACATGGCAGCAATCAGGCAGGCGAGAAACGGCAGTGTGTAGGCAGGGTCAGCTACCGCAATGTTATTGAAAGCCACCCTTTGCTCAGAAAAAGGAAGGTAAATCTGCGTTCCGTACGTAGTGAAACAATCGAGAATGGGGTGGGTAAACATGGCAAGCCAAAATAGCCATTGCCATTCCCGGAGAGAGGCCTGTGGAGTATCATAGGCTGCCCTAAAATACCGCCGCAGCAGCATCCATACAGCCAAAACCAGAACGAGAAGGGCTGTAAACAACTTTTCCATTAAAAAAGTTCCCGAAAATACCACAGCCACAAAGATACCCAGCAGAAGGACCAGCCAGGAAATGATCCCTACCCACTGGTGCCATGGTTGCTTGTAAAACCGATGTACGAGCCACCCGAGGACCGGTGAAGCCATTGTTATATACAGCAGGGAGTGGGTTGGACCACGGTGAAACGACAATGCATCCAGGGGGGATAAAACCGCATTGGCAATCACATCCAGGTCTGGCAATGTGCCGGCAATCGCTCCCCAAGCAATGGCGCGGTTACCTATCTTCTTCCCGAGTGCTGCTTCGGCCATAGCCGCTCCGAGCACAATCTGAGTCAATGAATCCATATTTTTAAGCTACGGGGACGTGGATATTCAAACGCTGAATAGCCCGGCTGGCCGCAGTCTGTTCAGCCGATTTTTTATTAAAGTCTTCCGCCGTCGCCATTTCTTGTCCATCGATGACTACCGCAACCTTGAAGCAATCCCGTTTATCCAGCTTGAACTTTGTCAGCGTGGCAAACGTGATTTCCTTGCCCTGCTTCTGACACCACTCCAGGAGCTGTGATTTGTGATTGTCATCGCGGGTCTCCAGGTCTATGATATCCAGGTATTTCTTCAGGATGTGCCGGATCACGTAATTGCGCGTGCGGGCATACCCAAACTCGATATAAATTGCGCCAATAAGGGCCTCAAACGCATTGCCCAGCATCGAACTACTCATTTTACCCAGGCTATATTCAGACAAAACCATGTCCAGACCCATCCTGTCAGCGATGTCATTGAGCGTCTGTCGTTTTACAATTTTTGAGCGCATTTTTGTCAGGAAGCCCTCATCTTTATTTGGATATTTACGAAACAGATATTCGGCGACAATGGTCGAAAGGATGGCATCACCGAGGTACTCAAGCCGCTCATTGGTGGGCCTGCCCGGTGTTTCGTTGGTCATGGATTTGTGGTAGAAGGCCGTCTTAAATAAGCTGAGCCTGGCGGGAGTGAAACCCAGAATAGGCCGCAGCTTGAGTGTCAGATCCTTGTCTGGTGAAAGATACCGGTTGTAAAAACGCCTGACCAGATTCACGTTCATTTACTCTGTAAATCGTTTGACGATCAAAGAGGCATTGTGTCCCCCAAACCCAAAAGTATTGCTCAAAGCCACATCAATTTTTCTTTCCTGCGCTTCGTTGAATGTGAAGTTAAGGCCTGCATCAAACTCGGGATCATCAGTAAAATGATTGATGGTTGGAGGTATAAATCCTTCATTGATCGCTGCCACGCAGGCGATGGCTTCGATGGCACCGGCACCACCAAGCAGGTGTCCGGTCATGGATTTGGTACTGCTGATGTTCAATCTGTATGCTGCGTCTCCAAAGACGGCCTGGATGGCCTTGGTTTCGGCGATATCTCCCAGGGGGGTAGACGTACCGTGTACATTCACATAGTGAACCTGGTCAGGATTCAACTTTGCATCCTTGATCGCGATGGCCATTACATTTCGTGCTCCCAGGCCGTCTGGATGCGGCGCTGTCATGTGGTAGGCATCGGCTGTCATGCCTGCCCCAACCACTTCGCCGTAAATCGTGGCCCCACGTTTTTTCGCATGCTCGAGTTCCTCCAGCACCAATGCACCAGCCCCTTCGCCAAGAACAAAGCCATCCCTTTCTTTGTCAAATGGTCTGCTGGCTGTCTCCGGACTATCATTGCGTTCAGACATGGCTTTCATGGCCGAAAATCCACCGACACTGGCTTTGGTAATGGCTGCCTCTGAACCGCCTGTAATCATGACATCGGCTCTTCCCATCCGAATGTAATCAAACGAAGCGATGATGGAGTGCGTAGAAGAAGCACAGGCGGAAACAGTGCCGTAGTTAATGCCTCTAAAGCCGTATTTAATGGATATATGCCCAGGTGCAATATCGCCAATCAACTTTGGTATCAAAAATGGGCTGTACCGAGGCTCACCCTGCCAAAGCGCTGCCTCAGAAATGTCGTTTTCAATTGTTTCAAAGCCACCTATGCCCGTACCCCAAACCACACCCACTCTGTCAAGGTCCAGCTTTTCTGTTTCCAATCCGGCGTGCAGGATCGCTTCGTCTGCCGCCACCATTGCATATTGCGCGAAAGGATCGAGGCGCCTTGCATCTTTTTTATGCATGAACTGCTCGATATCAAAATTTTTCAGCTCGCAGGCAAATTTTACTTTAAAATGCGTGGCATCAAACCGGGTAATAGTACCGGCTCCACTGACGCCGTTACGCAAACCCTCCTTATACGCAGCGAATGTGTTGCCAATGGGTGTAAGGGCACCTATGCCCGTGATTACAACTCGTCTCATATGTGGTCTTCAATATTAGGGCAAAAATGACAATTTTTTAGGAGATTTCCTGCGAATGATGGGGATAAGTTTTCCACGCTCACCGGCTGTAAAATGCAACACACCTGATCCGACCTTTACCGGCCAATCTTAGCGTATACCCGATAGTACACAGATGCAGACAAAAAAAAATCCACAAAGACAAAGGCCTTTGTGGATTTTATGATCGTTAAGATGTACTTATCAGGCTTTTGCTGCTTCCAGACAGTCAATTGCCTGACCCACTGTCTGGATTTTTTCGGCCTGATCATCCGGAATAGTTACTTCGAATTCTTTCTCAAATTCCATAATCAACTCAACAGTATCCAGAGAATCAGCACCCAAATCATTGGTGAAGCTGGCTTCATTGGTAACTTGAGATTCATCAACACCCAATTTGTCAATGATAATTTTTCTTACTTGTTCTGCGATTTGTGACATTTCTAGTAAAGTTTTCGATTAATGGTGCAAAATAAGGCATTCGTTTCAGGAAAAACAAATATTTGAACCATTATTTTAATTAGACAGCGAAAGTAAACCGGCAATTTAGCAATGCCTGAATCACTAAAACCGCAGAATGATAAGAAGGAAAATTTCTTTACCAGGGAAATGAAATTTTTCCCATAGTTATACCAGGAAGTGAAGCCCTGCCACCAAAATCAATAGGCGCACCTGTGACTGTCTCATTGGCAAGGACAGCAAACAACACCGCTTCTTTGGCATCACCCCTGATACCCAGAATATCGCTTTCGTGAAATGTGCAGGAGGGTAATAACTCCCTGACAGACTGCATCAACAAGGGATTGTGCATTCCTCCCCCACTACAATATAACGAATACGCAGCATCGCCAATTGTTTGCCTTATAGCATCTGCCATAGTCTCCGCACTGTACCTGTTAAGTGTAGCCATAACATCACACTGATTCAACCCTTCCGTGCCAGAAGAAACCATAGCAGCCTCCACCATCTTCAGGTTGAACACTTCAGGCCCGGTCGTTTTTGGCATAGGCAGTCGAAAAAAATAATGGTTTTTCAATTCTGCCAGCAAGCGCTGGTGGATATTTCCTGCTTTGGCTATCTGTGCATTCTCATCAAACGGTTTTCCAAACTGTGTTCTTGCCCAGGCATCCATGAGGGTATTGCCGGGACCTGTATCTGTGACAAACACCCGACACGCATCGCCGTCACCGGGTAAAAAAGTAAAATTGCCAATGCCCCCAATATTGAGCATAATTCTGTCCTCTCCTTTTTGACTGAAAATGAGATAATCTCCATACACTGCAAGGGGCGCTCCTTCCCCACCCGCTGCCAGGTGCTTTTGTCTGAAATCACTGATCGTGATGATGCCTGTCTGCACTGCGAGGTGGTCGCCATCACCTATCTGTAATGTCCCGTTAGGAAAGTCTTCGTAATGATGCTGGTGACGCGGCACATGCATGACCGTCTGACCATGGCTGGCAATCAGGTCAATCTCTGCTGACTTCAAATTTCGGTCTGCCAGAAACCGGTTGATCATCCGACCGTTCTCGGTACCGATCCACTCGTTGAGCAGGGCAAGATACGGAAAATCCACTTGTGGTCTGGCAAACACGGTCCGTACTTTTTCCTGCCATTCTGCATCATATGAATGTGTGTCAAAGTGAATGACTTCCACAGATGTATCGTGTCCAGCCCCCCTGATGCGACACAGGGCCATATCCAATCCATCCAGTGAGGTGCCCGACATCAGGCCCAGAATCAGCCTCTCCTCCCGGACGGCCATTTCGCACAAAGCTCGTACTCCCTTGTTCATACGTATCCAATTTATTTAGATATTCTTGCTCCTTTCGGTCTGTTTGTATAGAAACCGGTCAGGAGGCCGTGCATCAGCAACCAATGCCTTAATGGGTAATCCATCATAAAGATACTTTGGAGAATCGGATTCAACGCAGTTTTGTTGTCGTTGATTTGCCTGGCTAATACTCTCTCCCATGTGCCTCAAGCAACGCAAAGGCGTCAGACCACGCAGGTACGTCCTCTGATTCAAAACCGTATGTCTTGCCGGTGGCAATTTTGTGAAATAATCGCATGGCTTCAAGGTGCGTACCCGTTTTCATAAAAGCACGCATGGCATCTTTATCTTCCCAGGCAGTCAATGTACATTGGTAGCCGTTGATCCGCTTCACTTCACAAAACAAGTTACCCTTTGCCGTTTGTGCCTGCCTGAATGTGGGAATTGCAAACCGCCAGAATGTGAAAAATCCCATCCATCCTTTTGGCTTCAATCCGGTAATTGATATGTGCATAATATATGATTTACTAAGTGTTAACTACATCTTCTTGTAGTTCTTTATGGCACCTGTATTGAAAATCAAGTACGATTATCGCATTTGATTAGTAAAATGACCTATTCCCGGTTCCATTTTTCCACCCGCTTCCTGAACAATTCCGAGTCCAATGGCCACGCATTCTTGGAAATACTACTTTCCAGTGCCTCTTCCTCTTTATCATCGATCATATTTCGAAAAAAATCAATGCCCGTCCTTTGTTCAATTTCGTCAATTGTCACCATGTATGTATCCAACGGTTTCTCTGAACGGGCATGGGGAATAAGAAAAGCAATACCTTTCTTCTCTTCGCCATCAAAATCCAGGATGACCTTATAAAACGCCCCCGGTACGAGTACTTTCTGTTCCTTGCCGATATAGCCAAGACTATCCTGAAAGAGGGGTCCGGTAATAACATATACTTTTTCATTATCGTATGCCCAGTTTCTGACCTGCATCTCCAGCTCTTTCCAAACCCCATTATTAAACACTTTTGTCTGGGGTGACACATTGCTCATCAGAAAACTCTCCCGCATCGCAGTTTCATCAAATGCCATATCTCCGGCAGGGGCAAGATGCCCCCGGGTGTAGCCTGAGCGACTGTAATCTCCGTAGACAGCCGAACCCGTTGATACGGCATTGTCGCCTTCAAAACGGTCGGTCCGGCGTACATTGGGTCTTTGAAGCGAGGGCTTATCCAGCACATAAGCCACCCAGGCAGCTTGCTCGCGGCGTTCATCATAACCAAGTGAGTAATACAGATGGTGGATAACTTCATGGGGCGAATGGGGCAGGTAGGTCCGATCGGTCCCATCGATGGCCGCAGCCACCTTGGGCATGTCCATTGACTGCATTTTATTCCGCAACCAGCCTATGCCAATGGCGAAGCAAATGATGGCAATAATCACCAGGATAACCATCCGAAATGATGAATGCAGGCCCTTGCCCTGCCGGCTGTGATTACGTCTGAGCTGCGCCATGCCTTATACCATTTCTTTGCGTCGCATCCTGGGCAGATTGCGCACTACCAACTGCACAGTTTCCTGCACGCGATCCTCAAAAAGAACAAGTTTGTTTTGCTTCATATCATGCAATACCGCATCATCGTAATGACGTATGGTGATCATCTCCAGATCAGTATCCGTCACCATTTTAAATTCCTGTCCCAGTTCTTTTTCAAATTTCAATATCCTTTCGGGATTATCATTGATACAAACTGTAAAACTGATGGCTGTGTTGCGCATCATATTCACCTTTAGCCTGTATTTTGCCAGAAGAGCAAAAATCCGGCTCAGGTGGTGCTCCGCCACAAAGGAGAAATCGTTGGTCGAAATATGCAACAATGCCTGATCAGGCTCAATGACTACCACCGGAGGATAGCTCAACTCTTTTTCATCGCTGATAATGGTTCCTTCGCTCGAGGGATCTGTAAATGGCCTCACATACAAAGGAATTTGCTTGTTCTGCAATGGCTTGATTGTTTTTGGGTGGATGACTTTGGCGCCGTAATACGTCATTTCAATAGCTTCCTTGTAAGACAGTCTGGGTAATTTGACTACTTCATCAAACAAATGAGGGTCAGCAGTAAGGACACCAGGTACGTCCTTCCAGATATGCATGCTGTCGGCATCTAGGCAATAGGACAAGATGGCAGCGGTATAATCTGAGCCTTCCCTGCCCAGGGTAGTCGTGAAGTTTTCGCTGGTTGTACCAATAAACCCTTGTGTCACAATATGATTCACCTGTTTCCAGAGTTGCGGCATCTTCGAAACAGCATTTTTCTGCGTCACATCCCACTGAATTCTGGCATCGCGGTACGTATTGTCAGTCACAATCACATCCCTGACGTCCAGCCATGCCAGCGAAATACCCAAATATTGAAGATAATGTGATAAAATTTTGGAAGAAAGCAATTCACCCACCGACACAATCTGATCGTAAGTAAAGTCATAATCTTCATGCGGTGTTTCCTCCAAAACCCACTCCATTTCCACAAATGTATCATTGAGGTCGTCCATGACTTCCTGCGTGACGGGAAAAAGGGAGGCTACCAGAGATTCATGTTGTTGCCGAATGCCTTCAAGCAAGACAGCGGCCTTGCCATCCGCCACATAATGGCTTTTCACTACTTCTTCGAGTGCGTTGGTTGTTTTCCCGATGGCCGACACAACCACAACCAGCTTTTCGTCTGAAAATTGCTTCAGAATGTTGCCCACATTCACAAATCCTTCCTTATCTCTCACCGAGGCCCCTCCAAATTTAAATACTTTTACAGCCATGATCTCTGGTTTTTTGATTTGAAAATAGGTAATGTGGCTTTGCCGGAATGGAATGCGACATTGAATTTCCGGAAGTGCAAAATTAAGGTTAATTTCGTAGCTGCATCTGATTATTCGGTCGCATTTCCACTTTTGTTGCAATATCTTCCAAAAATATATCACTGCCCATGCCAACGTTGACCTCTTTGTCTGTCTTTTGTGGGGCGTCTTCCGGCAATGACGACGCCATTTACAACACGGCCGTTTATGTGGGCGGCTACCTTGCCCGACAAGGCATTCAGGTTGTCTATGGTGGCGCAAAGGTCGGCCTGATGGGTGCGGTGGCAGATGCAGCACTCGCAGAAGGAGGGAAAGTCATCGGCATCATTCCCGAACGCCTGATGAACAAGGAAATTGCGCATGATGGCCTGACCGAACTGATTATCGTGGACACCATGAGTGAGCGCAAAAAAATCATGGATGCGCGTTCCGACGGCGCCCTGGTGCTTCCGGGAGGCTTTGGTACACTTGACGAATTATTTGAAATGCTTACGTGGGGGCAGCTGGGAATGCATGGCAAGCCTGTAGGCATTGTCAATGTGGATGGCTTTTATGATGCTCTTCTTGTGTGCCTTGACAACATGGTGTCCCGGGGTCTGCTGCGACATTCAAACAGAAATATGCTTCTCGACGGCCCGTCAATTGAAACACTGCTTCCCCAAATGGAGGAGTATGTCGCCCCTGAAAAACCAACATGGATCACAGAAAAACAAGTGTAATTACATCCAGCTTTGCTTAGTGTCGGCTGTGGTAATCATCAACATCCGCTGAACAGTCGCCATTCCCTCCTGATAGGTTATATAAGGGATGCGCAGCGTTCCTGATGCAGTATATAATAATACATCACAAAGCCCTTGGCGGCGCTGATAGATACTCTGCCTTAGCTTAACGGCCTGCAATTTGACTACTGGCATCAATACATCTTTGGTGGCAAATACCCCCTTCTTCAAATAAAGGACATCGTTTACAAAGCTATACCGACACTTTTTCCAGGCCAGAAAACGAGTGACCAACAGGAAAATCCAAAGAAATGTGGCTGAGATAGCATAACTAGTTAATTCTCCATAGACAAAAACAGAAATTCCCAAGGCAAAACCAATGGATACAAGCGCAGCAAAGCGATAAAAATAGGCACTACTCACTTGTAAAAATGTAGTAAAATCATTCTTTGACAGCCCAAATAAGGCAAATGCCACGTCATCCACATGTGCATTTACACATCCGGGCACAAAAATTCGCTGCTTCCTCGACAAGCTATGACCAGCCGCCTGAAACAACTCCAGGTCAAAGTGTCCTATTGCTTTTTTGAGCAGGTTGTCAGACCACTGTATATATTGAATTTTATGGTCACGTGCCGATTTTTCTTTTCTTGTAAACAGACCCGAAGATAAAATAAAGCCGTCAGCCACCCTGGCAAAACGCAAGTCCCAAAACAACAAAATCGCCATTACCAGAGAAATACCCACAATCACGACACTCAGAAATAGGAGAAAAAAAGCCAGAAGCAAAAGATTCAAGTTCCACTCCTCCACATTGTCAGCGTAGGAGTCCAGCTCAATGCCGGCCTGCTGGATATTCTCAAATATCCAAAATATAAAAACAAGAATGAGCGCCCCCGATCTCAGGTGCTGTTGTGTCAGCCCCACTTTCAACAATGTATTCAGATCGTGTTTTACCCATGGAATGGCAGGCTGCCTGACAGAGGATACAGTGTCACATTCAATCGCTCCTTCCTGACCTGCTACGGCATTCTCAGCATCATTTTCTATACTCCCATGCAAGGTTAATGCCCTTAGCGCAAACGCATTTTCCTGCGAAAGAGCCTGAAAACTCACTTCATTTTTCTCAGACCCGGCTGTCTCCATTTTCACACGGTGGACATCAAACAATTGGTGGATAAAATTTTGCTCAAAATGAACTGTTTGGATTCTCTCCAGGGGAATGACCGTCTTTTTACGCTGAAATATACCGGTATGAACAATCAATTCTCCGTCTTTAACTACAAACCAGGACATGTAAAAATTGGCTGCTGACCAAATCATAACTAGCAATATCACAGCCAATCCGGCATAGGTGAAGTATGGTGGTCCTACATCAGGCTCAGTTTTCCTGAACATCACTACCAGTAAAACCGGTATAAGCTGTCGGAAAACCAGGGAAGTTGTTTTGCCCAGAATCAATAAAATGGCAATATAAGACTGCCTCGTTGGCAAGGAAAAATCCTGGTCACTCTTCTTCATCCAGGTCTGCCATTGACGTAATAAATTGTTTTATCTGCAACGCTTCCTGCTCTGCCAAACCAGGAATAGTCAGGTCGCTCCCATCTCCTCCAGCAGTGTAAATGGTCAATGAAGCCAGACCGAATCTGCGGTCCAGCGGTCCACTTTCCAGCTCGCAATGCTGGACACGGGAGAAGGGAATGGCAATCAGCGACTGAAACAACACACCGGATTTGTAAAAGACCTCTTTTTTTCTAATGCCATACCCAGCAGATTGGTAGAACAATGTCACCCAATACATCACAACCAAACAAAGAGCCAATGATGCCACCACTGCAAAGAAAATGAGCCAATGGGATACGAGTTCTGCAAATCCGGTCAGCAAGGCAGCGACAGCCGCAAAAAACACCAGTGCATATCCCGTCGCTAACAGCAGCAGCACCTTTCTGTAACGGCTGTTCAGGGGGGTGTAGGCGGGCGCATCGGCATAAGGCAACTCGGCAGGCTGTAAAAATTCACTCATTGTATTCTCTGTGTTTCTGATTTGCTTGTTGGCACCCTGCATGAAGATGGATTCCTTCCAATCGGTATATGCATGGAACAGAATCAAGCCATTGATCAGGCTCCCTCTCATGTCAGTACTTCTTTTCAAACGATGTGTACTGTTATTTTGTTCCGCACAATGGGTTCATTTCACACTATAGCGCGTACTTAGTGCTATGCTTCCTGCCATCCTGTGGCTTTGGATAGCAGGTCATCAAGGACTTTTCTGGCTTCCTTCAGGGATTTGACATTTTCCCGTGTCATGATAAGAAAGGAGGCAGATTGTTTTAAGGTAATGCCGGTACGCTTTCCCTCAGAAGCTACAATGGCCATAATCTGCTGAAAAAGAGCTGTTTCGTAATAGATGGACTGCGCATTGGCCACAAAATAACAGTTCATTTTTCTGTTTTTCAATACAATCCGTTCAAAACCTAGTTTCCGGGCTAGGGCACGAATACGCAAGCCATCAAATAGCTCATTGACCTGCGATGGAACAGGGCCAAAGCGGTCCCGGAGCATGTCACCAAATTTCAAAATGGCCTCCTCATTGTCCAGCTTATCGAGTTCGGTGTACAAGATTAATCTCTCCTGGATATTGGACACATACGAATCCGGGATGAGCATCTCTATATCCGTGTCGACATCTACGTCTCTGACAAAGAGCTGTTTCTTCTCGTTTTCTTCCTTGAAAAGGTCTTTATAATCGGTTTCTTTTAATTCGATGACTGCCTCTTCGAGAATTTTCTGGTAGGTTTCATACCCAATATCCGCGATAAAACCGCTTTGTTCTGCACCAAGCAGGTTGCCGGCCCCGCGAATATCCATGTCCTTCATGGCAATTTGAAAGCCTGAACCCAGGTCTGCAAACTCCTCCAGTGTCTTGATGCGCTTTCGTGCTTCAGGTGTGAGCACGGACAATGGTGGGGCAAACAGATAACAAAATGCGCGTTTGTTTGATCTCCCTACCCTACCCCGCAACTGGTGCAGGTCACTCATGCCAAACTGGTGCGCATTGTTGATGATCATCGTATTGGCATTGGGGATATCCAGACCTGTTTCGATGATGTTTGTGCAAACGAGTACATCAAATTTTCCATCAATAAAATCCAGCAGGGTATTTTCCAGGTCGTGCGCTTCCATCTGGCCATGCGCAACCGCTACATCCACATCCGGGCACAATTTTTTGACCAGGTCGGCCATTTCATACAGGCTTTTTACGCGATTATGCACAAAAAAGACCTGCCCGCCTCGCTGGACCTCGTAATAGATTGCATCGCGAATCAATTCATCGCTGAATACCCGGCGCTCGGTGTGAATCGGCTGCCTGTTGGGCGGTGGGGTGCGCATGACTGACAAATCGCGCGCGGCCATCAATGAAAACTGAAGGGTTCGCGGAATAGGTGTGGCTGTTAGCGTCAACGTATCCACATTGACCTGCATGCTTCGCAGTTTTTCCTTGGCAGCTACCCCAAACTTTTGCTCTTCATCGATGACCAGCAATCCTAAATCCTTGAATTTCAAATTTTTATTCAGCAATGCGTGGGTGCCTATCAAAATTTCCACTGTGCCCTGTTCGACACCCTGGAAGACGACTGTCTTTTCTTTTGTTGACCTGAACCGGTTGATGTATTCTACGGTCACGCCAAACTCCTTGAGTCTTTCAGAAAATGTTTTGTAATGCTGGAGTGCCAGAATCGTGGTGGGCACGAGAATGGCGACCTGTTTTCCGGAAACCACCGATTTGAATGCCGCCCGTATGGCCACTTCTGTTTTGCCAAAGCCCACATCCCCGCAAATCAACCTGTCCATAGGATAGGCCCTCTCCATGTCTTCTTTCACATCCTGGGTGGCAGTGAGTTGGTCTGGCGTATCTTCATAAATAAACGACGCTTCCAATTCAGTCTGCAGGTAGCCGTCTGGAGGAAACGCATATCCCTTTGAGGCTTTCCGTTTGGCGTAGAGCTTAATCAGTTCTTTGGCTATGTCTTTTACCTTGGCCTTCGTCTTGCGTTTGAGTGCTTTCCACGCATCGCCACCAATTTTGCTCAGCTTAGGCTCAGTGCCATCCTTGCCAACATAGCGGGAGATTTTATGCAAGGAATTGATACCGACATACAAAATGTCATTGTTCTGGTAAATGAGGCGGACAGATTCCTGCTTGTGGCCATTGATTTCGATGGTTTCGAGGCCGGAATAGCGACCAATGCCATGATCGATGTGCGTAACGAAATCGCCAGGCTGCAATTCTTTCAGCATTTTCAGGCTCAAAGCCATGTCCTCAGTAAATCCTTGCCTGAGTTTGTATCTGTGAAATCGCTCAAAAATCTGGTGGTCGGTGTAACAGGCCAGCTTGTTGGCGTGGTCAATAAATCCAGCATGGACAGACTTGTGTAAGGGGTGAAACTGGACAGACACACCCATGTCTTCGAAGATGTTATAAAATCGCTCTATCTGCTTTACATTGTCCGTAAAAATGAAGTTTGTATATTCACTTCTCATGTTGGCCTGCAGATTTTCAATCAGCAGGGTGAAATTCTTGTTGAATACGGGCTGTGGTGAAGCCGCAAAGGCAACAGTGGAGACATCACTGGAAATCAGGGTAGATTTTTCGAGTGTCAGGACGGAAAACCGACTGATCTCATCCAGGATTTCACCCGGCAAAATAAAGGCCCGCTCACTGAAAATTTGCTTTAATTCATCATCGGTTTTAGCTTGTAAACTGGATGCAAATGCCTCAGATTTATCAAAGCACAACTGCAATTTTTCCAGCAGCATTTCCGTGTTCTTCACCCAAATACAGGTATCAGAAGCATAAAGTGAAAAAAGACTGACTTTTTGATCCTGGCGAAACTGGCTCGTGATGTTGGGAATAATCGACACTTTACTGATTTCCTGAACGGAAAGTTGTGTGGTCGGATTGAACGTGCGAATACTTTCGACATCCACATCAAATAACTCGACTCTGTAAGGCCACTCATTTCCATAACTAAAGATGTCAATGATGCCCCCGCGAATGGAAAACTGGCCTGGCTGATACACAAATTCAACCCGTTCAAAACCATACATTACCAGAAGCTCAATCATGGTATTGATATCGAGAGAGGCCCCCTTCTCCAGGTCAATCCTGTTTTTATCCAGGTGCGTGGGGTCAACCACCTTCTCAAAAATGGCTTCGGGATAGGTAATCAACAGGGCGTTGTGGCCTCTGGCCGTGTGGATTTTATTGACGGTTTCGGTCCTGACAAGGATATTGTGTTTATCTGCTTCTTCATATTGCATCGGACGCTTGAAGGAGTCGGGAAAAAAGTAAGCCGATTTGTGTTCGAGTATGGATTGCAATGTATTCTGAACATATGCGGCTTCCTCCTTGTCCGATGCAATGTATACGTGTGAACGTTTCTGACTCAGCCATGCTCCTGCCAGGACAAAACAATCCAGTGCCCCAATCACGCCTTCCAGATGAAGATGGCAAGGCGTCGGACCAGATGTCAGCTTGTTGATTGTCGCAATCCGGCTATCTTTTTCATAAATGCCGGTCAACTCTGTTATATTACTCACGCAGCAAAGATACAATCTATCTCAGAATACCCCCTTGTTGATTGGAAAGGAAAAGAACTGTTTGTGGGTAAAAAATTTCACAAAAACTTCTTAACTTTAGCGGTAAATCACCGATGCCGCATGTCTAAAAATTTAAGCCACCTTTCCGGACGACAGGGTTTGGATTTCAACTTGTTTGAACAATTGGGCATTGTCGCCAAGCATGAAGGCAGTCCTTCTCAGGAAGATCTGGACCGGCTGCAGGACCAGTTTTTATTTGGCAAAGCCAACCTGACCGGGACGGTTTCCTTTTATGATTTTTTAAAGGAAGAAAATAAAGGGAAGAAAATTTATGTATGCAATGGATCTGCCTGCCTGACCGCAGGTACACAACAGCGGGTGAGAGAAAAAATCGTCAGCCAGTTTACAGCCTCAGAAATCGGAGACATGTGTTGCCTTGGACGTTGCCATGAAAATGCAGCTTTTCATTACAACGGGTGCAATTATTCCGGCAAGGCCATTGACCATCTCGAAGAAATTACCGGCCATGCAACAGAAATCGCAGATGTGTATCATACCAAAGCAGCAGGCACACCGGTCATCATGGCGACGGTTCCGGCTCCGGAAGAATATTACCGCTTATGGCAGCAATGCCTGCAGCGACCTCCCAGCGAATTGCTGGAGGAACTTTCCTTGTCGGGCCTTCGGGGCAGGGGTGGTGCCGGTTTCCCCATGGCTTTTAAGCTCCAATCCTGCCGGGACACGCCTGCCGATGTAAAGTTTATTGTGTGCAATGCAGATGAGGGTGATCCTGGAGCGTATTCAGACAGATACATTATGGAACACCGGCCAGATGCCCTGTTGCTGGGCATGATGGTCGCAGCATACATCACAGGGGCTTCCTGGGGTGTGCTGTATATCCGGGCGGAATACCCTGAGTCGATTGCCAGAGTGCGCACTTCCATTGACTGGCTGGAGCAGCACGGCATGCTGGGCGCCAACATTCTTGGGTCGGGATTTCATTTTCGCTTCAAAATCATCCAGGCACAGGGCGCATACATTTGCGGCGAAGAGACCGCCCTGCTTTCCTCTATGGAAGGACAGCGACCGGAAGTGAGAGTACGGCCGCCATTTCCTACGCAACAGGGACTCTTCAATAAGCCAACCGTTGTCAACAATGTAGAAACGCTGGCGTCCGTCCCGTATATTCTGCAAAACGGCGGTGGTGCCTTTGCGGCCATCGGCAAGGGCAAATCCACAGGGACGAAACTGATTTCGCTGGATGGATTTTTTCAGAAACCGGGCATTTATGAGGTGGATATGGGTACTCCTCTGCGTGTCGTGATCGACCAGCTTGGAGGTGGCTTTTGTAAGCCAGTCAAGGCAATGCACATCGGCGGACCGCTGGGAGGTATTGTTCCCTTATCAAAGATTGACTCGCTGACTGTCGACTTTGAATCGTTTGCAACAAACGGATTTCTACTCGGACATGCATCCATTGTGTGCATTCCTGACCATTATCCGATGATCGAATACCTGCGGCATCTATTTCAATTTACGGCCCACGAAAGTTGCGGTAAATGTTTCCCTTGCCGGCTTGGTTCGACCAGGGGCTACGAAATGGTGGACAAGGCAATCAATGACGGCTATAAAATCAGTGAATCGCTGCTGTATGATCTTCTGGACACCATGGAGGCAGGCTCTTTGTGCGCACTTGGCGGAGGATTGCCCCTGCCAGTCAAGAATGCACTCATGTACTTTAAGGAAGAACTGGAGGGCTACCTCAGTCCGGTGTAAGCAAATAAATTAAAAATAATGTACAATTATAATATATTGAATATTAAATTTTTACAAATTATAAAATAATTTACTATAAAAAGAAAAGTTAGATTAATCAGTTCATTACCAGTTATTAAAAATTTAAATATTTTTATATTTGTAAAATCTGCTTTCTGCCAAGAGAATAAAGGGGCATAGTTCTGCTCATTTTACTGAACTTTCCCTGAATGAGTGTACCAAGCCTGGATGCAGGGTTGGACGAAGGCCAGCTAAAATCAGGAAAATGAAGGATTTTTCACCTTGGAAAATGAATACTATAAACAAAAGGGTATGACATACAACAAAACCACCACTTTGGCCTACATCAACGGCAGTCCCTTTGAGGCACTTCCCGGAGAGACGATGCTGGCTTTTGTACGACGCCACCAGTCATCAGAAACCATTCCCACTTTATGTGATGCACCAAATCTGGAACCGTTTGGATCGTGCAGGGTTTGCAGTGTAGAGGTAGGCATGAGTGAGGAAGGGCCTTTCAGAACTGTGGCCTCCTGTCATACACCGGTAATGGCTGGTCAGTTTATCGTTACAGATTCCGCCAAAATCAAAAAACTGCGCAGGAACATCATCGAACTGGTGCTCACAGACCATCCGCTCGACTGCCTGACTTGTGAGGTGAACAATAACTGCGAATTGCAAACGGTTGCCGCTAAAGTGGGCATACGTACAGTCAGGTATCCGCAGGGAAAAACCCATACCGACAGAACGAAAGACCTGAGTCACCCGTACATGACGATGGATTTGTCCAAATGCATCAATTGTTTCCGATGTGTACGGGCATGCGATGAGGTGCAGGGACAACTGGTGCTGAGCATGTCGGGCAGGGGTTTTGACTCTAAAATCATCAAGGGCAATGATGTCTCCTTTTTTGAATCCGATTGCGTCTCCTGCGGTGCCTGTGCACAGGCCTGTCCGACGTCTGCCATTTCTGATGTGTTCGAATCAAAGTCCGTGGTAGCGGATAAAAAAGTACGTACGGTGTGTACGTATTGTGGTGTAGGTTGCAACCTGGAAGTTTCCGTTGCTGAAAATAAAGTAAAATCCATCCGGGCGCCTTACGATGCGGAAGTAAACCAGGGACATACCTGCCTGAAAGGGAGATTTGCCTTTTCCTTTTACAACCATCCTGACAGGATTACAACGCCCCTCATTCGCAGGGACGGCGTGCTGACTCCTGCCACCTGGGACCAAGCATATGACTTCATTGCGGAAAGATTGATTTCTATCAAAAACCAGTTTGGTCCGGATGCGATTGCAGGGATTTCGTCGGCACGTTGTACCAATGAGGAAAACTACCTGATGCAAAAATTCATTCGGGCAGTGATTGGAACGAACAACATTGACTGTTGCGCACGGGTGTGCCATTCTCCTACTGCCCTGGGTATGCAACGGGCATTTGGGACAGGGGCGGCCACCAATTCCATTGAAGACATCAAGCATACCGATTGCATCCTAGTCATCGGGGCAAATCCAACTGATGCCCATCCCGTCACAGGAGCCAAGTTGAAACAGTTTGCGATGAAAGGAAAAACGTCCATCGTAGTGGATCCACGACGCACAGAGCTGGCTAAATATGCCACCTACCACCTTGCGCTTAAACCCGGTACGAATGTGGCTCTGCTCAACATGATGCTATATTACATTATCACTGAAAATGTGCAGGATAATTCGTTTATCGATCAACGTACTGAAGGATTCCTTGCATTTAAAAACCAAATCCTTTCCCTGAACATGGATGAGCTTGCATCCATTACCGGCGTAGACAAAGAACTGGTACGAAAAGCCGCCATCGCCTATGCAACGGCGCCCAATGCCATGTCCTTTCATGGTCTTGGGGTAACGGAACACAGCCAGGGAACATTTACTGTCATGCTGATCTCTGACCTGGCTATGATTACAGGCAATATTGGGCGGCCCGGTGTAGGTGTGAATCCATTGCGGGGCCAGAACAATGTACAGGGAGCAGCCGATATGGGTTGCCAGCCACACCAGGGTGCCGGCTATCTCAATGCCTATGATCCGGAAATCAACAGGCAGTATGAAGCCTATTATAAAACAAAAATACCGCTTGGCAAAGGCTACAAAATTCCGGAAATGTTTGAGGCGAGCATCCACGGCAAACTGAAAGCGCTGTGGCTCATGGGTGAAGATGTCGTACAAACCGACCCCAATACCCAAAAAGTAATCAAAGCAATGGAACATTTGGATTTGCTTGTTGTACAGGAGCTTTTCCTCACCGAAACAGCCAAATATGCGACCGTCATCCTGCCCGGCGCCTCCTTTTTGGAAAAAAGCGGGACCTACACCAACGGGGAAAGGCGAATACAGCGGGTACAAAAGGTGGTAGACCCATTGCCCGGAACAAAGCCTGACGGCCAGATCATTGCTGAGATGATGCAAAAAATGGGCTACGACCAGGCCGTATATGACCCTGCCCAGGTTTTGGAAGAGGTGGCGGGCATCGTGCCGTTTTTTGCTGGTGTCACCTGGGAAAATTTGGGAAGCAATGGCAAACAGTGGCCAGTACTTCCCGATGGCACAGATACAAAAATCCTCCACGAAACCAGTTTTCGGAATGGGAAGGGAAAATTTCACGCCTTCGACTGGGTGGAAAGCAACGAACTGGTGCAGCATGGCAAGGAATATCCGTACATCATCACAACCAACCGTGAACTCGAACATTACAATTGCGGTACCATGACGCGGCGCACACGAAATGTCCAAATCCTGACCGAGGATGTACTTTTAATCCATCCTGATGATGCTGCCCGTCACTTTATCGAAAACGGAGATATGGTCTGTGTTGAATCGCCCAGAGGAAAAGTGGATGTCAAAGCCAAAATCACGGATGAAGTCCGTCCAGGAGTGCTCAGCTCGACGTTCCACTTCCCTGACATGATGCTGAATAATATCACCTCCGATGAGCATGATTCAGAGGCGATGTGCCCTGAATACAAGGTGGTTGCAGTGAATATACGAAAAAGTAAAGGAAAGTTTAAACTGTCCTCGTAACAGTTTCATCTGTCGTACATTCTTTAGAAAGTGGATTAAACTTTCAGGACCTAAGGTTGTTACGATTTTAAACCAAAAAATTGAAAAAGAATGAGCTTACAAATTGGTGACAAAGCGCCTTCGTTTATATTAAAATCTTCTGACCGAAAAGATGTATCGCTCGAAGATTATATTGGCAAAAAAGTGGTCATCTATTTTTT
>JAUMBK010000120.1:0-10878 GCA_032115795.1 Saprospiraceae bacterium | reverse complement strand
CTCCCAAAAGCTTGCTTCTTCCATACATGGTGACAGGATGCGGCGTGGAGTCCTCACGTACGATGCCTTCTTTCTGGAAGTCAGCAGGGCCATAGGCAGCCAGGCTGCTGACAAGTACGAATTTTCGCAATTGGATGTTAGCTTCCCGGCAGGCATGAACGATATTTTCCAGCAATGTGACATTGGCCCGGATGTACTCTTCTTCATGAGGTGATTTTGTGAGCCCTGCATTATGAATCACATACTGCACAGTATATTGCTTCATTACAGAGGCCAATGCACCGATAGTTGCGTAATCCAAATGCACCACAATCACTCCCTTGCTTTCGAGCCGGGATGCATTACTGTTCTCCCGGATGGTACACACGACACGAAGACCACGTGCCAGCGCTTCATCAACTAAAAATCCGCCAATAAAACCGTTGGCTCCCGTGATGAGTACGGTCTCTTTGTCGTTCTGGGTCATCATTTGTGGTTATTGATCCAATTTTGTCTTGTAGAGACGGTAGGTTTTATACTTTTCCCCATTCAGGTGCTCAGCTGCGGCCCGCATTGCATCATTGCTTTCCAGTATCCATGATGCTTCTCCGCCCAGCAAGTTCCTTTTTTTTGACTCCTGGATGTTTTTGGCAAAGAAAACAGCTTCAATGCCTGCTTTTCTGTACTCTTCCAATACACCCAGCGCAAGGACCCTGACTGTTTTACATGATTTTTTACCAAACAAAAGTCTGAAAATACCAAATGGGAAAAGCCTGCCTCGCTTGTTTTTTATCAAAATTTCATTGATGTTTGGCAACGTAATGCCAAAGCCGATGGCCTCTCCGTTCTTCTCAGCGATATATGTAAAAGCCGGGTCGACCAGCATTTTCAGGTCGTTTTTCAAATAGGCAAATTCCGCATCGGTAAAGGGAACAAAGCCCCAGTTTTTTTGCCATGCCTGGTTGTAGATCTTTTGTATTTTCTTTGCTTCCTCATCAATGTTCTTCACTACGATGCTGCGAATTGTGATGCCCCTTGACCTGAGTCTTTCTTCAAGTGCATCAGCCAAGCGAAGAGACTTTTCTGAGGCCTTTTTTGTATAAATCATGTAGGCGTACAAATCCATTTCCTTCTGCAGGCCTGCGGCCTCAAGCAGGGTGCCATAATACGGCTTGTTGTATGTCATCATCAGCTTGGGAGCATCGTCAAAGCCCTCAATCAGTGTACCTGCCGTTTCGTTGGTCGTGAAGTTTGTCGGCCCCATGAGATAGTCATTGCCATTTTCTATGGCAAACTCCTTTGCCTTTGCAAGCAATGTGTTGACAACCTCCTGGTCTTCAATAAAATCCATAAAACCGAAGAAGCCCACCTTACAGTCATGGTGCTGATTGTAGTTTGGATTTGAAATGGCTGCAATACGCCCCACTGTTTTCCCTCCTTTTTTTGCCAGAAAGTACCTTACTTTCCCATATTGATGGAAAGGATACTTTTTGGGATTCATCATGTCTTTTTGTCCAATATAAATCTCAGGCACATAATACGGATCATCTTTGTACAACTCGTGTGGATAATCAATAAATTCTCCTATGCCTGATTGAAAGCTTACTTCCTGGATTTGAATGCCCATGTACTCTTTGGTTTAAAATGGGAGTAGGAATGTTGCCTGAAGTCCATCAGGATTGATAAAATACCCTGCTCTCAGTATTATCAAAAACACCTATTTGCTCTGAGATGGTCTTCAATACACTAATTGATTGGTCAATTTGCTCTCTGGTATGTGTTGCCATCAACGAGTACCTGATTAGAGATGACGTGCTTGGCACTGCAGGTGAAACAACTGGATTTACAAAGACTCCCTGATCCAGGGCCATTTTTGTCAATTGGAATGTTTTATAATCATCCCTGATCAGCAGTGGAATAATTGGGGTTACGGAATGCCCCGTATCAAAGCCTGCTTCCTTCAACTTTTGACGTGCATAGTCTGTATTGTCCCACAGTTGTTTGATTCGTTCCGGCTCTTCCTGTATTAAATCCACAGCAGCAATCACACTTGCTGCGTTTGCAGGCGCTATGCTTGCACTGAAAATTAATGAACGTGCATTGTGCTTCAGATAATTGATCGTATCCGAATCAGCTGCAATAAATCCGCCAATGCTTGCCAATGACTTGCTAAACGTACCCATGATCAAATCGACTTTGTCCGTAAGGCCAAAATGATCTGCCGTACCAGCCCCGTTTTTTCCCAAAACACCCAGGCCGTGGGCATCATCTACCATAATACTGGCATTATATTTTTCAGCCAGCTGTACTATTTCGGGCAAACGCGCGATATCCCCTTCCATACTGAACACCCCATCAATGGCAATCAACTTGATCTTGTCCCTCTCACAGCGACTCAATGCTTTTTCAAGAGAATCCATGTCATTGTGGCTGTACTTCATCACCTTAGCAAACGAAAGGCGTGCTCCATCAATGATGCACGCGTGGTCCAGATCATCCAAAATAAGGTAATCATGCCTTCCTGGAATAGATGAGATTACTCCGAGGTTGACTTGGTAACCTGTACTGAACACAAGTGCACCCTGCTTACCGACATATTGGGCCAGCTTTTGTTCCAGTTCAAGATGGATGTCCAGGGTTCCATTGAGGAACCGGGAACCAGCACAGCCTGAACCGTATTTCTCTATTGCCTTGATGGACGCTTCCTTTAACTTTGGATGATTGGTCAGTCCTAAATAACTGTTCGATCCAAACATCAATACATCTTTGCCATCTATCTTAACAACAGTATCCTGCTCTGATTCAATGGTCCTGAAGAATGGATACAGGCCCATCTGCATAATTTGTTGTGGCAGGTTGTACCCTGCCATTTTCTGCTTTAACGGAGACATATGAATACAATTTAGTTTGCTTCTCTTCCTGAAAAAAAATGTTAACTGCAAATATCCTATAAAATTCAGTAAAGTACCGAATAAATCCGAGCTATTTGCATTTCATTAAAATAATGTGACCCTGAACTGCCTGCAAGCAATGTTAGAAAATCCTTACTCCAATGTGAATGTACTCCCTCCGTTTTGGATTTGGGAATTTAGGTAACAATGGATGAAAAATAAGAATATGTTTTTTGCAGGCCTTCCGTCCTGTCTACCTTTGGCTGCCAACCCAGAATTTCCCTCGCTTTGGTTATGTCTGGCTGCCTTTGTTTTGGGTCGTCAACGGGCAGGGGATTATAAGCAATGTGCGCTTTAGCGTTACCCACAAGTCTGATGATTTCGTCTGCAAATTCCAGGATGGTGATTTCCGCCGGATTTCCTAAATTCACAGGATGAGGATAATCGCTTAGCAATAGCCGGTAAATGCCCTCAACGAGGTCGTCAACATAGCAAAAGGAGCGTGTTTGAGAGCCGTCACCAAAGACTGTAAGTCCTTCTCCTCTGATTGCCTGAGTGAAAAAGGCAGGCAACACTCGACCGTCTTCCATGCGCATACGCGGGCCGTATGTGTTGAAAATGCGGACGATTCTGGTTTCTAAGCCATGGTATGTATGGTAAGCCATTGTAATCGCTTCCTGAAATCGTTTTGCCTCATCGTACACCCCCCGTGGTCCTACCGGATTTACATTTCCCCAGTATTCCTCCGTTTGTGGGTGTACTAGTGGATCTCCATACACTTCTGATGTGGATGCAATCAGAATTCTGGCTTTTTTTGATTTTGCCAAACCCAACAGATTGTGGGTACCCAGCGAACCTACCTTCAGGGTCTGGATGGGCATTCGAAGGTAATCTATCGGACTGGCAGGGGAGGCAAAATGCAGAATATAATCCAGGGGCCCCGGGACATGGACAAATTTGGAAACATCGTGATGGTAGTATTCAAAGTGCTCCAAAGGAAACAGGTGCTCAATGTTTGTCAACGATCCCGTAATCAGGTTGTCCATGCCAATGACATGGTAGCCTTCTTTGATAAACCGGTCGCATAAATGAGATCCAATAAACCCTGCTGCTCCCGTAATGAGTACTCTTTTCAAAATGATCCTTTCTACTGATGATTGAATGTAAAATGATGGCACATGTAACCCTCAGGTCGTTGCCCGTTTTATTCCTGCCTGCTTCGCATCCGCTGGACCTCATTCGCCAATTTGTCTGTTAGGCCGATGATGACACCACCTTCTTCATACGTGCGAACAATGCGTCCTTTGAAATTCATGATATTGATTTGGTTATTAAGCAGATCGACAATAATCAGGTAAGCATTCTCGGCACAGAATCCTTTTCTACACCCGGTAAAGTAGACAAGTTCTCCATCTTTCTGGATAGCAGTTTCCTCTCCCCAGTCTTTTACAAAATCAGGGTACTCCACACCCAATAATTTTTCCATCCTTGCCGGGGGAAGATATTTTTCAAACATAGCCACATCCTTTGGATACTTACCAACCAGATTGCCAAGTTGTTTTGTATCTGCCTGCGGAATAACATCTGTTTTCCCACTTTCTAAAAGACTATCTTGCTGTACGGATGCTTCCTTTCCGGGAGTCGCCTGCGAATTTTTGCATGAATGAAAACCGAGAATGAGAAGGAAGAATCCCAAAACAAACGCACGCTGCATATTGAAAAAAATTTATTGCAAAGGTAGGATAATGTTTAGTTATTGCATGATTCAGGAATAAATTTTCCCATTTTACGCCTTCAGAGTGTGTATTTTTCTACTTTTGTAACAAAAAGAAATCAATGAAGAAATTCAATATACCAACGATTGCTTTTAGTATGTATGCCACATTTGGACTTTTATCGCCCAATGTGATGAGCGCCCAGGCAGAGCCAATCACTGATCCCCGTGCGACAGAAGACTGGTCCGTTGCTCCTCGGAAAATCGACGGGGTAAAACAAACCAATGATGTCCCAAAAGATGCCATTGTCCTTCTTTCTGACAACCATATGTTGTGGACCAAACGGGATGGTTCGCCTACTGAATGGACACTGGAGAAGGGCGTACTGACTGTCAAGCCTGGAGCTGGTGAAATCATAAGCAAATATTCGTTTGAAGATTGCCACCTGCACATTGAATGGCGAAGTCCGCTTGTCATCAAAGGTGAGGGGCAGGGCAGGGGCAACAGCGGCATCTTCCTCCAGTCAAAATATGAGGTCCAGGTTCTTGATTGCAATCAGAACGAGACATATTATAATGGCCAGGCCGGATCGATCTACAAACAACATCCCCCATTGGCCAATGCCTGTGCACCATCCGGGGAATGGAACGTGTATGACATTATTTACAAAGCACCAGTTTTTGATATGGATGGGAAAAAGGTCTCATCAGCCAGGATGACCGTCCTGCATAATGGAATTGTGATTCAAAACAATGCAGAGGTGTTTGGCACCACTGAGTACATTGGTTTGCCAAAAAATCCGGTGCATGGCGGAGCGCCCATCGTCTTGCAGGATCATGGTGACCTTGTCAGTTTTCGGAATATCTGGGTAAGGCGGCTGTAAATGATGTCGAAAGCATACAAAACTGTGGTATTTGACCTGGGGGGAGTGCTGGTTGACTGGAATCCCGCCTACGTTTACAGAACGATTTTCAAAACAGAGGATTCAGTTCGTTATTTTCTGAAACATATTTGCACCACTGCCTGGAATGAAGAGCAGGATGCTGGTAGAACGTTTGCTGAAGCAACGGATGTGTTGGTGCAGCAGTTTCCTCATTTTTCATTTGAAATTAGGCAGTACTACAACCGGTGGACAGAAATGTTGGGTGGCCCCATCGGTCCAACTGTCTCCTTTTTAGAGGAGCTTCATAAAACCGGTCTGTTTCGGCTGGTTGCTCTTACAAACTGGTCAGCCGAGTCATTTCCGGTGGCACTGCAGAAATTTGACTTTTTACAGAGTTTTGACAAGATCCTTGTCTCGGGAGAAGAGAAACTTAAAAAGCCTGACGTGCGTATATTTCATTTAATGTACGAAAAATTTGCTATTGATCCGTCTAATGCACTTTTTATTGACGATAATGCAATGAATGTGCTCGCTTCACAATCAACGGGAATGGATGCTGTACACTTTACTGACCCCGTTGCTTCGATTTCCCGAATCCGGCAGTTGCTCAGTGTGATTTAAGCTGTTGGCATGTTTGCCTGACTTCAAGTTTCCTATATAGTATGATGCAATTTTCTGTCTAGCGCTGTTTTGTTTTCCATGTTTACAAAATGTCATATCGCATCTTGAGCATATCTACATAGCTGTGCAATTGTATTCAATAGCATGCACTGCGAGCGCCCCAGGTTCTACCATGCCTGGTTGTGGACTCATATGACAAATTTTGTTGATTTGAATTAATCTCTATGTATATATCGCTGAAAATGTGGTACAAGTACAAACAAAAATAATTTATATATTTTTTTTACTTATTTTTTTGATAAATCCAAACCCGTGGTTAACTTTGCCCTGCGAAGGGGAATTGTATGACCTTTCGTGTTTATGGAATCTTTAACTCAATTTACTCATTAAAATCAATCTCATGAAGAAATTTTCGTTTCTCAATTTGATGATACTCCTTTTGGGGCTGGTGCAGTTTGCCCAGGCACAGAGTGGTGTCTACCAAATTTCCGACCTCCCGGATGCAAAGACGCAGCCGGCAGTGTTTGGGACAACAACACCCAATTCTTCTGCCTACAATGCAGCGAATTGTTCCAACCTGGCGCTCCCTATTAGTGTGCGCGTTGGTGTAGTCGATCCAGCACCAGGATCGCCCATGACAGCGGGTATACAGATGGGCAGGATTTTCCGTGATGGAGTACCTTCATCATGTCCTTCCAAGGCATACCCTGGTATTTTCAATATGGCTACCAGTTATGGTTACACAACTGTGCAGTTTCGTAACTGTGGAACTACCAATGTATGTTTGGTTGTCAATTTTGACCCAAACACTGGTCTGACACCTTGTGGAAGTAATGCACACGCTGCTGTGTACCAGTCGGCAGACGGTACAAGTCAGACACCGTACAACCCTGCAAGCCAGAGCACAAACTTTTTGGGAGATGTGGGTTCGTCTATCACACAGCCATTTAGTGTGACTGTCAAGCCTGGCTTTTTCCAGGTTGTTTTTACAAACAATTCCTCTGTTTCTCAGTGTGATTTGGCATTTCGCTTTACGGACCCTACAGGAGGAGATGTGAAGTGCGTATGTCCTGTCGCGCCGCCTCAGGGAGCCTGTGGACAGATTGTTTGTGCAGGAAATCAGACAGTGACATTGCCCCCAGGTGCTTGTGAGTTTTTGATTCCAAATTATGCAACAGAGACAGGTGATTGTGCCATCGTACAGACTGCAGGTCCAAAAACAGGCACTGCCGTTGGTCCAGGCACATATGTTCTGAAATACGAACTTCAAAACAATGCAGGTTTGGTTGCTGACAAGTGTGAGTTGACTTTGGTTGTTTTGCCTTATCCAAACCCAGTGAAGTCACTTGCATGCAACAACCATGTAAATATAACCGCAGATGCAAACTGTCAGGTAACGTTTGATGCAGATATGTTCCTTGAAGGTGGCCCTTACGGCTGCTACAAGAACTATAAAATTAATATCTGGCCTTTCAACAGTCAGTCAAATGCTATTAACAACGTACCTCAGGGAGTTGCATTAAACATTCCTCTGGGTACACATACCTTTGAAATTGTTGGCTTTGATGGTAACTCTTGTTGGGGAACCTTCACAGTGGAAGACAAAGTAGCTCCAGTTGCAGCTTGCAGTTGTGAAGATAAGCCTGTGATCACTCCGGTGACAGCTTTCTCTGGTTCTATTGCCAATACTGACCCGACATACAGAAGGCCTTTAGGTACAACGGCATGTGCTCAGGGAACGCTATCTTATTACTATGATGCATTCCCATTCACCGTATCTACTACAGGAACATACACATTCAACGCAAATGGTTCTGCAGGAGATACGTATGCGGTGCTTTACCGGGGCCCATTTGATCCGGCGAATCCATGTACAAACTTCATTGTTGCCAATGATGATGGAGCAGGTGGATTGGATCCTTTGATTTCAGTTAACCTTACTGCTGGGGTAAATTATGTGTATGTATTTACCACATTTAGTTCTCTGAATGCTACCGGTACATACAATGTGAATATTACAGGAGCAGGTCAGGTTCAGATTGTAACCAATCCTGCAAATGCACCTCAGTGCCAGTTCAAGTGTTATGATCTTGAAGTTGTGAAGAGAGAAACTGTAGGAATCCTGTACAATATTCCAGGAAATCACAAGTCTAAACTGACAACGCCACCTGCAGTGAATGATGCCTGTGGTCCTGTAAGCAGAAGTTTTGAAGACAGAATTACTACGTCAAACTGTGGCGCTTCTAAGTTGGTTAGAGATTGGACCTTCGTAGATGGTGCAGGCAACGTTTCTTCCTGTTCTCAGACGTTTACATTCAACCAGTTGAAGATTTCTGATTTGACAGCCCCTACAAGGGAAGTTCAACTTACTTGTGGTTCAAACACAGATCCTGCAGATGTGGCAGGCCAAACAGATGTGGATAGCCGCACAGGAACTGCAGGTGCTGCCAATACAGGTATTTATGCGGACGATTGGACTGCAACACCGGCTGTGGTCGAATTGCACGAAGGAAATTCCAACGGTTACTACACTTATAGCCAGATTGGCTTTGATGGCAACTTCCACCCACAAAAAGTGGATGTAAGCGTCTGTAATATCTATTCAACATATACAGACATCAACATCAATGCATGTGGCCTCGGCTGCGGTGGCAATATGAAAGTATTGAGAACATGGACACTCCTTGACTGGTGTACTGGTGCGACCAGCACGTATGTACAGACAATCAAGGCGGTGGATGAGAAAGCACCTACATTCGATGTGGCTGATGTAACCATCAGCGTAGATCCATGGGGATGTCTTGCCTCATGGCAGGTAGCTGCTCCGACAAATTTGAACGACAACTGTGCATTGACAAACCAGATCAAATGGAGAGTAGAGGCACCGGCTGGTGTTGGATTGTTTGGCGCAGCACCAAGCTTTGCAGCTTCTGGCATGGCAGTAGGCAAATATAGATTTACATACTTTGCTGAAGACTGTTGCGGAAATGTGTCTTCTAAAGTGGGTAATGTTACTGTTATAGACGGTTCTGCTCCAGTGGCAGTGGCTAAGCAAAACATCGTATTGAGCCTGACTGGTTCAGGAACAGGCGCTGATGGAACTGCCAAGTTGTATGGCTGGCAGGTAGACAATGGTTCATACGACCATTGCTCAGATGTAAAAGTCGAGATCAGAAGAGTGGCTGGTGGTGCATGCGGAAACGTAGGTGCTGACGGAACACACAACAACAACAGCACGTTCAATGACAACAACGGCGTGACGTCAGAAGTACCTGGTCAGACATGGTTCCACAACCCTGGTGATAACAGAAACGATACAGATGGTGGCGAATACGTACAATTCTGCTGTCAGGATATTCCTGCTGGTTTGGAGTTCGGATTGCACGACGTTGAAATTCGTGTTTTCGATGACGGAAACAGAAACGGCGTATATGGTGACAACCTGATCATCAACGGAGTTCGTGACAATTACAATACAACATGGGCGACAATCCGTGTTGAAAACAAGATTCCACCAGTACTTGTATGTCCACCGAATGTGTCAGTAACTTGTGACATGGTGTTGAACCTGAGTCTGGAAGGCAAGCAAACAAATGTAAAGGATGTAGATATGTCCATGACAGGAACAGCATCTGCATTTGATTTGTGTTCTGGATTGGAAGTGACGTACACTGACACATGGTTGGGAGGAAGCAACCCAGTGTGTAAGACTGGAAAGATCAGAAGAACGTTTACAGCTACAAAAGGTGCAACAACGGTGACTTGTGCGCAGGAAATCGAAGTAGCAGGTGTTGGTAAGCCATTCTCCGTATCCTTCCCACAGAGAGGAGGTGTGTCTGAGTGGGGATCTTGTAGTCTGACTTTGGATGATGTGAGAAATACAGCCGACGCTACTATCAAGCGACCAATCACAGATTACGGTCAGTGTGATATCGTAGGTGAAAACATCACAATCGATACATTCCTGTTTGAAGATGGTGCTTGTAAGAAGTGGAGAGTGACATACAAGTACATCAACTGGTGTACTGGTCAGGAAATCACGACAATCAACGGACAGCCTATCATCTATTACTATACGTATAAGGATGAGGTTGCGCCTCAGATTACATGCACAGACCTGATGGTGGCTGCCAATCCAAATCCAAACAATCCGAATGGCGGATGTGAAGGTAGTGTAGTATTGACTGCAAGTGCAACTGACGCATTGGTTTGCGCGGATGAAAGCTGGATCAAGTGGCAGGCATTCGTTGACCTGTGGGCAAATGGAACTGTTGACAGATTGGCATCCAGCTTTGTAAACAAGGCATGGAATGGCATCTGGGCAAGACAGGACAAGTTTGTGGCAGGCCAGCTGAACCCGAACTGGGTAGCTATCCAGAACCAGCACCTGGGCGTTGTCCTGGCTGATGTAGTGTTTGTAACGTATGTTGCTCCATCCAAAGCTAGTGGAGGATCAGCATCCTTGCCAGCGTTCATTCTGGATGCAGAAAACATCAACCACAGAGTAGACTGGAAAGTAACGGATGGATGTGGAAACATAGACAACTGCTCAAGCACATTGATGGTAGTTGACAAGAAAGCGCCAACACCATACTGTGTGAGTTTGAGTACTGCGCTGATGGCTGGCAATCCTAAGATGGTCGAGCTGTGGGCAAAAGACTTTGATAGAGGTGCGTTTGACAACTGTACTCCACAGGCGAAGTTGTACTTTACGTTCAGAGACGGTACCAATGCGACCCACCCTGTATTGAACAGATTGAACGAAGAACACTTCTTCAAAGGAGCTGGT
>JAUMBK010000119.1:0-16127 GCA_032115795.1 Saprospiraceae bacterium | reverse complement strand
CAGGCTTCCTGGGAGGGGAAAGTAGCCGATCCGGTGTACTTTGACTTTCCTACTGTTGACGATGGGGTTCGCGGTATGGAATTCATATCCCATGTTATTGCCTCTGGAAAGAGCGAACAAAAGTGGATTTCAATGGCTTCTAAAGCATAGGTAGCGAAAAATAGCTATTCCATTCATTCAATAATAAATATCGAATAATACAATGAGAACAATCAAAGGTCCCGGGATTTTTTTAGCACAGTTTATGGGGGACGCTGTTCCCTATAATAGTCTGGAGAATATTTGCCAATGGGTGTCATCCCTTGGCTATAAGGGCATCCAGATTCCTACATGGGATAAGCGGCTGATTGATCTGGATCTGGCAGCGACCAGCAAGGATTATTGCGACGAGCTAAAAGAAAAAGTGCAGAGTTTTGGACTGGAGATTACAGAGTTGAGCACCCATTTGCAGGGACAATTGGTGGCAGTGCATCCAGCCTATGATTTGATGTTTGACAATTTTGCACCGGATGAGCTTAAAGGGAAGCCAGTGCAGCGTACTGAATGGGCCAAGCAGCAAGTGCGGAATGCGGCGGTGGCATCAAGGTATCTGGGCCTGAACTCGCACGCCACTTTTTCGGGGGCTCTTTTATGGCATACGATGAACCCATGGCCACAAAGGCCTCCAGGGCTTGTGGAATTAGGATTCCGAGAGTTGGCAGAACGCTGGATGCCTATTCTCAACCATTTTGATGAACATGGCGTTGATGTTTGCTATGAAGTGCATCCAGGTGAAGATTTGCATGACGGATTGAGCTATGAGATGTTTCTGGACAAGGTGAATCACCACCCGAGAGCGTGTCTCCTGTTTGATCCAAGTCATTTTGTATTACAGCAATTGGATTACTTGCAATATATTGACCATTACCACGATAGAATCAAGGCATTCCATGTAAAGGATGCAGAGTTTAATCCGACGGGTAAATGTGGTGTGTATGGAGGGTATCAGGATTGGAAGGATAGGGCAGGTCGATTCAGATCTCCTGGTGATGGGCAAGTTGATTTTAACGGGATCTTTAGTAAACTTTCGCAGTACGGCTATGACGGTTGGGCGGTGATGGAATGGGAGTGTTGTATTAAATCGCCGGAACATGGAGCCAGAGAAGGAGCTCCTTTTATTCAAAAGCACATCATTGAGGTGACTTCAAAAACATTTGACGATTTTGCAGGGGGCGAAGTTGATGAGGTGTTATTACGGAAAATTTTAGGTATCTGATATGGTTGATTTTTTCATATTGTTTGATGAACAACCATGGCATATTTAGATGTGAAAGGAGCATTACTTTTGTTTCTTTTTGGACTTACGTTTGTTACGGGACGAACGCAAGTGATTGGAAGGCTATTACTGTGCAATGAACCAATCCCGGTTTTATATGAACCGATCATTTGTGTTACATCTCAGGGAGATACTACGAGGTTGGTTACAGATGACCAGGGAAATTTTCAGTTGACGATTCCGTATTCCGGTTTTGTTCGTTTTTCTTTTCGAAGTGCTGATTACAGTGTTCTGGATACGACTCTCTGGATGGAGAATGGCCGATCGGAAAATGTCAGCTTTTGTGTCTCAATGGAATCTCCCTCCGTCCTTTCTGATGAGTTGATTATTCGGGGTAAGTCTGTCAATCCGGGAGTACTCACATTCACAAGAAATCAATACAAAGTGATGCCTGCTTCCTTTCAGGATCCATCGCGTATTTTGTTGCGCCAACCTGGATTTACCACATCCAATGATGGTGCCAATGGGATTGTTTTCAGAGGCATGTCTCCGGAAATGCATAAATGGCAATTATTTGGTGCGGATATACTCAATCCCAATCATTTAAGCAATGCCGGGACAGCAAATGATCTGGCCACATCGCATGCCGGCGGTGTAAATGCGATCAATGGCTCCGTGATGGGATTGTATCATTTTGAATCAAATCCTGCAAAGGCTTCTTATTCTGATGCTGCTTCGGGTACGTCCAATATTTCGATGTCTGACTCTCTTCGTCCGTATACTGATTTGAATCTGATCGGCTTTGAAGCTGGGGTAGGGGCCTCTCTGGGTAAGCGTAAAGTATATGCTTCATACAGGTATAGTTTTGTAGGCCTGCTGAATAAGTTGGGGGTTGATTTTGGGAATGAGAGAATCGGTTACCAGGATTTGGCTGGCTATGGTGACGTCATCCATAGTGCCAGGCATAGGCTCAGGGTATTTACTATCCTTGGCGAAAGTGAGAATGTACACAATCCCAAAAGCATACTTGATACTCTCACCCGATTTAAGGACATGCAGGACATTCAGTTTAAAAATCGAATGGGTGTCATGGGTGGTAGCTTCTCCAGTCTGATTGGCAGGTTTGGCAGGTTTTCCTCCACGGTCGTCTATTCTGGCAGGGAGACAAGTCGTTTTGAAACGTCTGACTCCCTTTGGTCTGCGTCGACAGGGCTTGTCTTGAATCAAGACCATATTATCCAGGAACAAATGTTGTCAACACATACCCGGTTTGAGGACCTTGCTTTTGGACAGACATTTTATTCTGTTGGTGTACGATCGCAATATCTGTACCAATCCGGGAAATCCAGTTATGTTACTCTGTCTGACCGGCACTTCTCAAGTATATATCCTTATGCAGAGGGAGTGGTGCCCTTTCGTCTTATTGTGCCATTTCGACTTTCCGTCGGTCTTGCAAGCAGGATCAGTTTCGGAAGGCTGTCTCATCCTATTTCTCTGGAGCCCTACGTGGCTGCTGAGTCAGAACTTTCTTCGGAGTCAGTTGCCCATTTTCGCTTTCGGTCTGCCACTTCTGCAGATTATTCAGATCCATTGCAAGTAGGTCAGACGTTTTCAAACCGGATTCGAAGCTACCATGGGCAAATGGGTTACGTTTACCGAGGGACAAACTATTTTGTTGGTGGGCAGGCGTTTACGCATTATTTTTCAAATCTGCCATCCTATAAAATAACGGGTTTAGAAAATGGTATTTTTAGCCTGGCAAACGGTAGCAGCGGTGGCTATGATTATATCTATTCGCCAACATCTATTTTACCAGGACAAGCGGCTCCGGCAATCAGTTATGGGTGTGAGGTATTTGGGAAAGTCACTGTAAGAAAATGGCAAATTGAAGCGAACCTTTCTGTGATGGAAGTTTCCTTTCAATCTGTGGCTTCGGAAAAGAAGTGGCAACCTACGAAATATTCTGTGGGACAAATGTCGAATGTATCGGTATTTTATCAATTGGAGAAATCGAAAGGAGAGAAGTTAAGTGTGTTTCTGGCCGGTTTGGCAATCCATTATCGCGGAGGTTTCCGAATGCAGGATCTGGTGAGTGAAATGCAATCGGGACCCATTGGAGTGTATGATCCGACCTCCTTTTATCAAACATCATTTTCTGCCTATGCCAGAACGGACGTACGATTTGTATACAAAAAGCAAAGCAGGAAAAAGGGGGTAATCCACCGATGGTCACTCGATATCCAGAATCTACTTAACAAAGAAAATGATGGTTATTTTTATAACGATCCTTACTTAAAAAGTTTACTTTTACAGAGGCAACTTGGCCTTGTTCCTGTGCTCAGTTACCGCATCGAATTCCCTGTTATTACGTTAAATCATTAAAATTCTAAGATGGAGAGGAGATCATTTCTACGAAATACGTTGGCTTTGTCTGTTGTGGCAGTTAATCTGCCGAGATTGCATGGGGCGCCCGGTAGCTTGTCTGAATTCCTGGCCGGCGATCCTAAAAAACTGGATAAGATCGGAGTCCAACTATACACTGTACGCGATGCAATGGCGGATAATCCTGTCGGTACCTTAAAAGCAATTTCGTCCATTGGCTACTCCCACGTAGAGTGTGCAGGCTATCAAAATGGAAAATTTTATGGACAGACGAAGGAAAATTTTAAAGCGATATTGCGGGATACGAACTTACTGATGCCTTCAGGTCATACAATGACAGGAAATGGATTGCCTGAGGGTACGTATTCCATGCAGCACCGATGGGAAAATGTGTGTGAGGATGCTGTGTATATGGGCATGAAATATATTGTTTGCGCTTATTTTTTTGATGGCGAACGAAAGACGATTGACGACTATAAGAAGAATGCTGCGTTGATGAACCGATGTGCGGAAAAGGCAAAGGAATATGGCCTTGTCTTTTGTCACCACAACCATGATTTTGAATTCCAGGCCATCGATGGCATTGTACCTTATGACATCCTGCTTAATGAAACGGACCCAAAACTGGTCAAATTTGAGCTTGACCATTACTGGACAAAAAAAGCAGGCATTGATTCATTAAAATTAATGAAGAAACATCCTGGACGATTCCCGGTATTTCATATTAAAGACATGGAAAACTCACCAGAGAAGTCGTTTGCTGAGGTTGGTTCGGGAACCATTCAATGGAAAAAGATATTCCAGGCAGGTCAGAAGGCAGGAATGGAATATTTCTTTGTAGAGCAGGATGTATGCAAGCGAGATCCAATGGAAAGCATCCGAATGAGTTATACCTACCTTAAAGGACTAACGTATTAAATCTTGATGGTCCGGCGTTGGATGCCCTTGACTGACTACACCTATTTTCTGCTGGCGCGCTTATTTTTTACGCTGGGAATGAAAATGGTTCCTGTCTTAATGGGCTGGTATTTGTATGAAAATACGGGAAGTGCTTTTGCTTTGGGCATGTTGGGTCTGAGCGAAGTAATTCCTGCCATCCTGCTTGCCTTGCCAGCGGGAGTCAGAGCAGATACAGGGCTCAAGCGTTTGTTGATCATTCAGAGTCTTGCCGGTTACATTTTGTTGCTTTGTGGGTTGATTTTTGTGACTTCCTTTGTGTTTGACGGTGGCTGGATGAAGTGGCTGATATACCTTATTATTGGTGGCACGGGTATAGTCAGAGCCTATTTAAGCCCAAGTTTTTCGGCTTTGTTATCCCAGGTGGTCCGGCCGGAAAAACTGGTTGAGGCTGCGTCAGTAAACAGCATGATCTGGCTGGCTGCGGCGGTAGTGGGACCTCTCATTGCAGGTATTTCAATAGGGTGGGTTGGTGTTTTTTTTAGTTTGATCCTCGCATTGGTTTTTGTTTTGGTGGCACTGGCTTGTATATATCAAGTGAAAGAAACCCCACCATCGAGGTTAGTATCCGTGCGCACCTGGGAAAGTGTGAAAGAGGGCCTGGTATTTTTACAGGAACAAAAATCACTGATGGGCACCATGGGGCTGGATATGCTGGCGGTTTTGTTTGGCGGTGCCGTCGCAATTCTGCCAGTTTTTGCGAAAGACATCTTATTTGTTGGGCCCACTGAGTTTGGACTACTTCAATCGGCTACCTATGCCGGCAACTTTCTGTCAATCTTATATTTGACGAAATTTCCCTTGCGAAAAAATCAAGGGATGATTTTATACAGGGCTGTTTTCGGCTTTGGCTTGTGTATATTGCTTTTTGGTCTGTCACCATGGTTTTGGCTGAGTTTTGTAGCATTGTTTGCCAGTGGCTTATTTGATGGGGTTTCAGTCATTATTCGGGGAACGATTTTTCAGGTTCTTGTTCCGGAAACGATGCGTGGCAGGGTTTCATCTGTGAATTCCATTTTTATAAATAGCAGCAATGAACTGGGACAGTTTGAAAGTGGGATGGCGGCATCATTAATGGGACCGGTGCCTTCGGTCATTTTTGGTGGTATTATGACCCTTGTGGTTACCGTCCTATTTTATTTTCGCATTCCCTCTTTGAAAAAGCTGCAATATTGATGAAAAAATTACAGGTTTCTGGTGAGTTTTTGGATGACTTTAAATTCGCTTAAGAATTCTTTTCCTACCACCCGGAAAGCTGTATAAAACGGGATTGCCAGGACCATTCCCAGTATTCCGGCGATTTTGGCGCCTACCAAAACGATGATGAAAATTTCCAAAGGGTGGGCTTTTACGCTCTTTGAAAAGATATTTGGTTGCAACACCAGGTCATCTACAATTCTTGTAAACAAAAACACACCTAACACTCTCAAAATCAGTGGGATTGTTTCTGCATAAAATGAAAGAGTGACGCTCGATGAAAGGGTGATGGCTACACCGGCTACGGTGGCGATGATGGGGCCAACATATGGAATCACGTTCATGATCCCTGCAAAAAAGCCAATCAGTAGGGCATTGGGTACGCCCAAAAGGGCAAGTCCTGAAGACACAATCAGAGTGATGATTGTCGTTTGAATCAGTATTCCAATAAAATACCTTATCAGTAGCCGGGAGGTTTGGTCGAGTGCTTGCGATGTTTGTTGTTCGTAACCTGAGGGGACAACTGCCATCAACATATTGACGAAGAGTCCTTGTTCCCGCAAGAAAAAAAATCCAATAAAGAAAACAGAAAAAACAGCGACCATCACATCTCCGACCTGGTTCATGGCACTTGTAAAAAAGGCTTGCAGGTAAGAAGGGTTTAGGTAGGTCGACAATTGGAGACGTAGTTTACTAAAAAAATCATCCTTTGTTTCAGTGATTCGTTCCATTCCGGATTTAGAAATTTCCCTGGGTGGATTGTTTAGGTAAACATGAAGGTTGATGTCATTTCCGGCAGCGCCATTTTTGCTGGTGAGGGTGCTGTCGATTTTTATCACTATGGGTTGCGCTTGAAAATCCGGATTATTTACTGTCAAAGTGTCGCTTTTCGAAATCAAAGCTTCCGGTGTAAGGATTTTTTTTGACATAAGCCATTTTTCCCAGTCACGAATTGGCTCCTCCAAAGCTGTCACTACTTTATTGTAATCTACTTTTGCCAAATTTTCCATCTGGCTTGCCAGGGGTGGAATGAAAATCCAGATTAGTAAAGCAAAGGTTCCAACAAACAGGCTTAGTGTAAAAACTGCAGCCACGTTTTTACCTACATATTTACGTAGTTTAACGACCACGGGCGCTCCAATCATAGATATGACCCACGCCAACAATATATGCGTAACTATATCGCTAAAATAGTAGACTATAGCACCAACAAAGAGCAATGGAATTAAGGCAAAGAGGTATTTTGGATTGAATTTCATTTTTGTATCTTAAGTACATCACATTCTGTGCGGAATTTTTCCAAGCTCTAACGGAATAACAGGCTGCTATTTTAAAGCGAAAGTAAGTATTTATTTTGTACAAATGAATGTTGTAGTTGGATATGTTTTCGACAAAATAGGCAAGTCCATCATGATTTTTTAAATATATATTTTGTATATTATTTTGTTTTGACAAATTGATTTGATAATTTTGCTCGGTCTGGGGTGCAGTATGTACGTTAGATAATTTATAGAACCTAAACTCAATCTGAATAATGAAGAACTCATTACTTCTCTTTTTTGCATTTTTCTTAATGCAGACGACCATCTCTTATTCCCAGATTACGGGTATTAAAAATGTTCCTGGCGATTATGCGGATTTGAACGCAGCATTCACAGCACTGAATACACAGGGTGTTGGTCTGGGTGGTGCTACAATCAATGTCAGTACTGCACAGACTACGCCGTTAAACGGTTTGCAGTTGGGATCTGCGGTATTGAACGCTTCATTGTCTGCGGCAAACCCATTGGTTATCAGCGGAAATGGAAACACCATTACAGCATACGCTGGTACAAGGGCGGGTTCCCAAACGAGTGGTGCCAATGACGCCATCATTATTTTGAAGGGTGTCGACAGGACTACGATTCAAAATTTCGTATTTTCCGAGCTGGCAACTAATACGACAGCCGCCTTGGCTATGGAAAATGCCATTGCCATGTATAATACAGGTACTACCGCCGGTGCAGCTGATGGTTGTCAATATATAACTATATCCGGTTGTACGTTCAATTTAAACAATAGTGCTACTGCCGGGGCTGCCATCTACTCAGCCCCTTATTTGTTTGATGGTATAACTGCGGCTACCTGGACGATAAATTCATCGGATATTCACAGAAGTGTGACCGTGCAAAATAACACATTTGCCTCAATTTATACGGGTGTGCTTTTCAGAGGTTCAACAGCGGCACAGGGCCGGGGGTATATCGTAAATAACAACACGTTCACAGGTGTTGGTGGTGGATCCGCTACTGCATATGGGGTTTACACTTTGTATGTGGATTCACTCATTTATAATAACAATACAGCAATAGGAGATATAGCACAAACAAGTACCATGTACTATGTATTTGCTTCAACAAATAGTGGTGGAGTGCAACAGGCAAATAACAACACGATCACCATGCAAAGCGGTACCACAACCAGTGCAACGTATGGTATTTATTTAACCAGTGTTGGTGCTAACAGACAGATCAATGGGAATACAGTTTTATTTGGAAACTTTCCAAATCTTACCACAGGTCTGATGTATTGTTTGTTCGGATCCTATTCAGGCGGTAACAACAATATCAGCCTTGAGATGAATAACAATACGTGTACTAATCAGACTGTACCTGGAAGCGGTACTTTGTATTTTTATTACAACTTCGGAAATACAAGCACCACAGCATCAAGAAAAGTGTATATGAACAATAACGTATTAAATAACATTACACGAACTTCATCAGGCACTTCATTTTGTCTTTTTCCAGGGACTTCTGACTCCACCTTTGTTTCAGGAAATAGTGTGACTAATTTTACGGTTACCAACAATACTGCATCCAGTGCAACTACTACATATGCAATTTATGGTTTTGGTTCACCACGTTTTCAGCGTATCAATAATAATACGATTAACAATATAACTGTCACAGGTACGTCAACATCATCCACCAGTTTAATAAGAGGAATCACCTCAGGTACAACATCGGCTGGTTTTGCTGATATTTTCAATAACACTGTCAGCAACCTCTCGTTTGGTACTGGTGTTACTACAGGGACTGTCATTGGTATCCTGGCAAATACCAACACAAACAATGTTTTTCAGAATAAAATTTTCAACCTTACATCTTCCCAAGCAAGTGGATTGGTCAGAGGAATAGAGGTGACGTCAGGACCGACAACAAATATTTATAACAACTTTATTTCGAGTTTGGCCACACCGCAAGCGAATTCCAATATTGCTTTAGCAGGTATTAATATAGCTGGCGGAACTACATCGAATATCTATTATAATACCATTTTTCCAAGTAGTGGTGCTCCTTTGGCCTCTACGGGCGCATTGTTTGGGGCTGCAGGTATTTATTACTCTTCTACAGCTACCGTCATTACAAAAGCATTCAATAATATCGTTTCAATTTCCGGAACAGCGAATGGGGATGCCTACATTTCTGCGGTAAAGAGATCCGGGATTGGTACAGTCGGTGTAAGACCAACAAATTACATTGCCAACAACAATATATATAATGCGCCTTATATCTATGGTGAAGGGCCAACCCTGAGCACAGCGACCAATGTATATTATATTTTTGGAGGAACTACAGGTACTGCAGACCCATCCTTTAATACATCCTGTGGTTTGTATAAGACCTTTATGGGAGAAACAGCTACGTTCAATGAAGCCAATCTTACCAATTTAGGTTCAAATACTTTCGCTCCTGCGGGGTTGAGCTTTGCAGAAAGCAGTGCTACCACTGCAATCACTCCGGCCGTTACGACTGACTTTAACAATGCGCCAAGAGGCAGTTTTCCTGATATGGGAGCCTTGCAATTTACAGGTATTGCCAATGACGCAACTGGCCCTGGAATTGTATTTACAAACATACCCAATAGCATTTGTACAAATGAGGTACCTTTATCTGCCACAATCACTGACTTTAATGGTGTCAATTCATCAGCTGGAACTAAGCCGAGGGTGTGGTACAGAAAATCGTCAAATGCAAACACATTGCCAGGAACCAACACCAGCGCAACCAATGGCTGGAAATTTGTAGAGGCAAGTAACAATAGTTCTCCTTTCCAGTTTAGTATGGATTTCAGTCTGTTGTTTGGTGGAGCTCCTGCCAGTGGCGATATAATTGAATACTTTGTAGTCGCGCAAGATATGTCTCCTGCTGTGAATGTGAGTAACAATACGGCAATATTTACTACATGTCCTGCTACGGTTGCTTTGTCCGCCTCTGTATTTCCTGTTTCAGGGGCCAAGACATTTACAATTCTCAGTAATCCTGCAGCAGGTTCTGTTACTACGATTTCTTCCTTGTCTCAGGTTTGTATTACAGATAACTTGACATTATCACTGGGAGGAAGTCCTGCAACAGGTGCAGAGTATCAGTGGCAAAGTTCGCCAGCTGGTGCCAATACGTGGACTAGTATTAGTGGTGCAACCAATGCAACATACAGTGCTATCGGTGTGAATACCTCAACAGATTTCCGTTGTGTTATTTCGTGCGGAGGCACGCCAATCGCCGGCTCTCCCTCAGTGCCTGTGTCTGTGCAAGTGTTTAGTCCCAATATTACCACTACAACACCTGCAACTACCTGTAACCCTGGTCCCGTTTCTTTAACACTGGGTGCCACTGCAACTGCGGGTGCCACAATAAAGTGGTATGATGCTCCTGTAGCTGGCAACGTGTTGGGAACAGGTCCAACTTTCAATACCCCGCTACTCACATCAACCACAAATTATTATGTAAGTGCTGCTGAAGGAGGCCAGAGTGGTTTGACTATCCCAGGTGACGGTGGCTGGAATCATGTTACTACTTTAGGTCAATTCCAAACAACACCTATTGCCAGTGCCTATATGATTTTAAACGTTCTGAGGCCGATCACGCTCACTTCTATGGATATTTATCCATCAGCAGTAGTAGGTACAGCATTTACGATTGAAGCGCGTACTGTCAGTGCTTCTGGTACGGCGTTTGCAACTTATTCGGGCACCACAACAGTACAAAATGTCACAACACCTACAGTGGCACAGGTTGTACCTGTTAACTGGACATTGCCTGCAGGAACCTATTATATTGGATTTACAACCAATCCAAGTACGTGGCGTTCTGGTTTAGTTACACATACATTCCCATGGGTCTTACCGGGTATTGCCTCAATGGATTTTTACCTGACTCCGAGCTATCAGTATTTTTTCTATAATCTGATACTTTCTACTGGGTGTGAATCTCCAAGAGTTACTGTGCCTGCAACATTGGTAACAAGTAATCCAACTTGCCCTGCGAACAGTACAGTTTGTATCACCACTGCTCCATTTGTTCTCACAGGTGGTTTACCGGCCGGTGGTACTTATTCAGGGCCTGGTGTTTCGAATGGTGTTTTCTCACCTGCTTTAGCCGGATCTGGGGTTAAGACTATCACATATACCATTTGCGGTTTGAGCTGCTCATTTACTATTGATGTTAAGAATCCACCTGCACAGATTGCCATCTCTGAAACTTCCGGTGTGGCGAATAATGATGGTACCATTTGCGTTGGAGCAACTGCCACCCTTACTGCTTCAGGTGGTTTTAGTTATGTTTGGAGTACAGGTGCAACCACGGATGCGATCACAGTCAATACAGCAGGTGTGTATTCAGTTACTGTCACCGATGCGACTGGTTGTCAGGCCAATGCTGCTACCAGTATCACTGTAGTTCCCAATCCAAGTGTAAGCTCGATTCTCATCCAACCCACTACTTGTGTGGCTACGAATGGGGCTGTTGATTTGACATTAAGCCCAGCGGGTAATTATAGCTATTTATGGAGTAATGGATCAACTGCACAGGATTTGACTGGTGTTGATGTAGGAACTTACAATGTAACCATTACGAACAATGCAACACTTTGTTCTTTTGTCAACGCATACACATTGATAGGACCGGGCAACTGTTCGGTTTGTCCTACTATACCTAACCTTTCTCTTGCACCATCGCCATCATGTGCTAATAATAACGTTACCATGAGCAGCACCTTCCTTACAGATATGGGTGTAACTTACGGTGTGAATTTTAAAGCATTCACTTCACCAACCACCGATCCATATACTGGAGGAACTGTTATAGGTTCTGTTTCAAACGCGCAACTGACAAGCGGCGGTACAAGTGCATCTACACAATATAATTTCCCAACTGTGGGAACCTATTATATCTATACTGTTTTAAATCCAATTCCAACGAATGTGAATTGCAGACCTTTCTCAAGTGCAACTCATGTGGTCAATACTGTGCCAGTTGTATCTATTTCAGTGACTGAGAATTCAGGACTTCAAAGCAATGATGGCATTATTTGCCAGAATACGTCTGCAACCCTGACGGCATCGGGTGGTGGTACCTATGTATGGAATACTGGTGCGACAACGGCATCTATTACAGTTTCTGCTGCCGGAATTTATTCAGTTACAGCGACTTCTCCTCAGGGATGTTCAGCCAGTAATTCAACCAGCATAACTGTCATTCCAATACCAACTCCTGCTATCGGTATTTCTGAAAACTCAGGTAACAGCCTCAATGATGGTATCATTTGTGAAGGTGCTTCAGCAGTACTTTCATGCGTTACTGCCGGTTCATATCGCTGGAGCACGGGAGCTACGACTTCCATCATTACAGTGAGTACTGCGGGTACTTATACCATCACGGTTACCTCAGCCAATGGATGTACAAATACGGCTTCTGTCAGCATCGTCGTCAATGCTTTGCCTGTTGCTGGCATCACTGTAGCAGAAAGTTCAGGAACGGCGAATGACAATACAATTATTGAAGGCGACCTGGCTGTCCTGACTGCAACAGGTGGTGGAACATACCGTTGGAGCACGGGTGCGACAACGGCAGTCATCACTGTAGCACCGATAGTCACAACGACGTATGTCGTTACTGTCACAAATTCGAATGGTTGTAGCAGTACCAAGTCTCAGGTAATTACTGTTGTACCACCTCCGTGTAACCTGGCATGTTCAGGAAATCAAAAAGTGACTCTCGCTCCAGGGGAGTGTGAATATCAAGTACCTAATTATGCCACCTCGTTTGGACGTTGTGCGGTGTATAGTATAAAACAAATCAAAGGGCCTGCATCTGGCAGCTTTGTAAAACCAGGTGACTATCAGTTCTTGTTCCACCTGGTTAGAACGTCCTCAGGTGTCATTTTTGATTCCTGTAAATTTACACTTTCTGTGCAGGGCATTGCCAATCCAGTAAAGAGCCTCACGTGCAATGACAATGTAAATATTACTGTTGATGAAAATTGTAAAGTAACGTTGAATGCAGACATGTTCCTTGAAGGAGGGCCATATGCTTGTTACTGGGATTATAAAATCAATATCTGGCCATTCAATAGTGCTGTCAATGCGATCAACAATGTTCCACAGGGTGTGGCCCTTGACATTCCGTTTGGTGAGCATACCTACCAGATAGTAGGTAGTGATGGCACGAATTGCTGGGGAACGTTTTTGGTTGAGGATAAGTCAGCTCCGGTGGTAAGTTGTAAGTGCGTTGACGTGACAACGATCACGACTGTGTCTTCCTTCACTGGTGTATTGAACGACGATAGTGATGAAATGTGGCGTGTTTCCTCAGTTACAGCGACAGCATGTAACCTGAGTACCATTGCGAATCAAAATGAAACACATGTCAATTCTCATCCATTTAGTGTCACTGTTTCAGGTTCGTATACTTTCACAAGAGTGTATACACCGACCATCGGTTCTACAATTTTCTATATGTACCTGTATGAGGGTAGTTTTGATCCTTCTGAACCTTGTGCCAACTTGCTTCAGGTAACTACGGCTGCTTCTTTAACCAGAGTTTTGGATGCTGGTAAGACCTATATTTTGGTAGTGGGCAACTACAATAACAACGAAGCTGGAAACTATACAGTGACCTTCTCAACCACCACAGGTGGAGTTGTACAGATTGCCACAAACCCAAGCTGGTTGCCTGAATGTCAGTTTAAGTGTTATGACCTGGATATCGTAAGAAGGGAGACAGTGGGTATGTTGTACAACATTCCTGGCCAGAATGCGAATAAAGCGAAGCTGACCATTCCACCAACATTTGGTGATTGTGGAAATGTCGCAGTAAATTTTGAAGATAAAATCACTACTTCAGAGTGTGGCCAGTCTAAAATCGTCAGAGATTGGACATTTACAGATGAAAATGGTCTGAAATCAACTTGCTCCCAAACATTCAGCTTCAATCCTTTGAAAATCAAGGAATTGACTCCGCCTACCGCAGATGTGACGTTGACTTGTGGCATGAGTGGTAGCCCTGAAAATATCTCCGGATACACGGATATTGATTCAAGACCTGGTACACCGGGTGCTGCCAATACAGGCTTTTTTGCCGATGATTACACAGGAACCCCAACTGTAGTGGAATTGAACGAAGGTTTCGTAAATGGATATTACACTTACAAGCAAATTGGTTTTGACGGTAAATTGCACGACCAGAAACTGGATCCGAGCAAATGTAATATATATACAACATACGAAGACAACATGTTCCCTGAGTGCAGTGCCAATGGCTGCGGAGGAAATATGAAGATTTTGCGCACATGGAAGGTATTTGATGCCTGTACAAAGCAGAGAACGGAATACCTTCAGGTGATTCGTACAGTGGATACCAAAGCCCCTGTTTTTGAGGTGGCTGATGTTACTGTAAGTGTAAGTCCTTGGGGATGTCTTGCTGACTGGAAAGTTGTAAAACCAACTGATTTGCAGGATGATTGTGTAACAGAGTCTGAAATTAAGTGGGGAGTGAAAGTGCCTGCGGGTGTGAATATCATTGGCGCGTTGCCAAATATCACGCTTACAGGACTTGAAAAAGGAGTCTACCATATATTATACTGGGCTGAAGATTGTTGCGGCAATTACACTGAAAAGCCAATTGCACTTACCGTAATCGATGCATCTGCGCCTGTGGCAGTGGCCAAACAGAATCTGGTAGTAAGTCTAAGTGGTTCAGGAACTGCAGCAGATGGAAAGGCGGAGTTGTACGGATGGCAAATTGACAATGGTTCATATGACCATTGCTCGGATGTGCGCTTTGAAATCCGAAGAGTAAATGGTGGATCTTGTGGAAATGTTGGTGCAGATGGAAGCCATAATAACAACAGTACGTTTAATGACAATAATGGTGTCACGGATAATCCTGGAAGCACCTGGGTTCATCCTGGAGATAACAGGAACGACAATGATGGTGGGGAATATGTTGTTTTCTGCTGTGAGGACATTCCTGCTGGTGAAAACTTTGCCAGCTATGATGTGGAATTGAGAGTATGGGATGACGGCAACGGGAATGGCATTATTGGAGACAATCTGATCATTGAAGGAAAGAGAGACAATTACAATACCACATGGGCTACTGTGCGTGTAGAAAATAAGCTGGCTCCTGTTCTTGTTTGTCCACCGGATGTCACAGTTACCTGTGATTCGGAGTTGAAATTGAGCCTGGATAAAGAAAGTCCTGTGAAAGGAACAGACCTAAGTTTGACAGGATTCCCTAAAGCATATGAACTTTGTAGTGCACTTGACGTCACATATAAAGATACCTGGATAGGAAACAGTAATCCTGTGTGTAATTATGGTCAGATCCGACGGGTATTTACTGTTACCAAAGGTGAGGTGACCGTGACTTGTCCACAGATTATTACAGTCAACCGCGTTACAAAACCATTTACGGTTGTATTTCCACAGAGAGGAGGCACCAATGAGTGGGGTAAGTGTAGTTTGTCATTGGAAGAAATCAGAAATGGTGGGCCTGGAATTAATAAGCCGATTCTAGATTACGGTCAATGTGAAATTGTAGGCGAAAATATTACTATTGATACTTTCCTGTTTGAAGATGGTGCATGTAAGAAGTGGAGAGTGACCTATAAATACATCAACTGGTGTACAGGTGAAGAGATCACAACGATCAATGGTCAACCTATCATCCATTACTATACATACAAAGATGAGGTTGCGCCCGTACTTACCTGTTCCGATATCATGGTTGGAGCCAACCCTGGCACGAGCAATCCAAATGGAGGCTGCGAGGGAAGTGTTGTGTTGACCGCATCAGCTTCGGATGACCTTGTTTGTGCGGAGGAAAGCTGGATTAAATGGCAGGGTTTTGTTGATCTTTGGTCAAATGGCACTGTAGACAGAGTAGCCTCCAGTTTTGTGAACAAGGCATGGAATGGTATTTGGGTTAGACAGGACAAATTTGTTGCTGGACAGCTAAATCCAAACTGGGTAGCAATTCAGACGCAGCATCAGGGAGTATTGATTGCGGATGTG
>JAUMBK010000118.1:0-2989 GCA_032115795.1 Saprospiraceae bacterium | reverse complement strand
ATTCAAGTAAATTGTCCGTCGCAGTCGTTTCCCATCCAGCCACGTCGTCCTCGAGAAATCCAGTCGATGAGGTGCCGCTTATTTTAGGGGATTCAAAACTGCCATTCACCACAGTTCCTTCCGGGCAACCACATTCGTTGTCGTCAGGAATGCCGTCATTGTCAGAATCTAATGTTTGCGCCGATACAGAAAATGCGACGATGAAAGTAAGAACAATCATGCCCAAACTTCGCTTTAGGTTTTCAATTATCATTGTAGACAAGTTGAGATTGGTTATTGGGACAAAAGTAAAAGACCTCCATCCGGCCATATACTCATTTTTGCAAATCTATCTTGTCAAAAATGTAGTATTTTTTAAAACTGGGTAGACTTATTCTCAAAAGTGCACAAGCTATTCTCACTCTTGCCTAATGCAGAATGTACATATTTTAAACAGAAATGTAGCAAATGGGTATGGGAGTGTTGGCAATCAGGCGATTCAATAGTGGGAAAGAATCTATAACCTTTTACTTCAAAGCGCCGGCGAAAATGCTAGCTTTTTTTCTGATTTCCGGTAAATGAGACATTGTCAACCCAATGGTCGGTTTGGTCAAAATCACTTTTTCTCTTAATGAGGGGAAGATTGTACGCAAGGAAGGGTCATCATCAATAACGATAAACTCTTCGGTACCTTTATTCTGACTGAGCCAATGCAGTACTTCCTCCTTTCTACTCAACCTTTCCTGCATCTGCTGATTTATTTGTATTTTTATTACTTCCAATCCCCTCGTCTTGAAAATAGACTTCCATTCATCGATCGTAAACCGTCCTCTGTGCGAGGAAGTCAGCACAATCGTTACCTGTACTTTCAATAGCTGCTGTAACACTTTCACTGCAGAAGGCGAGAATGCCATAAAGCCATCCGACAACAAAGCAGGTTTCTCCCAACTACGCGCTGGCACCATCACACCATCTATGTCCAACAATATATGCATTTTAAAAAAATAGATGATGAATCTAATCATCGCTCCAACACCTCCAATGAAATATTTTTCGTTTCTTCACTTCAAAAATACGGTCATTCCATTCCAAAACCACCCCATCCCATTATTAATTCTGCAACATATTTTCTCATTTTTACACTTTTATTATTATATAATTAATTATATTATTTATATTAATCTGATATATAAAATTATAAACGAAATTACACCTGGCTTAAATCAGCAACAGCTTTCATTCCCCCCGAAAATTTGTATTTTTGGCTAATTATATAAAACATGAATGTGTAAGAAGTTAATGGTATTTTCCAATAAAAAGTCATGGTTGATCTTGCCAGTTCTCCTATGTGGCGTCATTACCCTGGTCTCAGCCTGCCCGCCTGACCCTACATTAGAAAAATGGATTGCGCAAAACAAATATGGCCTGGCTTTGAGTTATCTTGCCTCGAAAACACCCAAAGAAGGGGATTCCCTCCGATTTCCCTGCGACGACTATTACCTGGTGAAATCCGGCTATGTACACAACAGAATGGGGAGAAATACCTCCGCAAAGAAAATGATTGATGAGGCGCTGAGAAGATTGCAATCCATACCAGATAGTACCCTGATCATGGAAGCGACCGCCATTCAGGCCCAGATACTCAATAGCCTCGGTAAAATGGAAGCCTCAGTGCAAGCCATCCAACCTGTGCTTTCATTTGCATACCGCCATAAAAACAAAAAGCTGGAGCATGCCTGCACCAACCTACTGGGCGGTATCGAACTCCAAAATGGACGGGCAGACATGGCCCTGCAGTATTTCAACAGGTCCCTCGAATTGGCCATGACTTTGCCCTACCCGGAATTTCAGCTATACGACCAGATGCAAAAAGGATACGCCTTGCTTTTTACCAACAATATTCCGGAAGGGCAAGCATTGCTCGACAAATCCATCCAGGATGCAACAGCCCAAGGCGATACGCTGACACTTACCGTGGCCACATTGATTCAAGCATACCTGTCGCAGTCAAGAGCCGACGTAACCAGATGGAAGTCCGAAATTCAAAAAGCCATTCAACTGGCTTCTGCCATGGGGCATGAAACGATGCTATCCGGGGCTTACAGCCAGCTACTCGAATATCATATATCAAAAAAAGACTACAGTGCTGCTATCCGCGCCGGCAACCAGGCAATGGATCTCATTCACAAACAGCCTATGCCTTTGTTTGAGGTGTACCTGGACAGCCTCATGTACACAGTTCATAAAGACTTGGGAAATGCCGTAACGGCACTCACCTTCTTCGAGTCATTTCATAAAAACAAAGAGGCTATCCTAAATAGCGAACAATTAACATTATTGCGTGAACAAAAAAGCCAGTTTGAACTGCGCGAAAAAAACCTGATCATTGATAACCAACACCTACAGCTGGCGAATTCCCGCAAAGAAAAAATCCTACTCATCATACTCAACATCATCTTTGCGCTCGCCATCGCTGCTGGCTTTATTTACCGATGGTTTTCGACCAAAGCCAAAGTCCGTTCCTATCGCAAGGAAAAACTAATGGAATCCATTCTGGCAGAAGAAAAAAAGAAAACAAGCTTGCAAAGTCACCAAATCCAGCGCATTGATATACCAACAGAAATCGAAGACAGTTCGGGGGCGCAGGAATTTGAACCGCTCAATGAAGACCGAAAAGACCTATACCGGGAAATGCTATCCCTGATTGAGTCACAGAAACTTTACCTTAACCCCCATCTGGACCAAAAACTGGTCATCACACTGCTGGGCACCAACCGGGCTTATCTTTACCAGGCAATCAGCCAGAATGCCCAGGCAAATTTCAAAAATATCATCAACCACTATCGTGTAAAAGAACTGAAACACCTCATCCAGACCCTGGTACAAAACGGAAAAACGGTTTTCCCGGACCAGCTCTACCTGGAGGCCGGCTTCAACTCTGTAGCGAGCTATCACCGGATTTTCAAACAATTCACCGGGCTGACACCCAAAGAATACGCCGCGGAATACC
>JAUMBK010000117.1:0-1880 GCA_032115795.1 Saprospiraceae bacterium | reverse complement strand
CCACCCCAGCGGGTTCATTGCCATGAATACCACCAACCAGAAACACCAATGGCCCTTTTTCCTTTCCGGTAAAGCGCCCTATAATTCTTCCACTCCCCTCGCCTACCATGCAGTTTGTGACTATTTTGTATCCACTACCAATTGTGCCAGTGCTTTCATTCCTAAGGTAAAGCCACTTTCATCGATAAAAAAATCTGGAGTATGATGCTGGCTGGCATCCAAAGCATCCACATCCTTAGGCCTTGCTCCCAGAAAGAAAAACAAGCCGGGTACTTTTTGCGCATAAAATGAAAAATCCTCTGCCCCTGTCATGGCTTTGATGACACGCACATTTTGCTCCCCGGCAGCCTTTTCCAGTGATGGCAACATACGGGCCGTCAGCTCCGGATTGTTGTAGGTGACAGGATAGCCGATTTTAATCTGTACGTCAGCCGTGGCACCTGCGCTTTCTGCAATAGAGGTTGCAGTGCGTCGGATTCTCTCGTGAACCTGGCGTTGCATAGCGGTATCGAGCGTTCTGATGGTGCCAATCATCTCTGCTTCTTCCGGTATGATATTGTTTCTCACCCCACTTGTGAATTTTCCCACTGTGATGACCGCTGCTTCGTTGGTCAAATCCAGTTGACGGCTGACAATGGTCTGAAGTCCCATGATAATTTGCGCGGATACCGTAATGGGGTCAATGCCCGCCCAGGGTCTGGATCCATGCGACTGCTTCCCTTTGACAACAATTTTAAACTGGTCAGCTGCAGCCATTGTCCCCATTGGCTTGTAAGTGATATTACCCACTTCCGTAATGCTGGAAATATGTAGGCCATACATCACCTCAATACCATATTTTTCGATCAATCCTTGTTTGATCAACAGGGCTGCACCTCCTTCCTCTCCATCCGGAGCCCCTTCCTCTGCCGGTTGGAAGACGAAGACAATCTTTCCTCTCAGCTTGTCTTTCATTTCGTGCAACATTTTAGCTGTCCCCATCAAAATGGCTACGTGACTATCGTGCCCACAGGCATGCATGACGCCCACTTTTTGGCCCAGGTATTCAGATTCTTCCTTAGAGGCAAAAGGCAGCTTTACTCTCTCGCGCACAGGCAGGGCATCCATATCTGCACGTAGCCCAATCACAGGTCCTGGCTTGCCGGTCTCAAGCACAGCGACCACGCCGGTATGTGCCATGCCGGTTTCTATCTTCACATCCAAATCCTTGAGATTTTCGGCGATATACGCCATGGTTTTGTATTCCCTGTTGGATAGTTCGGGATACTGGTGTAGGTGGCGACGCCACTCAATAACATTGTTTTCGTATTTTGAAGCCAGCGTGGCGATTTGATCAGACAGGTCAACTTCCTTTCTGGAAGGCCCTTTTTGTGCTTGCAGATATACTGCCACAAGAAGAAAAAGGTAAATCAATTTTGATTGCATATTTTTGAGGATGAATGTGTGAAATATCGAAAATACACATTTCTGCCGAATGCATCGATTTTTTATTCCAATTTTATTCTACCTGTTCGCCTTGCAATTGCAGGCGCAGCAAGTGGCAACTCAGGGACAGCCATCCTCAGGCGCCCTGGACACGGTAGCCAGGCAGTGGCTTGGCAAGCCCTACATACACTACCCACTGGACAAGGGAAATGACAGGGAAGTGTTATTTCGCAACGATGGATTTGACTGCATGACATTGGTTGAAACGGCGCTGGCTGGCTGGCTGGCACAACAACAAAACTCACAGGCGAAGGAGGTCCTAACGCAATTGCGGTACAGAGATGGGCTGACGACGGGATACGGGTCGCGATTGCATTACACGACAGAATGGGCACAACAGGCTTGTGAGAATGGGTTTCTGATCAATTGTACCCCCACGCTTGGAGGATTGTCTA
>JAUMBK010000116.1:0-2274 GCA_032115795.1 Saprospiraceae bacterium | reverse complement strand
GACACTCCAGTTTGTTTGGTTGGGCGTACTTACCCCTCTAAGACTATACCAGGTGTTTTTGGATGTGATGCACACATAGGGTCCAGTCTCTGTAGCAGCAAACAAGAGTGATTCGTCTTCGTTAGCCACGATATTGAAAACCATGGTCTTTGGCAAACCATTACTATAGTCTGTAAAGCTCCTTCCGCCATCGACAGATTTGTACACCGGCTTGTAATTATATCCGTTTCCCGACAAATAGACGACATCTTTGCTCGTACGTGAAGGCAAAATACACGAACCGTACAAATAGTGGGATTCTGACAAAAACTGGGCAGTTCGTGTGAACTGCTGTCCATTGTCTTCCGATCTGTAAAACTGTCCATTTGTGGTTGCAACGTACCAAACGGACTTGTCCATAGGATCTACTGCCATGGCAGAGATTTGTCCTCCACTGACTGCAAAATTGAATGGCAGCTGCGTCGCAACGATGTCATTGTTTTTGACTTCCAGGCGCAGGATGTGCGATCCGTTGGACGTCGGCGTGGTACTACCGCCTGCGGCATAGACTACATCCTCCTCTGCGTTGGGTGATGGCATAATGGGTGGGATCCAGACCGTCTCATTGGAGGATTTGATTTCGTACCCGGCAATCGGACCATTTTGTGTCATCGGATCCGAATAATAGCCAATCCATCCTCCGGGATAAACTGACCATAGGTGGTTGCCGTTGCCTGTAAATTCAATATGCCCGTAATCTCCGGATATATTCTGGTATAATTCCGCTGCTTCCTTGCCTGCCAGCAATCCCCGCTGCTGTCCCTGGTCCTGTGATCCGGCAAACACCATGTACGGGTTTGCGGGCAATGTCCGCACGTCATAGTATTGAGACACATTGAGCTGAAACAAACCGACGTTGGCATGAGTCACACCATAATCCTCAGAAATGTAAATCCCCCCATGGTTGCAGTTGAGTAGAAACGGACGCCCGTCTTTATACCTGAATTCCTTGACACGCATGATGTCGGCATGCAATTTACTGTAAATGTCGCCATAATATTCCCACCATTCATTGATGCGTAACCACAATAAGCCACCATTTGCAGACCGAAATGCATTGACTTCCCCATACACCATATGCAACGGATTAGAAGGGCAAACATACACTCCCATGTCCCAGGGTGTGGAAGGCAGCGCTGACAATTTTTTCCAGCTCTTCCCCTCATCATTCGACATCACAAAGGATTTGTCTTCCTTGTATGAATACAGGCGGATTGTATCTCTCAATCTGGCTACCTGGAGGTTGGCCCGACCATCCTGACCAAATCCCAAAGGAACACTGGCATTGATTTGGTCCAGGCCGCGGCTTACCGAATTGAATCTATACATTTTAGACACATTCGCTGCAGTTTGTTCAATGACATACATTTCACCTGTTGTAGGAAGGCATGCCAGGGAAAGATTGCGTCTGTCTGACGTATTAAATAATCGCAATGCTTTAAATGTCAATCCTTTATCAAATGAAGCATACACCTTCAGGCTACCGTTATAGTCCTTTCTGCCAATGAAAAACAAGGTACCAGCATCGGTGGTATAACTATCATACAATTCCCATCCGGCAGTAGTGGGTGTCACACCGGACGATTTTACCCAGGTTTTTCCCCCATCTTCCGAATAATGAGGAATGCCATCCACGGCAGAAACAATGCGTTTTCTCCCGTCAGGCAGAGTATACACTTTCAAGAGATTGGTTGAAAAGCGAAGTTTGTCAGACACAAGTTGCCAGGCTGAACCGGATAAATCTCCCTTAAACATCGGACCACCTCCACCCACGACGTACAGCATTTCTTCTTCAGCATCAAAATCGGCCACCATAATATTGCCGGCATTGTTGTTGCTGCCCCGTTCTACCCAGGAACCAGAAAGCTGGCTTCCGGCAAACCACTCCACACCGGAGCGGCTTGATGCCTGCTGTGTAAGCCACTGCCTGTACCAGGTCAGCCGGTTTTGCTGCTCAATTGCACGCCAATCTGACGCCTCACCCCCATGCATCAGTTCAAGCCACTGCAGTCGTTTTCTGCCCATACCTTCGTCCTCACCCATTGGATTTAAGACTGTTTCACCTGCTGGAGAAGGAAAATCTTGCTTTGAGGGTTGACCACAGCCGACCAGACAGACTGCAACTACCGCAATGAAGAACTGAATATGCTGATTCATGGACGATGATTTTTAAAACAAAGATACAATTTACGTATCCGAGGATGAAAAGACAGTACAAGTTTAATTGAATTCAAT
>JAUMBK010000115.1:0-12048 GCA_032115795.1 Saprospiraceae bacterium | reverse complement strand
GACAATGAAAACACTCTTTGGGGGAAAATATAAACGAATCATTGACCTGATCATTGCTGACAGATACATCACAGTTGTGAAAGACGCGTGGAAAAACAAACAGTACCAGGCCATACCCAACCTGCTTTTCAAGGCAACGATCCTGGATCCCTTTGTATTACCTAAACGGTGCCTTCAGTATTTCAAAAATCTCAATTATACTGAAAAGTAGTAACACACCCTCAACACTGTTATGCATTCAAACGACTCCAATCATCAACGTCAAAACGAAACCCACGTTGTTTCTGAAAACCGTCACATGAAAGGAACGCCAATCGTCTCCATCAGCTGTGTGACCTATAACCATAAAGATTTCATTGCACAGGCAATAGAAGGTTTTTTAATGCAACGTTGTTCATTCCCGTTTGAAATTCTTATCCACGATGACGCATCGACTGACGGTACTGCGGATATCATCAGGAAATACGAACACTTATATCCCGATTTAATTAAACCAATATATCAAACGGAAAATCAATTTTCGTTGAGAAAACAGAATATTTCGCAACTGCAGCGCAAGCGGGCTTTGGGCAAATACATCGCAATCTGTGAAGGAGATGATTACTGGACCGATCCCCTTAAGTTGCAAAAGCAAGTTGAATTTTTGGAGAGTCATCCTGATTTTTCAATGTGTTTTCATGCCTGCAAAATAGAAAATCAGACTGAAGACACCTGGAAAGACCAGACATTTGCTCACCTCACAGAAAAAGAATATACTGGTACAGAAATCCTTAGCCAATGGACTGTTCCAACGGCATCAGTCATGTACCGCATTGCGTTCAGTGAAAGACTGGATACCATGCCCAGACCACAAGGGCTTTTGTATTTTGACATCATGGTCTATCTGACCCTGGCCGAATGCGGCAGAATCTATTGCCTGGGCGATGCCATGTGCGTATACCGCATACACCCGAACAGCAGAGTCCATAAAAAGGACGATCAGCGGCCCTTGAAGTACATTACCCACCTCAAAACCATACAGACCATGTTTGGCGGAAAATATCGCAATGTGCCAAATCGAGAGATTGCCGACAGGTATTTAACACTGGTCATCATGTCTTTGCAGGAAAAAAAAGTGACTACTGCCTTTTCTTATCTATTCCAGGCATGCAAATACGATGTGTTATCACCGGTAAAGCGCTTGCGTAGTTTTCTGCAAAATCAGAGGTATAAATCGCAAAAGGGAAAAGAAAATTCATGACGCCTCTCTTATCTGTGGTCTTGCCTGTGTATAACGGGGAAAAATACCTCCCGAACGCGATAGATAGCATCCTGAATCAAAGCTTCCGGGATTTTGAACTGATTATCGTGGATGACGGGTCCACAGACAGGACAAAGGACATTATCGCATCGTACACAGACCAGAGGATAATAAGAATAATAAACAATAAAAATGAAGGCATAGTTCATTCCAGGAATGCCGGCTTACGTCTGGCCAGAGGGAAGTATTACGCCCCGTTTGACGCTGACGATGTAGCACATCCATCTAAATTTGAAAGGCAGATTACATTTTTGGAAAACCATCCTGAATACAGCATGATAGGATCGTATGCACATGCCACGGATGCACAGGGAAAGAAATTGCCCCATGATTATTCGATGCCGGCCAGCCCTGAATGCATCCCTCCTATCCTGCTTTTCCGAAATTATTTTATTCAGTCAAGCATTGTAGCAAGGCGGGCGGCCATGCCGGTAAATGGATATGAGGAGGGCTTCGAAATTGGAGAGGACTGGCTTATGTGGGTTGCATTGAGCAAAAAAGGAAAGGTAGGCAATATACCTGCATTTCTGGTTTCAAAAAGAGAGCATAGCCACAACGCAGGAAGCAGCAATCAGGAGAAATTAGTAGATTTTGACAAAAAGGTGTACAAAAAAATCTTTCAGGATATCGGAATTCAGCTAGATCAGCAGCAGTTGCACTTGTTGGTGGCATTGAAGTATTCCCCTTCCAGACTAGGAGGTGCAGAGGTAGAAACGCTTATGTCAATCCTGACAAAAATGAAGAGAAACCCAGCCGAAAAGATGCCTCACCTTGACCAGTCCGGCTTGTCACTGGCTCTGGCAAACCGTTGGTTAAAACTCACCCTGCTTTCCAACGCAGGCCCCATGCAAAAATGGAAATGGTTTTTTATTTCACCATTCCTAAAAACCTGGTTGAGCCATCCTATTCAAACCTGGAAACAGTGAAAAAAATGATGACGAAAAAGGATTTTACTGATGTTTCCATCATTGCTGCTAACTACAACAATGGAAAATTTCTGGCCGAATTCATCGACAGCATAGTTCAAAGTACCATGTTGCCCAAAGAGCTTATTCTGGTAGATGATGGTTCGACAGATGATTCCAGAACGATTCTGGAGCAGTTTTCGCATGTTGATTGGTTGTCATGCATATTTCTCGGGAAAAACGAAGGCCTTACCTTCGCACTCAATGCAGCGTTGGATCGCGCCACGGGTAAATACATCATGCGGGCTGATCCGGATGACATATTCTTACCGGATCGCATTGAAAAACAAATCCGCTTTCTTGAAAAACATCCCGAAATTGATATCCTGGGCTGCAATGTAACCTATTTCCGAAGCCCTGGCATTGCCCTATTGAACAATTCCAATTTTCCCATCCAACACATTTCCATTGCCAGCAGAATCCGGCAGGGTGAACACGGCATCCAGCACCCAACGGCAGTGGTCAGAGCCAGCGTCTTCTCAAAATACCGCTATCAACCTCTTTTCCCGGGAGAAGACTATGAGTTATTTGCACGTATGTTGCAGGGAGGAGCACGTTTTGCCAATATGAGGCAGTCCTTGTACCTGATGCGAATCCATTCCGGGAGCTCCACATCCAATCTGAAGAAGGCGCATATTGAGCGCACTTTCCGGTTTCGTGACCAGATTTTTAAAACAAAGACCTCGCCATGGCACATCTGGATTTATTTTCAGCACATTCGCCTGTACCGAAAGTATCAGTTGTCATCCAACTTTGTTCTAAGGCATTTATTTCTTGCGGGCGCAATGCTTCTTTATCCTGCAAAAATGGGTGAAAGAATCAGCCAAATAGCCAAAAATGTATGGGGTAACGGAAAAATAAATTACCTTCATTGATTAAAGGGAAACGTGGACGACACATGCATATAGGCATTCTGGGATGCAGAGGTATACCAAACCGTTATGGAGGCTTTGAGCAATTTGCCACTTATCTTTCAGAAGAACTCGTCAGACGGGGAGCAGAGGTATCTGTCTATTGCAGCCACGACCATCCAATCCATGCAGAGATGCATCATGGTGTTCGAAGGATCATGGTGTACGATGCAGAGCGGTGGGCAGGAAATGCGGGGCAGATCGGCTATGACCTTTTATGCATTCTGGATGCCAGAAAGAGAAAATTTGATCTCATCTACCAGCTGGGCTATACAAGTTGCGGCCTTTGGCAATGGTTGCTACCGAAGGATACACCGGTAATATCAAATATGGATGGATTGGAATGGTCTCGGGCTAAATACGGTTTTTTTGCCAGGAAATTCCTCAAATGGTCCGAACGACAGGTGGCTCATCGAAGCGATTGGATGGTTGCGGATGCTTTGCCCATAAAGGAATATCTCGACAAAACGTACCGTCAGCCTTCAGTATTCCTATCTTATGCCACACCTTCCGTGATGGAATCCAATGCTTCCTGCCTTTCCCAATGGCAGGTGGCACCTAGACAATATATGCTTCTGATAGCCAGGATGCAGGCTGACAATCACATTGAAGAGGCAATCAAAGGAGTACTGGCATCCGGGATTGATCTCCCTCTTTTGATTGTGGGTAATATTACCTCGAACCACGGAAAGGCACTTTCCTCGCGGTACGCATCAGAAAAAATCCGATTTTTAGGAAGTATGTTTGATAAAGGAGTGCTCGACGCCCTGCGTACAGGCAGTCGCTGGTATTTTCACGGCCATTCAGCGGGGGGAACCAATCCATCCCTTCTGGAGGCAATGGCCGCTTCTTCAAGAATTATTGCACACGACAATGTGTTCAACCGAAGTGTTCTTGGAGAAAATGCGGTGTATTTTCGGACGCCTGAAGACATCGCTTCCTATCTCCATTCGCCGGAGCCTATGGAATGCTGGGATGACAGAATCATTCATAATAAACAAAAGATTGTGAATGAATACAATATTGCCACTCTTACCGATAAATACCATGTTTTTTTCAAAGAAGTCCTTGCTGCTAAAGGGAAAAAGTCAATGACATGACAACCGGCTATTCACGATATATACCCTTTATTTCATTTTTGGGAGAAGTGATATTGTTAAATACACTGTTTGTTGCTGGTTTTATCGTCAATCAGCCCACCACGGGATGGCATGCTGAAAGTATTTTATTTTACCTGTACATCAACGCAGCCTGGTTTTCCATTTCTTATTTTTCGAGAGGGTTTGAAGTAAACAGACATGCTCAATGGCGTAAAATTCTAACAGGAACCAGCACTAACATAATCCTGTTCTTGTTTATCTTTCTCGTCTATTTTCAAATACGTTCATTTAATTATTTTCCCAGAGATGAAGTAAAATCGATCTTCATCCAATTTATTGTATTGCTCTTTCTGTGGAAACTTGCATTAAACGGTGTATTTTTTTACTATCGTAAACTGGGATATAATTTTCGTAAAGTACTCTTTATCGGCATGAATGATGCAGTGGCAGACCTGCAACACTTTATGAAAATGGAGAGTTGGTATGGGTATAAAATCATGGGCTTTGTCGGGAAAAGTCCGGATGAACGGATGAAGTATCTTGGCGCTTTTCACCAATTGGATGCGATCATTCTACGAGCAGAACCTGATGAAGTATATATAGCCTATACATCGCTCTCAGACGATGAAAAAGAGATATTGGCTGAAAAATTATCACACTACAAAGTCCAGGTCAACCTTATACCGGATCTGGGTAATTTTCTGTACCAGAAAGTAGAATGGCGTGATTTGGGAATCGTACCTGTCATGGCTTTGCATACAGGTCCCCTTGCTTTTTGGGGAAATCGGGCCATAAAGCGCCTCTTTGACATCGTCTTTTCACTGGTAGTCATCGTAGGCCTTTTGAGTTGGGTTACCATACTCCTGTATATAGTTGACTTCTTTACAGGTAAAAAAGGAATTTGGTATGTGCAAAAACGGACTTCTGTCCATGGACGGACATTCTCCATCTTCAAATTCAAGTCCATGATTGACAATGACCAGGCGGATGTCCAACAGGCAGTCAAAAATGATCCAAGAATTACCCGCATAGGTGCCCTTCTTCGAAAAACAAATTTGGATGAAATTCCCCAGTTTGTCAATGTGCTGCTGGGAGATATGTCGGTAATTGGCCCCAGGCCACACATGCTGGCACATACAGAAGAGTATAGCAGACAAGTTTCGCGGTATATGTTCCGTCATACCGTCAAACCAGGTATCTCTGGTCTGGCTCAGGTACACGGATTCAGGGGAGAAGTGAAAAGTATGGAAGATATTCGCAAAAGAGTTGAAAAAGACATTGAGTATATAAAAAGGTGGTCATTTTGGCTGGATATCCTGATTATTTGGCAAACAGGTTGGTTGCTTATACTGGAATCTACAGGCATAAAACGCATTGCCAGAACCGCTTCGAAACATAAAAAAAACGTCGTACCTAAACGACATAACCGATAATTCAAAGATATTTGTGCCACCTACAAATAATATGTCAGTATGAGTCAATCCAGACAAAAACACCAAGACAGCCGGCAACCTAAAAAAACAGCCAGTGTAGAAATCGCAAATTCAAATCTGGCATTCTATGCCCTTCTTGGATTTATCATTCTGTTCATCCCTGTATTCCAGGTTCGTACTGCGCTGGATATCACCTTATTTCCAAGATTAACAGCGGTTTGCACCTTTCTCACTATAATGATGGCATACCTGGCATTTAAAAAAGAGGAATGGATAAAACAGGCCATGCCCGTTCTTCGGAATCCCATATTTTTGGTTTTGCTTTTTTACTGGTTGACCATCATCATCACCATGGTGTTTGCCCGTCAGCCGGCAGAGGGATTTTTTGATTTATTTAAAAACCTCCTGTTTATCACAGCAATTGCAGTTGTTTCTGTCCTGTTTGTCAGCAAACCAGACTGGCATGCCAAATTGCCGTGGTTGGTGATGATCGCCGCATTGATTGCCTTATCCATAGGAGCAAAGCAATATTATGAAAAGGTCTTTCTATCAACTGGTGAATATCTAAAAGACGGCAGGGCAGATATTTACGCTGTAGAAGGCATTATGTCGCACAAAAATGAATATTCAAATTCATTGATGTTAATGCTGCCTTTTTTATTTTACGGCATATACAGGTTAAAGGGAGGAGCCAGGGCTTTGGCAACCGTGGTAACGATCTGCCAGCTTATCATGATCATGCTGCTCAAAACAAGGGCAGTCTGGGTCGGAGTCGTGGCACTGGGTCTTGTCGCTTCCATAGCCATTATATTGGATTATCAGAGGATGGGTATCTCCAGGAAGTGGCGAAATGTGATTGGTGGGTTGATGGCAGCCGGTGTTGCTACGATTCTGGTCATTTATAGTTTACCCAAGGCCAGTGATGAATTTTCAATCATAGGTCGTATTCAGGGCATTACAGATACCCAATCATGGCATAACATCAATCGTCTCAAAATCTGGGGTGCCACAATTGAACTCATCAAAGATCATTTCTGGATGGGCGTGGGGCCAGGCAACTGGAATATGGAATATTACACCTATGTGCAGGGATTATTTACTGGCATCCAGCAAACAAACTGGGGAAGACCCCACAATGACTTCCTTTGGGTATTCGCAGAAAAAGGCATTTTTGGTATTCTTCTGTTTTCTTCCTTCTTCCTATTTCTATTTTACCTGGGAATCCAGGTATTGCGAAAATCATCGGATAATAACAGCCGGATACTGGCCGTCTTGCTCATGGGTGGCATAGCAGCGTACTTGTGTATCTCCTTTTTCTCCTTTCCAATTGAGAGGATCAACCACCAGCTCTATCTGGCAATCACGGCCGCTGGGATTATTGCCCTTCACCATTCTGTTTCTGACAGGTCTCCTTCCGGTTCTCTTTCCTCCTTCGCATTGTTGCCACTGATCCCCCTACTCGGATTTGGGGCGTACTACGGCACCAGGGCTGTAGATATGGAAATTCACCTCAAGGCTGCACGTGTAGCCCGTGAACGAAAAATGTATGATGTAATGCAACACGAGGCGAAAGAGGCAATCAATCCATTCAGGCTGCTAGACAACAATTCAAGTACTGCACAGGAATTTCTGGCAAGTGCATTGTACCTGCAAGGGAAACATCAGGAAGCCCTTGACATCATCAATCAGGGCATGGAAATCTTTCCCAACCACATTGTCATGCTTGGAAGAAAAGGGGAAATTTTAGTGGCATTGAAACGGTACAAGGAAGCGCAGGAAATATTTGAAAAAGGACTGAAGCTGGTACCCAATTCCAGAGAATTGCTTTACAACAGGGGCGTATGTTTCTATTATCAGGGAAAATACAAGGAGTCTCTGGAATCCATGAGCAAAATAAAAAGAAAAAGAAGAGGAAAAGAAATCAAGGAAAAGATCAAATTCCTGGAAAAAATTGTCGCAGAAGAAGAACGCACAGGTAAAAAATACCCGCCTCCTCCAAACCAGTAAAACGGATAGATCAAGGTCAAAAGAAGCCCTGAAGTGTCAAAGATGCTTCAGGGCTTCTCGTTTTGTAAGGCCAGACAATTCAGGATGATTGCTAACAAACGACCTGACCACTGCAGGGGCAACTTTGGCATATTGTCGCAAGGCCCACCCCTGCGCTTTTCGGATAAAAAACTCCTTCGAATCTATATGAGTTTTGATAGCCAGTTGCAAAAAATCCCAGTCAGTCTGACGACCGTGCTTGAGTTGAAATAGAATACTGGCTCTTTGCAACCACATATTTTCACACCGTAGCCATTTGAAAATATAGTCATCCCTGCTATCAGGGTAAGAAAGAAAAACTGAACCAACAAGTGAAGGGGCAATGCCATCTACCGTATCCCACCAGGATTTATTCACCATCATCCACTCAAGCATGGGCACATGTATAGGGCTCAGTTTTTTCTTTTTTGAGGATAGTATATCCAAAGCAGCATATTGCATTTCACGGAAAGGAGAATCCCAGCATTCCTTCACCCAAACAGGAAATGGGTCCTCCAGCGATAAAGACATACTCGCCCTGACTTCCTTCGTAATCAGTTTTCGGACCGGAGCAGAGACACCAAAAAATGAAAACTGATGCTTCATATAAGCTGCCATACCCGGAGCCCTGCTCTTATCACATTGCTCCTCAAACAAGGAAATAAGAGACCTGGATATCGGAGAAGGTAAAATGGAAGTAGAAGACATGGGATGAAATGAAAATGATTGAGTAAAGATAACAATTCGTAGATTTGTAAAAAACATGACCGTGATTTCTGAAACCCCCTTCTTCATCCCTACTCCAGATGGTGTGTCACTTTACGGCATCACTTCACTCGCACAAGAACCAGTTGCAGAAGTAGTATTGGTACATGGCCTTGCTGAACATAGTGGGCGGTATCGTGAGCTTATCAATGCCTTTTATACGATGGATATTACGGTTCATACCCTTGATCTGCGGGGACATGGCAAATCTGGTGGTTCCAGGGCGTATATCAATAGTTTTGATGAATATATCACTGATGTAAATACTCTGATCAACTACCTTGGGCCAGCTAATCATCCCAGATTTCTTATGGGCCACTCCATGGGAAGCCTGGTAGGTCTAACCTGGCTGACAAGGCAAACAAAGCCGCCAATCCAGGGATTTATTTCGTCATCAGGTGCATTAAAAGTGTCTGACTCCATTTCTCCCTTCCTAAGGTCTATTTCACACTGGCTGAGCAAAGCGGTTCCTGCTCTCCCCACAATCCGGCTCGATGCCAGTGCCATTGCCAGAGATAAACTGGTAGTAGAAGCCTACAACCAGGATAGACTGGTCTGGCGTAAAGGGATCAAAGCCCGGCTTGGCCATGAGCTAATCCAGGCTGCACAAGCGTTACACAGCCAATTTGAAAACATTACCCTACCCCTCCTGGTCTTTCATGGCGATGCCGACAGACTGGCTGATGTTACCGGCAGCCAGGCTTTATTCGAAAAGTGCCGTTCTTCAGATAAAGAGTTATGGCTATCCGAAGGCGGATATCATGAACTGCTAAACGACTTTGGCAAGGAAGAACTTGTCGGAAAAATAATCCAATGGATCAAATCAAGATCATAAAATCCAGTCACACTTTCGGCATGAGGTGATACATGGCCAGTCTCATCTGCCATGATTCAGGCAATCGTCTTACAAGGGAAGATAAGAGGTAAAAGTGAAATCCCGGAATCAGAAAATCCTGCTTCCGGCAGTATGCCCTGAAAATATGTCTGGCCACCATCTCGGGTGAGACCGTCATCCAGCTGTCAAACAACCTGCTCCTCTCCATGCCTGCCACTTGCTGAAAACCTGTCCTGACCGGCGTGGGACAAACCACCATACATTGAACCTGTGATCCTTGCTGCTTGAGTTCCATACTGATAGCGCGGCTAAACTGATACACGAATGCCTTGCAGGCACCATAGGTTGTCAGACCCGGGCTCGGTTGAAAAGCAGAAATTGAGGAAATGTTGATTATCGTACCACTACCCTTCCGCATCATGTGTGCAAGAAAATATCGGGTGGAACGATACATACCTAGAACAAGAAGCTGAATCATTTTTTCCTCCCGTTCGATATCCAAGTCTGCCAACGGACCCCACGTTCCAAAGCCGGCATTATGCACGACCACATCTGGATCAAACTGCAGGCGACTGAATGCTGATTGCATCTCTTCCAAAAAGCCGGGTAATGACAGGTCAATGGCAAAGCCACAAATAGAGACCGTAGTGCAGGAATTTCTAAGCTTAGACAAGGCTTCATTAAGCTCATCGTCATGGAGTCCGGTAATACACACATCGTAGCCGTTTGCTCCAAAAATTCCGGCTGTCGCAAAACCAATACCAGACGTTCCCCCTGTTATCAGGATACGTTGCTTCATACAGCAGCCTTGATCTCCATTTGAAGCCGCTCAAGATACGGGGTAAAATGTACTTCAATAGTATGTCGCTTGCCAGGAATAAACTCCTTAGCAATCTGGTCGGCCTCCTCAGCCGCTTTTCTTACAAGGTTGTCCGGCAATTTCCATTTTCCCTGGATATACCTGACCACGAGAGCTCCCTGTGCTTCCGACAAGGGCCAAATAGCTCCCTGCGGCTGCACCAGGCCAATAAAGATCAAACCTGGTTGGGTCGGATGAAACATCCTAAGATATAATTCAATCCGGTCCGCATCTGAATAGTCCAGGATATCCGGATCCAGAAATGGTGTCGCAATTTTATAGCCTGTCGCCCCGATAATCACATCCACCTCAATCGAAGTCCCATCCGAAAATGTTACCTCCTTACCCTGGATCTCCCGAATTCCCGGCTTTGGCTTCACTTTACCGTGCCTCAACATATATAGCAACTCAGAGTTGACCGTTGGGTGATCGCTGGTGATTGGAAAATCGGGGGTGCGAAGACCATATGCTTCATAATCACCCATTTGCAATCGCAGGCTCTGCTTCCGCAGCCGGTCTGCCAGAAAACCGGGAATGTATTTCAATGTATTGTTGAACGTATCGGTTGGGCGCCCCATCATAAACTTTGGGATAATATAATGCGGACGACGCATACTGATATAGACAGCATCTGATACTCGGCTGCATTCCACGGCGCAGTCACAACCGGAATTACCTCCGCCCACCACCAGTACCCTTTTCCCTTTAAATGGGTGGTTGTTTTTAAATGCATGGGAATGTAGATATTCCCCTGTAAAGTGTCCAGGAAAAGAAACGTGCCTGGGCACAGAATGATGTCCGTTTGCAATCAGCAGAAAATCAAAATGCATGGGTTCATCAGCTCCATTGACATAAAGATACCACGTATCGTTCTCTCCTGGGATAGCCTTCTCCACTTTGGTGTTCAGACGAACTAACGGCATGAGTTGAAAATGTGAAGCATAGGCTTCAAAATAGGCAAGAACCTGCTCATGTGATGGATAATCAGGATAATTGTCCGGCATCGGAAAATCCGAAAACTGGGACATTCCCTTTGAACTTATCAGATGTGTCGTCTCGCAAACAGAACTATGCGACTCATCAGGTGAGTATGCCCAATTACCTCCAATCCGACTATTTTGTTCAAAACAAACGACTTGGGTCAGTCCTGCTTCTTTCAACTGCTTGAGAGCAGCAAGGCCAGAACAACCGGCTCCAATAATGGCTATCTGCATGACACATGAAATTTTCTATAAAAATAAAAAACTGCTGCACACTTACGCCTGCAGCAGTTCAAAAACTATTTCAATCTAATACAAACCGCATTTATTCGATCCGAATCATTTTTCGACTGGACACGAACTGGCCACTTTTCATGGTGCAAAGGACAATGCCAGATGCCCTGACATCAGCAAAATTTATTTCCAGCTGATGTGTTCCCTTACCATAGTAGCCTGTTATCTCATTGATTATTTTCCCTGTCACATCTGTAAATGTAAAGGTGACATCAGCAGAAACCGGTACTGTAAAGTGGAGCATCGTTTGCGCTGTAAATGGATTTGGCTGGTTTTGTAGCAGAGCAAATTCACTCTGTTCAGGCATTTCTCTGGTTTGCAATGTCACAGGGATTCCCTCAAACTGGTCGTTGTACGCAGCAGCCGGTGTCAGTGCCGAAGAAATGGACATGGGTATCTTGTCCTCTATCTTTTTCTTTGCAATAAATACAAGACTAAACAACGCATCCCCATTAAATTGACTTGGGTCTTCTGCCCCACCGCCAATCATTAATAAATATCCAAGGATGTTAATGGCTAATCCAATGTATATCCATTTGTAATTCTTATCATCAAATCCGAATTGTTTTATTGGCTTTCTC
>JAUMBK010000114.1:0-23863 GCA_032115795.1 Saprospiraceae bacterium | reverse complement strand
TGGGTTCGGCTGTGTTTGGGCTTGAGCCTGCCAGTACCAATCCGGCAATGGGACAGGCAGCAGAGGCGTCTTCGTCAATGGGTAAAAATGAGATTGCCCTCTTTTTGACAGAGGTGCGTTCAATGAACTGGCTACTGATTTTGCCTTTGTCGTTATTTTATTTTTTGATGGGCTATTTTGCTTACTCAGCCTTGTTTGCTGCCATTGGCTCTGCCGTTGGGGAGGACATCAACGAGGCCAATTCACTGACATTGCCGGTCATGCTTCCCTTGATGATTTCCATGTACATTGGGCTTAGTGCGGTCAATGCGCCAAATAGCAGTTTGGCAGTATGGGCAAGCATGGTTCCATTGGTTTCGTCGGTTGTCATGCCTGTCAGGCTACCTTTTGACCCACCTTGGTGGCAAATCGCCGTGTCCGTAATTTCATTGGTAGTGTTTGCGGTGCTCTTGATCTGGCTTGCTGCGCGAATTTACAGGGTGGGTATATTGATGTATGGCAAAAAAGCGAGTTTTAAGGAAATTGCTCACTGGCTATTTTACAAAGGCTGAGGAACGATGACAAGCAAGGAAGGGTAAAAAAAGAGCGTGGGACACTTGCGAATACCTGCCATTGAGGGGGTCGAAGCCCTGAGAACAAGGTATGCAACGCCCACGCCTTGACGTGAGCGACTTGCAATCCTCCCTGTTCTCACTTGAATTTTCGACCTTCCAATGACAGGAAAATAGCAGACGCTATATATTTTTGCCGGTTAATACCAAAAAATCCCGGCAGTCTGGTACAAAAATAGTACATTTTTTGCTTTATAGGCTCATTTCATACCAATACTGGAAATTTCAACCTGAAAGAAAGGCATCCCTTCCAAAGGATGGGTAAATAAAAAAACCCTTACTCATTTCTAAGTAAGGGTTTCTTTGCGCCCCCTCCAGGACTTGAACCTGGGACCTGCGGATTAACAGTCCGTCGCTCTAACCGACTGAGCTAAGGAGGCATTTTTGAGATTGAGTATAATTGGCTCTTTAAATTTGTTCAAATGCGGTGCAAATTTAGTGTTATTGCCGCAACTGACCAACAAGATACACTTCTTTTTTTTAAAAAAAATAGTTGCCTATAAATGGCGCTCTGCATGATAACTGCTTCGCACCAATGCCCCGCTTTCTACAAAATCAAATCCTCTCTTCATACCTTCTTCTTTATATAATGCAAATATGTCCGGATGGATAAACTCTGCCACCTCGATGTGCATTTTGGTAGGCTGAAGGTATTGGCCGATTGTCAATACATCGCATCCGTGGGCAGCCAGATCATCCATGATTCTAAAAACTTCTTCTTTTGTTTCGCCCAATCCGACCATAATTCCGGATTTTGTTCTCTTACCAAATGCTTTGGTTCGTTTGATTTGTTCAAGTGAACGATCATATTTTGCCTGTGGGCGGACCTTACGGTACAGACTTTGCACTGTTTCCATGTTGTGCGAAACGACTTCCTGCCCCCCGCTGATCATGCGTTCCAATGCGATCCAGTTGGCTTTGACATCAGGAATAAGGGTTTCAATGGTTGTCCGGGGAGAAGTTTCCTTTACTTTCGCCACCGTCTGATACCAAATTTCGGCACCCCTGTCTTGCAACTCGTCTCTGTTTACGGATGTAATGACCGCGTGTTTCACTTGCATAAGGAAAATCGCTTCTGCTACCCTTCGGGGTTCATCTTCGTCATATTCATTCGGTCTTCCTGTTTTGACTGCACAAAAGGAGCAACTGCGGGTGCATACATTTCCGAGGATCATAAAGGTGGCAGTACCTGCACCCCAGCACTCTCCCATATTGGGACAATTTCCGCTTTGGCAAATGGTGTGCAGCTTATATTGGTCTACAAGCTGACGAACTTTTTTATATTCTTCACCGATGGGTAACTTGACCCTCAGCCATTCCGGCTTTTTTTTCCTTTCTTCTGTTGTGTTATTGGCAACTACGGGTAATTCGACCACGGGTTCAGATTTATCAGTTTGTTCTTTTACCAAACTCCAGGCTTGCGTAAAAGTTTAAAAAATAGGGCTTTGAACTGATGGCTTCGCTTTCGACCATGACTGGTATCTTGCGCATATATATATCGGCCATGATGCCAATTTCAAGTGAACGGGCGTATTTTTCAAACGCACCTGTAGAAAAAAAAGCACCCAGTTTTCCTTGCAGCCCCGGGACAACGCGCAATTCACCCCACCCCGGATTGCCTGGGGCACCTCCGAAAATGGAGTTGTAGTCCAAAAATTTGGTTGCATTTTCAGGCATATATTTTTCGACTCTTAGTTCATTGTAATATTTGCCGTCTTCTTCAATATTGTAAATGAGCTCAAGGTAATAGGGGCGTAATATTGCGAGGGAAGGCCCCGCTTCATACGTATATCCTATGGCGACACCACGGCGTCTTGCTTTGTCAGTAATCAGTCGCTTAACCCCCTTGCCGGCACGAAGAACATAGACATGGTTTTGCTTCCCAAATCGGAACGACTGAGAAATCTTACTGAAGGATAAAGGAATATTCCGGTTTTGCTTTTGTTCACGCGAATCATGCAACAGGCTTGCTTCCAGATGGTAATAGGTTGATTTGTAATACGTTTTGATCTTTCCGCTCCGGTAAGCGATGGAATATCCGTTGGTCAGTAAGGATATGTTTCCTGTATATTCGTTGCGATAGATGACTCCTTTCCATTCCATGTCTACCCGCTTTGGCTGGAATGTCTGCTGAGCGGTTACGGACGATTGGAGGAGCAGGAAAAAACACACGGTGCACCACATAGAAAAGCTAGGTTTCCTTTGAAACAACCTACGTGCATTCGCTGAAAAAAATTCCGGGTAGACTGACATGTGTCAAAACATTACATAGAATCAAATTTACGGTATTTCGCTGATATGAACGATCATTATGAAGTCAGGGTTTTATTATTTTCGCCGTTGGGCAAGATGGATGGCATTTCACTGCAGATGCAAAGCCTGAATTCTATATATTTCTTATATTTACCTCTGTCAATAAGGTAGAAACCCATCGCAAATTTACTAGTCTACGCATCTTCAGTCACCAAGCGACTACAATACATCACCCACTGGATGCTGGTTGAACGGTTGCGTCTTGATGTTTCCATCGTTGCTGGTTATGAAAATACCAGTCAGGGGGGGACTCTTATCAATTATACACAGAACAACTCATTGCCAGGCTTATGGATGCCGCCATCCTGCTTTTTAGATGATACGGGTGTCAGCCAGCGTGGGCTGATAAAAGCAGAGCAAATTCTTGATCAGGTATTGCACGTCATCTCAATGGCAAATCAACCCGAAGAAGTACACACATATATCGAAAAACAAGGCATGCCGGATGTGTTTGCCTTGTCTTTTTTCTTTCTTAGCCGGTATGAGGAGTATTTACCTTTTGCAGCAGATACCTTAGGTCGTTTTCCATCTTCCCAAAGTCTGGCAGCAAGGAAAGGCATCACGCACAGGGCAATTTTGGACGAACTGGTGCAATTGCTGGCAACGGTGCTTGCTGCCCAATTTTCCGGTGTAGTTCAAGCTCCAGATAATGAATTTGCGATCCAATCCACCGTCGATGTAGATCAAGCCTGGGCCTACAAGTACAAAACCTGGCGGTCCATTGCGGGAAGGATTTATGGCAGTGACTGGCGCGGCCTTGTTGATGCCATCAAAGTTTCCCTGCATAGAAGCAAGGATCCATTTGACACCTTTGATTATTTGCAACGAATGCATGCGGAGTGTGGCGTCCGGTGCCGGATATTTTTTCTTGTTGCAGCAAAGCGCGGACCATTGGACAAAAACCATTCTCCCTCCTTGCCTCAGTTCAGACAGCTGGTCAGATCGGTTGCATCATGGGCTGAGACAGGTGTTCATCCGTCAGCCCAGTCCAATCAAAGTAATCAATTGCTCCATTCGGAAGTAGAAGTAGTGGCTGCCATGACGGGTAAGAGGGTACTCGCCTCACGACAGCATTTTTTGTTACTCCACGTTCCAGACACCTTCCGTCGTCTTTTATCCAACGGGATCAACCATGACTACTCCATGGGCTGGGCAGACGTGCCCGGGTATCGCGCCGGAACGGCGTTTGACTTTCAGTGGTATGATTTGTTGGCCGATGCACCAACCAAGCTGCGGATTCATCCTTTTCAGGTCATGGATGTCACACTAAAAAATTACCTGCAACTGGATTGCAAAGAGGCCCAGGACTATGTAAACACTATGATCTCATATGCAAAATTAATAGGCATTCCTTTCACATGCATCTGGCACAACAGTTCATTTGGGGAAAAGGGGGAATGGAAGGGGTGGACAGCAGTGTATGAATCCATCCTGCGTGCTTCGAAGGTACAGGCATAAAAAAAAGCCCCTGTTTTTTTGTTCAACAGGGGCTTTTTTATTTCAATAGGCATCAATTACGCAAGCATTGGTGCCAATACCAACGCGACAACAGACATAAGTTTCAACAAAATATTCAGTGAAGGACCAGATGTATCTTTGAATGGATCACCCACTGTGTCACCTACCACGGTGGCTTTGTGAGGTTCTGACCCTTTGTAATACATTTTACCCTGGATTTCTACACCTTCTTCAAACATTTTCTTGGCATTATCCCACGCACCTCCGGCATTTGACTGGAAGATGGCCATCAGTACACCACAGGCAGTCACCCCTGCAATCAGCCCACCGAGCATTTCCTTGCCTCCTAAAAAGCCAATCAAAACAGGTGACAGAACGGCCAGTACGCCAGGGAGAACCATTTCACGGATGGACGCTTTAGTTGAAATTTCAACACATTTACCATATTCCGCTTTTCCATCTGCGGCTTCAAAGATCGCCTGGTCTTCAGCTGACCAGGTTTTCATTTCTTTACCTTCATTTTTTTGCATGACAGCAAGAGCTGCTTTCAGTTGCGGAATATCAGCAAACTGCCTGCGCACTTCCTGGATCATATCCATCGCCGCACGTCCCACAGCATTCATCGATAAGGCAGAGAACAGGAATGGCAACATCGAACCAATCAACAATCCTGCCATTACCAATGGCTTGGATACATCAATCGCACTTATGTTTGCAACAGACATATACGCTGCAAATAAAGCCAGCGCTGTCAATGCTGCTGATCCGATGGCAAAGCCCTTGCCAATCGCGGCAGTGGTATTTCCTACAGCATCGAGCTTATCTGTTTTTTGTCTTACGTCTTTTGGCAACTCAGCCATTTCAGCGATTCCTCCTGCATTGTCTGAGATAGGACCGTAGGCATCAACTGCCAGCTGAATGCCCAGATTGGAGAGCATACCTACTGCAGCAATGGCAATTCCATACAAGCCTGCAAAATGATGCGCTCCAATGATGCCGGCTGCCAATACCAATACAGGTAGTGCTGTCGATTGCATACCAACCCCCAATCCAGCAATGATGTTTGTTGCCGCACCTGTCAGTGACTGATTGACAATGGATTTTACGGGTTTTGTACCGGTACCTGTATAATATTCAGTAATAATGCCTATGGCAAGACCAGAAACTAAACCAATGATGACTGCATAGAAAACACCCATAGCTGAGTATGCAAAACCATTCGCTCCAGTCCAGCTGGCCGGGAGCATCCACATGACGATGAAGTATGTCGCTGCCAGCATCAGGGCTGCAGAGATAAATTCACCTCTGTTCAGTGCCTTTTGCGGATCTCCCCCTTCGTTGACTTTTACGAAAAATGTACCCAGAATTGATGTCAGGATACCGGCACCAGACAATACCAATGGCAGAAGAACCGCGTTTAAACCGCTAAAGTCATTGCCGGTTTCAAAGCCAACGGCAGTTCCGACAAAAACGGCACCCAATACCATAGTACCCACAATTGCACCTACATAGGATTCAAACAAGTCGGCACCCATGCCAGCTACGTCCCCTACGTTGTCCCCTACATTATCGGCAATAGTTGCCGGGTTCAGCGGATGGTCTTCTGGGATACCTGCTTCTACTTTCCCAACAAGGTCAGCCCCTACATCGGCTGCTTTAGTATAGATACCTCCACCCACACGGGCAAACAAAGCGATAGATGAAGCACCAAAGGAAAAACCAGTTAATACAGTGATCACTTTGTTTATCCCCCAGTCCATATTGGTATACAGCGCAAAAAGCGAACCCAGTCCAAGCAATCCAAGACCAACCACACCCATACCCATGACCGAGCCGCCAGCAAAGGCAACTTCCAACGCTTTACCCAGGCTTGACCGAGCCGCATTGGTGGTACGCACGTTTGCTTTTGTCGCTACACGCATGCCTATGAAGCCGGCGAGTGCAGAACAAAACGCACCCATAACGAAAGAAACTGCCACCAGCGGTGACGAACCTTCTGTGTTGCCACTAAGTCCCATCAATGCCGCAACCACAATGACAAAAATCGCCAGGACTTTGTATTCTGCCCTGAGAAAAGCCATTGCTCCCTCTGCAATACTGGCGGCAATCTTTGCCATTTTATCCGTACCCACTTCCTGTCTGGCCACCCACGCACTCTTCCAATAAGTAAATAAAAGTGCAAAAACACCAAAAACAGGTATCAAATAAATTAAACTTTGTCCCATAATTTTGTTGATTATCCGTTAAAAAATAAGAAAATTTCTTGTTACACAGGCCGCAAATGTACATGTATTCCCTCACACTACAAAACATGCCAGGCACTTTGTTGGGTAGGCAGGAGTGTACAAAGTAATGCGAAGGAATTCCCTTTCCGCGGTATTTTTACTACATTTGCGCCTCGATGAAAAGAGAGTTTACCATCAACATCGTCCTTCTTTTCCTGATCAATTTATTGGTCAAACCCCTCTATATTTTTGGTGTGGAAGCGGAAATTCAGAACCGTCTTGGCGTGGAAGGGTACGGCTGGTATTTTCATTGCTTCAACGTAGTCTTTTTACTATCGATTGTCAATGATCCAGGAATCCAGAACTGGAATGCCCAGTTTATCCCTCGAAACAGGGATATAGTCAAAAGCCACTTGGCTGCGTTGGCTGGCGCCAAAGGAGTATTGGCCCTTGGCTTCGTCCTGCTCACCTGGCTGGTGGTCTGGGTGGCAGGTTATACAGATTACTGGCTGTTCAGCATGCTGTCAGTCAATTTGGTTCTCAGTTCAGCGTTTATGGTACTCAGATCAAGTATCGCGGGATTGGGCCATTACCGCACAGATAGCTGGCTGAGTGGTCTGGATAAGATCATCATGTTGTGCTTGCTTGGTTTAGTTTTGTATATAAATCCACTGAAACAGACCTTTACAGTGGCCCACCTCGTCTATGGGCAACTGATTTCATATCTGCTGGTTTGCGGCGTTGCTCTGGTGATTTTGATAAAGAAAACGGGTATCATTTACCCTCAATTTTCACTCCATGGGACAGCATCCGTTTTAAAAAACAGCGCCCCATTTCTTTTGATACTCGCCTTCATGACAGCATACAATAAAATGGATGGCATTTTGCTGGGCTTTTTACTGGAGGACAACCATCATGCTGCCGGGGTATATGCAGCAGCATTCAGAATCTATGATGCTGCGTCCATGACCGGGTATTTGTTTGCTTCCGTCCTGTTGCCCATGTACGCAGCCAACCTGCAGCAAAAGCGGATCCTGGAGGAGCTGCTAGACACGGGCCTGTCATTTACGTTGGTTTTAGCCGGTGCGGCTGTATTGACTGTTTTCTTCTATGGTGACGCAATCCTTCAGTTAGTCTACAACTCATATGAACAGGAGATGACGACTACCCTTTGCTGGCTGATCGTGGCCTACTTCTGTGCAGCAACGGCGTATATATTTGGCACGCTGCTCGTTGCATCCGGGCAAGTTCGCAGGGTAAATTATATTTTTGCGGCTGGCTTTGGCGCAAACCTGCTGTTGCATTTGTTTTTTATCCCTAAGTACGGTGCCACAGGGGCCGCAATTGCCACCTTCGGAACACAAGCATTGGTATTGGCAGGGCAGGTGTACCTGGTTTTCAGTCACTTTTCAATCCAGGCAGACAAGTGGCTTTGGCTGAAAGGAGGTGCATTGATTGCTGCTTCCGCCTTAGTTTTCTACCTGCTTCCAGGGATTGTTGCCGGGCCCTGGTGGGCTCATTGGCTGGTGTGTGTAATAATTTATGTACTTTTGTCCTTCCTGTTCCGCCTCATCGATTGGAAAGAAACCCGGATGTTGTTTCAGTCGAAAAACGGGTAGTGGTACAACCAAATCAGATTCAATATGAATGACCAATACAGCCTTAGCGAATTTTTTCAGCAGCTCCACAAGTGGCGAAAGGAATTGATTCGGGCCATTCTCGGCATCTTATTGTTGAGCATCGGTGCCAGCCTGCTGATGCCCAATTACTATCGTTCGGAAACGGTATTTTATGCTGCCAGCCCCGATCTGGCAAAGCCCATTCCAATCGGATCTGAAGAGAAGGAGGTCCGGATTTATGGAGACGATAAAGATTTGGACAGGCTGTTTACCATTGCGACATCGCACGAGGTCCTGTTTCATCTGATTGATTCGTTTGATTTGTATACGCATTATGATATTGACAGCGATGACCCCAAAGCCAAGTTTAAAGTCAGGGAAGAGTTGCTTGAGAATTTTCAAACCATCAAGACAAAATACGGCGCCTTGCAGCTGATTGCCGAGGATACCGATCCCATTGTCGCGGCAGGAATTGCCAATGCCGCAAGGGTAAAAATTGAGCAACTGGCCCAGAAAATCGTCAAGGACAGCCAGAAAAAATTGATTGATAATTACAATATAAATCTGGTTGTCAAGCAAGAACAGGGCGACTCTCTCGCTGTCAGGTTAAAAAAAATGAAGGAGAGTGCCGGCGTATTTGATTCCTGGGGGCAATCAAATCTATACACAAAAATCCTCACCGAGGCAGAATCAGAGTTGGAGGACTCAAAAGGAAAGATCCTGTTTTACAAGAAATATCCGGCCTACCGCGACTCTGTCATCAAATACATGGCACGTGAAATGGGGTCGACAAGCAAAAAAATGAAAGCGCTGGCAGAGTTGGACAGGTATGCCCCAATCTTGGCTGAGCTCAAGCAGATGGAACAGGAATTGTCGCGTCTGCAGGACCAGATGAGTTTGGATAAAGAACGTCTGAAACAATTGAATGCCACCTTTTCTGTTCCTTTTACGGCGTTGCACCTGGTGGAAGCAGCCGAAGTCCCTGTACAGAAAATCCGCCCCAAACGCTCATTGATCGTTTTGCTTAGCACTTTGTGCGGTGCGGTACTTTGTTTTCTGGCCATATTTGTGGTTGAAAATTTCCGTGCTCCTTTACAGAAAGGCAGTTAGATGAGTGGATTTGCTGAAATGGCTGACCGTCAACAGGTAAGACTGTTTCGGTTTTTTGGGCTTATTGTGGCCGCCACTGCGGTTTTGTCAGTCTTTTTTGAGCAATACCTGCTCTTTGTATTTCCGTTTTCGCTGCTGGTTTTTGGAATCATTTTTCATGATTTCCGACGATTGTTTTACTTTCTGTTTGCTGTTCTTCCTTTTTCTATTGAATATTATTTTGAAGGGGCGGGTCTCGGTACAGATATACCTTCCGAACCCATCATGATTGTCCTTACGGGCATCGGACTGGCGGCTGGGCTGCAAAGGAAATTTGCTTTGCCTCTGGTGTATTGGAAAAATCCGATTACTTTGCTTCTTTTTTTACATGTCTTTTGGATTGGTGTGGCCGCAATTCACTCTACCTATCCGATGATCTCTTTTAAGTTTTTAGCCGCGAAAATCTGGTATATCATTCCTTTTTTTGTTTTGCCACTATTTATTGCCCGGGACGCGAGTGATTTTGAAAAGGCATATAGGGTACTCTATGTGTTTTTGTATGTTTCCATCACCATCGTGTTGATTCGTCATGCATTTGAAGGCTTTACCTTTGCTGCCTCCTATGAGGTAGTGCGCCCATTCTTCAGAAATCACGTCAATTATGCGGCAATCTCGGTCGTCTGTCTGCCTTTTGTCTGGGCATTTTACAGAATCAACCGCCTGGAGGCGAAGACCAACTTTTGGATGGGCATCGTATTGGGCACATTTATCGTTGGAATCTATTTCAGTTTTACCCGTGCTGCAATTCTTTCCATGCTCATTGCCCTCGTAGCCGGATACATTATTACCAAAAAATGGGTCAAACATGCCCTGGCTATCTCGGTATTTGCTGCTACGGTACTGGTAGTTCTCTTGTCTTTCAACAATCGGTTTATGGATTTTACGCCTGAATTCGAACGGACAATCACCCACACGGAATTTGACAATTTACTGGAAGCCACATACAAGCTCGAAGACATCTCCTCGATGGAACGGGTGTACAGGTGGATGGCCGGCATTGAGATGATACGCAACCAGTTTTGGCTTGGCTTTGGTCCGGGCACCTTTTATTCTAACTATAAATCATATTCCATCTCCAGTTTTCAGACATATGTAAGTGCGAATCCCGAAAAATCAGGCATACACAATTATTTTTTGATGACCTGGGTAGAACAGGGATTGATTGGTTTTTTGATATTCCTGGCAATCTGCCTGTATCTCCTGGTCGAGGGAGAACGCCTGTATCACCAATGTACGCAAAGCAGGGACAAATTGCTCATCATGGCGACAACATTGAGTCTGATTATCATCTTTGCCATGTGTCTGATCAATGACCTGATTGAAACCGATAAAGTGGGGCCATTTTTCTTCCTGAATGCGGCCATTCTGGTATACTATTCTTCAAAGTATGGCAATCCGGTGGTGGGTTCTTCCTCCCAAAATACAAATACCCGGCAGAGTTGAGTAACCATGCTAAAACAACAGACAAGCATGTGGCCGACCTTGAAAAAGGCCACGAAAAGGAAGCCAGGAATGAACTTCGTTTGACAAAAGTTATATTGCCTTCCCTCCTTGGCCTGAGTGTGGTGGGGTGGATGATGTACAAGGACCTCGATTTTTCCTTATTGCGGGCCATGCAGCCAGGCATCCATACCCTTGGGTGGATTGGAATGGCAGGATTGATGTATTTTTTACGGCACATGTTTTTTGCCTTGCGCCTACGGTTGGTCACAGACAGGTTTTTTTCGTGGCGATCCTCAATTCGGTTGATTGTTTTGTGGGAATTTGCCACCGCGGTATCGCCGACCAGTGTCGGAGGGGCAGGTGTCGCACTTTACCTGCTGACCAAGGAAGGTTTGAGCAGTGGCAGGACCATAGCCACCGTTTTGTACAACATGATATCGGATACACTGCTTTTTATGGTGTCGCTCCCATTGTTGTATTGGATCATCGGACCTGTGATGATCAGGCCAGGCATGGTACATTTGCAAGACATTGATGGCTATGGCATTACTTTTTTAACCATGGTGGCATTTATTTATGCATATGGCATCTTGTTTTTTTCGGCTTTGTTTATCTGGCCGGGCACAATCGCGTCACTGCTGAGTAGACTTGCTTCGATTCCCTGGTTACACAGGTGGAGGAATGTGTTCGTGAATGCTGCCGCCGAAATTGAAATAACAGCGGCATTGATGAAAAAAAGGTCGACGTTGTGGCATCTCACCGTATTTGGCACAACACTGGGAGCCTGGTTGTGCCGGTTTTTTGCCATCCCCTTTTTATTTTTAGCGCTGGTGAGTACCTTTCATCCCAATCCCGTCGATTTTTTAATTATCCTGGCCAGAGGTGAGGCGATGCATGTGATTACGGCGGCAACCCCGACACCTGGGGCTGCGGGAGTTGCTGAATTTTTATTTGGCGGTTTTTTCAGTGATTATGTTCCCGCAGGCGTGGCAGCGGTGATTGCCCTGGTTTGGCGACTCCTTGGCTACTATTCCTATCTATTGGCGGGATGTTTGGTAATCCCCGGTTGGTGGCGAAGGTTCCGGTAATCAAATTTTAGGTCATCAAAATCAGGATGGGGCATTTCCCGCCGGAAAAGAATCCTAAAAATCGAGACCAAAACTCAGGTAAATTCTTGGCGCCTGAACTTTCCTCGTTTCAATGCCCCAGGCGTAATCCGCTTTGATAAAATACCCAAGCAACTGGGTTCGGAATCCAAGGCCGTATCCCATCACCAGGGGATCCCTGAAATAGTTAATATCCAATACCAGCAATGGTGGACTTGTCAGCGTGATACTGTTGAGGGGGTTTGCACTGCTAAACGGTCCGCTTCCATGAAATGCAATACCTGCATCAAAAAATCCGGTGACCTGCATATTACGGATAAAGGCATTCCCCCTGTTTTTTCCCAGCAGATACTGCATAAACGGAATACGCAATTCCGTATTCACCAAAAAATAACTTGATCCGTTCCGTATGTTGTTGTTAAAGCCTCGCAATTGAAATGCATTGGCTTTGTATGCAAAATCGCTATTTTGAGGAACAGGAATCTGGTCATTGAAGGATGGAAAAAACCAGTTTTCAATTCCGCCGATATAGTACAACATTTTTTCGGATCCAAAGGAGGAGGCTCCGGCAGCTCGTAACGCAATCACAGAACGCTTTAGGACCGGAATGTAATGGCGCGCATCAAAACCAATGATGCCTGTAAATCCTTTTGATCCGTCAAAAGCGAAGCCATCAATTACTTGCAGGTCAAAGGCATTGATTGCTTCAATAAATGCTTTGTATCTGGTGCCATGTTTGATGTTCAGAGACTCATCGTGTGTGTTGTCAAACACATATTCTACCTTTAATCCAGCTCGCTTTTCATGAATGACCGGAGATACAAAAGAGGTAATATCCGTACTTAACTGGTAAAACCGATCAAACCGAAGACTGGCAGTCGCCCGAACGCTTCTGTATATATCAAACGGATATTTCCATTGATACAGCCCCAGCATCGTTGTTTTTTTTGATCTCAGGGGAAAGTTTTGGCTGGGATCTTTTTGCCCATTATATTCTGTTGATCGCCTGTATAATGCGAATTTTCTGTCGATTCTGTATTTATTATCATTGAACACAAGGAAATATTCCGCCCCATTGAGTGCAGCCGGAATTCTGACGCCTCCTTCCACTTCATAGTCTTCAAATACATCCTTTACATTTGCTTTGAGCAGCAATCCCAGGGGCATAGACAGCAACTGTTGCCTGTCGCCAGTGTAACTTTCGAGACCTTCAAACAAAAGGTCATTGTCCATTTTTGTGGTAATCTGGTACAAGGCAAACTTTTTGTTGGCGGCAATGGCCCTCGTGTTGTCATAAGGCTCTTTGGGTTTTATGGTAATCAAGGGTTTATTGGAAGAAGGTATTGTTGGTTTTACGGGTGCCTGTACTTGTTTCAACTGGATGGGTTCTACAATGATTGGGTCTGGAAAACGCGACTGAAATTGAAACTGTTGCGTGTCTGTGTCTGCAGGTTGCGCCGTTTTTGATTTCGGTTGGTCAATACTATCAGCCCGGAGTATGGGCGTAATAAATGTTGGTTTGTTCTGGCCGGAATACGAGGGCGTATAGCTTTGTTGCAAAGCAGAATCCTGAAGAAAAACCAGGTGATTGCCTTCATTGATAATGACGGACAATAACAATTCCTTGCCTCGAACAGCTTCGTGGTGCAGCAGCTTTTTTTGATGGTTGGAGAGCGCTTTAGGGGAGGTAAAGCCATTTTCCAGGACTGTTGCCTCTTTCCCTTTTTCCGGTGCAATGTACTCTATCTGGTACGTATTGTTTCTTCCGGTTGCATCAGAAATATACGCCACAGACGAAGGGCCAATGAAAACAGGCTGCCTCTCGTTGTCCTGCAATGTCCTGGTAAGTCGAACCACCTTTTGGGCTCCCTCCGGCAAAAAACAAATGTCAAATGGTTGCACTGGCAATAATGTATCAAAACGGAGTGTCAAAATGGAATCTGTTGTTCTGTTTGAACTGAAAAGGATGCCTTTTCTGTTCCCGATCTGAGCGTAGACAGCGTCGAGGTCATCAAAAAAATCATGCGTGAGCCGTTGAAAGTTCCGGTTCTTGGACTGGTAACGGTACAGGTCTGAGTACCCATCAGTGGTTGCTGAGAAGACGTAATCGAGGTCATTGATGTAACTGGCGCTGTAGATGCGCTGGAAATCAGTGGGGATTAGCTGCGTTGCCTTTGTCGCTGTCTCAGGCAGGTATTTCATCAGGGTAATCACATCGCGGTCTTCGTAAACGATCGTCAGCTCATTCCCACCCGGATGCCAGGCCAGCAAGGGGTAATTGCAGTCCGTCTCCTGGAAGACATTTTTGTATGAATACTGGAGAATTTTCCGGTCTTTTTTTCTTTGAATATCGCGAAGATACACCCTGACGCGACCCTGGTTGTTGGAAACCCAGGCCAGTTGACGTCCATCGGGGCTTAATCTCGCCTGCGTAATAGGAATGGTCCCTTTCCCGGTGAGGCGCAGCGCTTTCCTGGTATTCAGTGGCAGACCGGGATTTTTGGTAGCATCAAATAATTGCGTGTAATGTTCTTTCCAATCTTTTTTTAAGGTGGTAAAATTTGTGTTCAGGACGTATTCAAACCCATTTTCCATCGTCCTGCTGATTTTTGTCAGGTATAACAGATTTGAAATAGCCGACTTTCCATACTGCTTGCTTACAAAAAACCAAAAGGAAAGTCCGGCAATTTCAGGATGCGATTCTGCCAGCCTGTCAAATTGCTGGTTTCGTTTGTCTGCGTACCAAAGATCACGCAGGGAATCCTCCGTATCCATATTCCAGTCAGAGGCAGCATAGGCAATCACTCCCTCCTTGTACCATGCCGGGATGTTGAGCAATAGCGCGTTCTGGATGATCTCCTGTATGTTTGAGCCAAACAACATGTTGTTGAGAAAGACCGAGGCGATCCCTTTTCTTATTTGTGTTCGCAGATGTAAATGGTTGCCGTCAAAATAGACAAACATTTTATTTCCTACAATCCTTGTTTCTCCTGCTTTGCTGGTAAATGATTCCTCCGTCCCAATGTTGCTCTGCTTCAAGTCAGAAATATCAGTGTAGACGATAATTTCAATTTTATCATTCATTCTGTGTTCCAGAATGCGCTGGATTTCATCGTGGTCGCTTTCTGCCACAAGAATGGTGGGTTGTGCTACCAAACGTGCCTTCCCATACCAGTAAGTGATAAAATTGTCGGTTTCGTATTGCCACCAGTTTTTAAAATCATCGTGGTACTGCACCCTGTTCTTTCCAAATTCAGTATGGATACTTTGTGCCGGCAAGGCAAAGGCAATAAAGAAAACACCGATGACAAAGGGAATACGACTCATAATACTGCAAAATACAGACATTTTCCAAATTGTACAATGAAGGCGCGCGATTTGCTACAGGTAAGGAGCGGGATTTTCGTAGGATTTCAGCTTTTTATCGGGACAAGACCTTGGTAAAATAAAAAAGCCCCTTTTTCTTTTAAAAGGAGCTTTTCAAACATTTCGATATTAACTTTTTTGTTTTTTCCAATTCAAAGATAGACAGGATAAATTATAAGTAATTATTTTTATTTTTATCCCGTTATAAGAGTTGCTTATGAATGTTCAAATTGCGCAGTTGAAATATTTTCTGGCTTTGGCAGCGGCAAAAAATTACAGCCTGGCTGCTGAGCAATGCAATGTTTCCCAGCCTGCATTGAGTATGGCCATCAAAAAGTTGGAGGAAGATATGGACCTGATCCTGATAGACAGGAAAAGCAATCCCATTTCATTGACGGAAAAAGGGGAGGTCATCGCTACCCAGGCGATGCGGATATTGGAAGAATTCCATGTGATGGAAAAACTGGCGTCGGATTTGCATGATGACACACTGGAAGGGCAACTGAAAATAAGCGTGATTCCAACCCTGGCGCCCTATATCATTCCTTTGTTTATCAACAAGTATGCGGAAAGCTTTCCGGAGATTGAACTGGTTGTTGAGGAAGATACGACCAGGAGCATTTTACAAAAACTGAAATCCTCTGAAACGGATGCAGCCATCCTGGCGACACCTCTGGATGAAAAATCCATTGTGTACTATCCGCTTTTTTATGAAGAGTTTCTGCTGTTTTCCCACGACAAGATTGAAAAGCAATACATACTCCCTGAGGAAATTGATTTTCGGCATTTGTGGTTGCTGGAGGAAGGCCATTGCATGCGAAACCAGATGTTAAAAATCTGCGAACTCCGCAATCTGGAAAAATCACAAATAAGGTACAACGCAGGCAGCATCGAATCGCTGATAAACATCACTGAGTCCAGCGGCGGCATGACCATCATTCCCGAACTGGCCACCTGGGGACTAACTCCGGAGAGAAAATCCAGGGTCACTCCATTTTATGAGCCGACGCCAGCCAGAGAGGTGAGCCTTGCTCATCACAAGTTTTCTACAAAACTCAGACTCATCAACACTGTGATGCATACAGTAAGTGAGGTAATTCCTCCCTACATGAAAATCAGGGATGTCCACCAGCGCATCGACATTCGCCCCGTGTAGGGCTTACGCCGCCGTAGGGTAGAATTTAGTTAATCCCCAACCTGCTTTTCAGCGCAGGAAGCAAGTTCTCACTGTCAGCGGCATGCAATAGAAAATTGTCTACCTGATCAAAAATAAGGGTGTATTTCCCCTCCTGGCCCATTTTTTCAATCTCCATCTTCACTTTTTCGAGAATGGGTTTGTACAATTCATCTCTTTTTGCAACCACTTTCTGCTGGATCTCAGCTTCGGCTTTCTTCAACTCATCCTGTTTGGCGATCAGTGCCTCCTCCTTTTTCTGTTGCTGCAGTTTGGATAAAGTGCCTGAATTTGCTTCATTCATATACGCCTTGTAGTCAGATTCAAACAAGACTGCCATTTGTTCTACCTTGCTGACCAGTTCGTTCTGGTAAGCATTTACCTGAATATCAGCTACTTTGATTTCAGGCATTTCTGACAGCAGCGCCTGCGAGTTGATGTATCCAAATTTTTGAGCATAGCTACTTGAAATACAGGCAAGAGTGAGTGCAAATACGAAGAGTCTGTGTCTCATGGTGATGTCTGATTATGTTTATGAAAATAGATAAATACTACACAGTTTATTCTGGTTCAAAACCTAAAACGATATTAAATCGGCCATAATTGCCGTCAGTAACCACTTTGTCAAAGCCCCAGCCATAGTCAAAGCCAAGCAATCCAAACATTGGAAGAAACACTCTTGCCCCTACACCAAACGAACGCTTTAAATCAAAGGGATTAAATTCCTTGAAGGATTTGTAGGCATTTCCTCCCTGAATCCAGGTGGTTGCATAAATCGTCGAATTCGGATTTAGCGAGAGGGGGTAGCGCAATTCTACAGTAAACTTGTTGTATATCGGAGCACCCACATAACCACCACTGCTGGTAAGTTCACCGTTTCCTGCGATGTCCTTGATGTCATACCCCCGTTGAGAAATGATTTCCTTGCCCTGCAAACCTGCGTTTTGGTTGTTGATGCCATCTCCTCCAAGTTGGAACCGTTCAAAAGGAGGGATGCCGATATCATTATTATAAATGCTCAGTATACCTACTTTCGCAGTGGTGGCCACAACAAGTTTGTCAACTACATTGTAGTACCACTCGGAAGCAATCTTCCATTTGTGGTATTCCAGCCACCTGAATTTGCTGGCTTCTTTCAATTCATTGATTTTTGCTTCCACATCTGCTTCCGTCACTGGCCTTGCAGGGCCATATTCAAATTTCAGTTCTATTATAATTTCCTCACGCTGTGCATCGGTCGGTGTGAAGGTATTGTCTTTCCTGAAAAGGGAATACGGGGGCGTCACCTGAATCGAAAGCGATACTTTTGATCCCCGTCGAGGATACAAGGGGTCGCTGATACTGCTGCGCACAAATGTCTGGCGGATGCTGAAGTTGTTAAATGACCCTTTGGTGATTGCAAAACCACCGGAACGGAAGTTGTCCAACTCGATTTGCTCAATGTTGATGGTCGTATTTGACGAGAAAAAGTCGTCAGGCCATTTTAACTGTGAGCCAAGGCCAATGTAGCCCCGTGTGATTTTAAGCTTACCTGCCCCGGAAAGGGAGTAGTCAAACGCCGTTTGCACAGCACCGATGGTAAATGAACGCGGTTTTTTGCCGCCCAGCCAGGGTTCAGTAAATGAAAAATTATAGGACTTGAAAAAACGGCTGTTGGATTGCAGGCGCACCGACAACTTTTGACCGTCACCCTGTGGCAGCGGACTCCAGGTAGACCTGTCCCTGACATTGGCAAGAGAAAAGTTGTTGAAGACCACACCCAGCGTACCAATCAGGCCGCTGAAACCTCCGTATCCTGCAGATAATTCCAGCTGGTCCGAAGGTTTTTCTTCCAGTGTATACTCGATGTCGACCGTGCCGCGAGCCTGGTTGACCGGTGTATTGATGCCCAGATTTTCAGGATTGAAATACCCGAGATTGATGATTTCACGCTGTGACCGGATGATGTTGGATCGGCTGAATTTTTGTCCCGGTCTGGTCCGGATTTCCCTTCTCACAATGTGTTCGTTTGTTCTGTCATTGCCCTTGATAATCACATTGTCAACCGTAAACTGGGGGCCTTCAAACATCCTCATTTCTATATCTACAGAGTCGTTTTCTATGGCTACTTCCACCGGATCTACGTCAAAAGCGAGGTATCCGTCATCGAGGTACAGGGAAGAAATGTCGCGCCCATCCTGGCTGAATTTGAGTCTGTTTTGCAACAATTCAGGGTTGTACACATCGCCTTTTGAAATGCCCAGCACGCTGTAGAGCTGGTCATCAGTGTAGATCGAATTTCCTTTCCAGCGTATATTTCGGAAAAAATGCCTTTTCCCTTCGTCTATTTTCACTTGAATGACTATTTGCCCTTCGGCATTCCGAAACAGGGTGTCGCTCACGATCATAATGTTTTTAAACCCTTCATTCTGGTAGAAGGTAAGGAGCGATTTGGTGTCTTCCTTGTATTCCTTGTCAATGAATTTCGACTTTTTAAAGAGCGTACCCTTACGCTTGACTTTCTTGAACTGTTTTCGCAGCTTTCTGTCAGAAAAGCTCTGATTGCCTTCAAATTCGATTTCAGCCACTTTCACCCTGTCCAGCTGGTCAATCGTAAACTCGATGCGGATGCTGTTGGCCTTTGTTTCTTCCGGGATTTCTTTTACGGTGACCCGCACGTCCAGCTTGCCTTTGCCTATGTAAAATTCCCTGATCTTTGCTTTTGCCAGTTCTTTTTGGTCATCGGTGACGATGCCCCCTTTGGTAAGAATGTTTTTTACAAACTCATTGAGGTCTTCGTGCTGGGATGTTTTTATCCCTTTGTATGACCATCTGGAGAGGATAGGGCGCTCTATCAAAACGATTTTCAGGAATACCACGTCATTCTCGACCCTCTCCTGTATGATTTGCACATCGTCAAACAATCGTAATTTCATCAGTGACTTGACAGCTGCCGGAACCAAGGGGCCCGGTATCTGGATCTTTGCACCTTCTTTCAAACCTGCGATCGACTTAATGGCATTTTTGTCTCTTGTTTCTGCACCGGAAATGGTGATGCCCCCGATTTCATACGTCTTTTTATCCTTATAGTCAACCAACGGCGGTGTTTGCTGCGCAAAAAGAGGCGTCGCAGTTCCCCAGATGCACAGACACAGTAGGAGCCAGAACCAGCTTCCGCAAACTGCAAACGCACCAGAATTGTGCAAGGATCGAATACTCTGTCGTGGATGGTCTGTCATAAACGTGGATAAATTAAACGCGGAATTTTTATAGATGCATGTTATCTGGGAACGACAAGCTGTTCACTGGTTTTACCAAAACGGCGTTCCCTGCCCTGAAAGTCAATGATTGCCTGATAAAAATCATCTTTTCGGAAATCGGGCCACAAGACATCAGTGAAATAGAGTTCGGCATACGCGGCCTGCCACAAGAGGTAATTGCTGATGCGGTGTTCGCCGCTTGTGCGTATCAGCAATTCCGGGTCAGGAATGGAGGAGGTGGCCAGGTATTGTGAAAACAAGGCCGGATCAATGGCATCCAGTTGCAGCCTTCCCTCGCTCACGTCGGTTGCGATTCTTCGCGTGGCTTCGACAATCTCCCATCGCGAAGAATAGTTGAGTGCCAGTACAAGCGTCATTCTGGTGTTGAATCTTGTTTTTTCTATGCCTGCCAGAAGGGCTTTTTTTGTAGAGTCGGGCAACCGGGATAAATCGCCGATCGCCTGCAACCGGATATTGTTTTTATCCAGTGTATCCATCTCGCTCTGTATGGTATCGACCAGCAATGACATAAGTGCGTTGACTTCGATCGATGGCCGTGACCAGTTTTCGGTGGAGAAGGCATAGAGAGTGATGTATTCAATCCCTATTTCTGCGGCTGCCTCTGTCACTTCTCTCACGGCAGCCACCCCATTTTTATGTCCAAAGACCCTCGGCTTTCCTTTTGTCTTTGCCCATCTACCATTGCCATCCATGATGATCGCAACGTGGCGGGGCAGTTTTTCTGTATTTATCTGGTTTTTGGCTGAGCTCATCCTTGAATACAATTCGACAAAAGTGCGACAAAAGTAATAATTCTGCCGCTGTATGACGCATTTTAACGATTATTTATTGAAAATCAAGGCCCCAGCCTTTTTCCCGTAACGGGGAGACGTGCTTTTTTATCCCTGCGCCGGGCTGCCTAGGTACGAAGTGCCATCCTGTTTTGTATTTAAAAAACCAAGATTTCTGATCGCATGCTTTTTCTGCCACTGCAACATGCCAATGCTGATTCCAAATGAAGGCATTTGATCAGGTAGATGTTGATGCCTTGCCAGGCCTGAAAATATTCCTGAAAAGCCCGTCTCTTATTGAAAAATTGCCTTATCTTTCCCACAAAATCTATCGCTGCCATGATGAAAATTTGGTTACTCATCCTTCCTTTTCTTATGCCTTTCACCGACCATGTGGATCGATTTGCTTCTTCGTTTCAAGGGGAAAGCAGCCCCTCCCATACGGTGCACCATAACAAGGCGTCTGTGCAATGCAGTGGAATGACAAAGTCTGGCAGCCGGTGTCGAAACAGGACCAACAACGCCTCTGGGTATTGTTATTTGCATGAAAAAAAAATCAATGCCGGCAGTTCCCTGGTGAGTCAAATAGGAGCGCCAGTACAGCCTGCTCAGACTGGCCAGCGGTTGCAGTGTAGTGGTACGACCAGGGCCGGCAACCGCTGCAAGAGAATGACCACCAACGCCAGTGGCCGCTGTTATCAGCACGACAGTCATTGAGGGCGTTGCGGATGTGCGCTTACGTCAGTTTTTGAAAGCCAGTTACTTCGGAAGTAACTGCCCGGCGCACAAATGGACCTGAAAGGGCGAAAATCCACATGCAACTATGAAGAAGTGAAGGACGGTGAAATCCGTTCTTAAATTCAACACCCAGATCAACACTCTTTTATATTTCAGTGTAAAGAGGAAGGCAGCCGCTGTAGGCCTTTTTTTCATTCAATCATCATGTAGATATGACCAATACCATGCGTTTTAAACAGGGAACGATGATGTATGGGAAGAACCTGGACATCGAGTTTATTGGCACCATTGCATCCGAACCATTGCCTGATGGTAGGATCCAGCTGGTCAATGCGGCCATCAAAAGGAAGGAATGGATGAATATACTGGATCCCATTTACGAGAGAGAAGCTTCGTTTGTAGCACCAGTGGACGTTGCTTTGTTTGATCTGCTGTACGATGTAAAGAAACAAAAGGGAATCAGCCTGAAGGAATTATTGAAAGATTTAAGGATATTTCCTGAAAAGAAGTAATGTCTGGTGATTCGATGCTAATTTACCAGTGTAGGGAGAGCATGGACAAGAGCGATGTTGTATTTTATATTATTATTTGCGGAATAAAATTTGGGGTAAGCATAGAAAATGTTAAAATCTGACTGTATTATGCATTTTTATTGTATAATGGTTTATTTTTACCAAACTTCTTGAAAAATTAAAGAACTTTATGTTGAGTCTATATAAATACGACATCGTAAACCGGCTGGGAGGGGATTTTAAGCTATCTTCTTTCTTAGAAATCAGTTCTGAAAGTACCGGCTTTTGCTTTGATAAAGTCGATCAGCGTATTTTTCCGGTAAAGGACATCCTGTGCTATTTTCCACCGGAGATTCCTTCCTCCTTTCATCCAGTTGGAAGAGCAGATGTGGCAGAGGAAATCCAGTCCTATGAAAGCCAGCGCCAGAAAATCCGGGACAAACACAAAAAATATGATCTGGTGTTTGTAGATCCGTGGCACACATACGAGCAATCCTGGCAGGATTTGGAAACGGCCCTGGAATGTGTCTCCCACAATGGCTTTATCGTAGTGCATGACTGTTGCCCAACCGCAGAGCGTCTAATCGGACCTTATAAAAGAGGGGCATGGTGCGGACAGACGTATGAGGCATTCATCGATTTCAGGTATGCACACCAGGATTTGGATATCCTTTGTGTAAACGACGACTATGGCTGTGGAATTATATCTATGTCACCCAGATTTTTTACGGGAAAGCCTTCCTTCGGCTATGAAAAAGACAAAATTGAACAATGGGATTATTTCAACGCAAATAAAAAGGAACTTCTTCATTTGCTGGAGCCAGAGGAATATGAAGAGATTTTGCAGTTGGCAAAGAAACTGGAGCCCCTGCCATTTTCCTTCCTCAAAAAAATTGTAAAATGGTTTATCAGGCCTTGAGAAATCTTTTCTGAAAACTTATTAAATGTCAAGTTTACAAATTATTCTGACATCCGGCAACTCAAAACCGACAGCTCCAATCTTCGAAAAAATCCTGATTTAGGTGCGCGGGGCTTTACCGCCACGCTAGGGTATGGCGCCCTTCCAGGGCTTGGGAAACATCGTATTCATCATGATTTAATAGAAATAGTGATTCAGACAATATCAATCTGTCTTGGACAATCGGGCCAGTTACTTCTAAAGTAACTACTTTGGATTCATTTTCGTCCAGTAATGGTTGATTTCTGTTGACAGAGCCTGAAATAGTCCGTATCTTTGCAAATCGGCTAAAAAAAACGTTTAATTGAAAAATCTATTCTTCTGTAGAGTAAACTTTCAGGAAAAGAAAAGAGACTTACTGATATTTACCACAGCACTCTTTGTTTGTCTTTTTTACCGTGAGGTGTTGTGATTTGCTTTCGATCTTTGAAATACTGATATTTACCACAGCTAAACCTTAACACTATGGGATGCGCAACGAGTTGTGATTTGCTTTCGATCTTTGAAATACTGATATTTACCACAGCTCATCAATGAACAAGCTATACTTTGGCGATGTTGTGATTTGCTTTCGATCTTTGAAATACTGATATTTACCACAGCATTAAACCGTCTTGAAACGCGTCAATGTTTGTTGTGATTTGCTTTCGATCTTTGAAATACTGATATTTACCACAGCTACAGGAATGTATTGGGATAATGCGAACAAGTTGTGATTTGCTTTCGATCTTTGAAATACTGATATTTACCACAGCTCTTATTGAATTTCAATATCTGCTTTCTTGGTTGTGATTTGCTTTCGATCTTTGAAATACTGATATTTACCACAGCTGTTTTGGCAAAGGTCTTTTTTGATTTTTAGTTGTGATTTGCTTTCGATCTTTGAAATACTGATATTTACCACAGCTGGGGCAATGAGCGCAACAATGAAGATCCGGTTGTGATTTGCTTTCGATCTTTGAAATACTGATATTTACCACAGCTAGAAAAATTTAAATCACTAATAAAAACTCGTTGTGATTTGCTTTCGATCTTTGAAATACTGATATTTACCACAGCAATTACGGGCTTTGATTGATGCTAATTTGTGTTGTGATTTGCTTTCGATCTTTGAAATACTGATATTTACCACAGCAATGTCTGAAGTGTAATACGTCCGAG
>JAUMBK010000113.1:0-3510 GCA_032115795.1 Saprospiraceae bacterium | reverse complement strand
TTTTGATAAAAAAGAGGCGTTGAAGCAATTGCCGCAACTGGATACGATCATGTCCTATCCGACAATGTTATTCGTCGATAAAAACAATTACGTACAATCCATTCACACTGGATTTTCAGGTCCTGCAACGCCCGGTTTTAAGGAATTTTCAAATGAATTTAGCCAGAAAATAAAGGCATTGCGCAACTAAACATTTTCACTTATGCAGAAAACGGTATTCATCACTGGCGCCACATCAGGTATAGGACTTGCCACAGCGCGCCTTTTTGCCCAGAATCATGACAGAATTATTTTATGTGGCCGAAGGCAGGACAGACTGGAAGCAATTCGCAGCGATCTTGAATTGATTAATCCTGGCAATACGTACCTACTTTGCTTTGATATACGGAACTTTTCTGAAGTGGAAAAGGCAATAAACTCCTTGCCCGATGAATGGTCGGCTGTAGACATACTGATCAACAATGCAGGACTGGCAAAAGGATTTCACCCCATTCATGAGGGACATCTCCAGGACTGGGAAACAATGATTGATACAAATCTGAAAGGATTGCTCTACGTTACACGGTTGATTTCGCCCGACATGGTCGCCAGACAAAAAGGTCACATCATCAATGTGTGCTCGACTGCAGGTCATGAAGTATATCCAAATGGAAATGTCTATTCTGCCACCAAATTCGCAGTTCAGGCCCTGACAAAATCAATCAGGCTGGATTTGTATAAAACAGGCGTCAAAGTAAGTCAGGTATCTCCCGGACATGTAGAGGAAACGGAATTTGCCCTCGTACGCTTCGAAGGAGACAAGGAAAAAGCAAGTATATACAACGACTTTACTCCATTGAATGCACGGGATGTGGCTGATTCGATTTATTACATCGCCTCTCGTCCCGCACACGTCAATATCCAGGAGATCCTGATCATGTCCAGTCAACAGGCGGGTAGTAATTTCATAGACCGCAGCGGAAGAAAATAAGATTTCCGCCCGAATCACTTGAACATAACGGAATTCAGGTTGTTTGCTGAAAAACAATTTGCTTAATGGCCACTACCGCTATCGTATGGTTTCGGAATGATCTTCGTCTTCATGATAATGAAGCGCTGACACTGGCTGTGTCTAAATTTGACTTTGTTCTTCCTGTCTATGTTTTTGACGAACGGATTTTTACAGGCAAAACATCACTGGGCTTTCAGAAAACGGCAAAGTTCCGAACCAAATTTCTGATTGAAGCAGTTGCAGATTTACGTCAGAATCTACGAGAAAAGGGAAGTGATTTGCTCATTTTTACAGGAAAACCAGAAGAAATTTTATTTTCCCTGGCAGAATCCATAAACTCACAATGTGTCATTTGTAACAGAGAACGGACGCATGAAGAAGTATTCGTGCAGGATGCGTTGGAAAAAAAGCTTTGGCAAATAGGGCAGGAGCTGAATTATGTCAGAGGGAAAATGCTATATCATACAGCTGATCTACCTTTCCCTGTTTCGCAGTTACCTGATGTATTTACACAATTTAGAAAAGAAATCGAAGCTACAACTCCCATCAGAGAACCCCTGGACGAGCCGGTTACGATTCCATTTCCTGAATCAATAACAAATAGGGGAGAGCTGCCAACACTTGCCACCTTTGACAAAGAAGACGTTGCTTCCTCCCACTTGGAAAACCTTCATTTTATAGGGGGAGAAACCCACGCTCTAAACCAGTTATCGTATTATTTCTGGGATAAAAAATTAGTAACGAACTACAAAGAGACCAGAAATGGCTTGCATGGATGGGATTACTCCAGTAAGTTTTCACCCTGGTTGGCAGCGGGTTGTATTTCACCGAGAAAAATATTTTATGAATTGCAGCGATATGAAGAAGAACACGGTAAAAACGAATCTACATATTGGTTGTATTTTGAATTACTATGGAGAGATTATTTCAGACTGGTTGCCAAAAAACATGGAAATCGTATTTTTCAATTGCAAGGAATCAAAGGAAAATTGCCAGAGACAACATGCGATTGGGAATTATTCACTCGTTGGCAAACAGGTAATACAGGTGTACCATTTGTCGATGCATGCATGCGACAACTTGCTGAAACAGGCTTTATGTCGAACAGAGGTCGGCAAAATGTAGCCAGCTTTCTTGTACATGATCTCGGAGTAGATTGGTTGCTCGGTGCGGAGTATTTTGAATCGATGTTGCTGGATTATGATCCATGTTCTAATTATGGAAATTGGAATTACATTGCAGGTGTAGGCAATGATCCCCGTGAGCAAAGGCAATTCAATATAGCAACCCAGGCATCAAAATATGATGCAAAAGGTGAGTTTGTCAAATTTTGGCAAACTAAAAAAGCGCTACATACCTAGCGTATCTGCAAGAAACGATCATTTCTTTACATCGGTTGACAAACTTAATTTGTTTATTAGCTGTTATTATAATTGAGTTATTATCACACCATTAAATAAACAAGAATGAAAAACGTATTTAATTTATTAATCCTTACCTCCTTATTATCAGTAAGTTGCAAGCTTTCATCTCAGAAAACACTTGAATCGGGTCATATTAAAATGGAAATCACCTCGGTGAGTGCTGATGACCCACAAACCGAAATGATGCTCGGAAATATGAAAGGATCACAAACAGAAGTATTTTTTAAGGGCTCAGAATATGTCACAGCGATGGATATGATGGGTGGAATGGTAAAAATGAAGACGCACGTAAACCATGGCAGCAACACCATGAATATGCTATTTGACATGAGCATGATGGGGCAAAAAACGTGGATAGAGTCAAAGCTTGACGAATTGCAGAATGCAGAAGAAAAGGAAAAATTATCCAAAACGAAGGTCACGTATGATAAAAGTGCGACTAAAACAATACTTGGATATTCTTGCTACAAAATGGCAGTGACATCGCCGGAAATGGAAGGAATGACAGTAACCGGATATGTGACTGACCAGATTAAAACAAAAGCAAACCTGGTACAAGGATTTCAGTCTTTGCAATTTGAAGGTTATACAATGGAATTTACTGTGTCTAATCCGCAATTTTCAATGACCATGACCGCGGTTGAAATTTCAGACAAAGTGGATGAAAATGCGTTTGTCTTAGACACAAAGGGATATAAAAAGATGACCATGGCTGAATTCCAACAAGCGATGGGTGGCATGGGCGGAGGCTTCGGCTTCTGATTTGCATACACGGATTACGTAGTAAAACGCAGATGAACTCTGCGTTTTTTTTGTCCTCATTTGTCCTATAATTAATATTATGTTAAATAGGATTATTCTATTAAATTGATCTCCTCGATAATCAGGTTCTTCTTTCGTCATTGGCTGGATTTTTTTTAAGTTTGCACAAACTTGAATACGTTGAAACAGTATATTCCCTCTTTAATTACCGCGGGCAATCTCGTTTGCGGTTTTACTGCCATCATGATTGGTGATTTTTACTGGAGCCCAATCTTATTGCTATGCAGTTTTTTATTTGACAGTCTGGACGGATTGGTTGCACGTGCCTTGAAT
>JAUMBK010000112.1:0-14334 GCA_032115795.1 Saprospiraceae bacterium | reverse complement strand
AGGAATGATTATATTGGTGTTTTATTAAAGATTGTTCCATTTTTAAAAACAAAGTCATGCATTTCACCGAAAGTTGGCAATCGGTTTTCGGTAAATGATATAGAGTGAATTTAGATTTGAATAAAGGGAGTATTGACTCTTATTACATTAAAAACTCGTAGAATTTTATGCAAGAAGTATTGACTCAAAGCTGGACCTGGTGGTTTTCAGGAATGGTGATCGCAGGGATTATGTTTCTCCTGTTGTTCTTTGGGAAAACATTTGGTTTTTCCTCTAATATGCGCACAATCTGTTCCATGGCAGGTGCAGGTAAGAAGGTCGCTTTCTTTGATTTTGACTGGAAAAGTCAAGCCTGGAATCTGATTTTCCTGGTCGGAGCAGCCATTGGCGGCTGGATTGCCGGGACATTTATGAATGACCATAGTCCGGTGGCAATTTCAGCAACTACGATACAGGATTTGTCTGCCCTTGGTATTTCTGCACCCACCTCTTTACAACCGGATGAATTATTTGGCTGGGATGCTGTTTTGTCCCTAAGAGGATTCAGTTTACTTGCACTGGGTGGCTTGATGGTGGGTTTTGGATCCCGGTACGCAGGGGGATGTACGTCGGGACACGCCATAAGTGGGTTGTCAAATTTCCAATTTCCCTCTCTGCTTGCAGTAATCGGTTTTTTTGCCGGTGGTTTGCTGATGACACATGTCATTTTTCCATTTCTATTCTAAAATATCGCAATCGTACATTATGCAACAATTAAAATTTCTTTTCGCAGGCATCGTGTTTGGTTTGGTCATGGCCAAATCTGAAGTTATATCGTGGTATCGCATTCAGGAAATGTTTCGTTTTCAGGCTTTCCATATGTACGGCATCATCGGAGTTGCTGTGATAACAGGCATGATTGGTGTGGCTCTGATCAAAAAACTTGGATTGCGGGATATCAGTGGCAATCCAATCCTCTTCCTTCCAAAAGAAAAGGCAATAGCCCGTTATTTGGTGGGAGGATCCATTTTTGGCATGGGCTGGGCACTGAGTGGGGCATGCCCTGGCCCAATGATTGTCAATATAGGGTATGGCTATGTCACCTTATTGGTTGTCTTTATCTTTTCCCTACTGGGAACATTTTTATACGGAGTTGTAAAAGATCACCTTCCGCATTAATTTATCATTTCAAATTTGTCACCTAATGTTCAATTTTCTAAAAAATATGTTTGGGACAGGCAGCCATGAAGATTTGGCTACGGTTATTGCGCAACATCCTTTTCTCGTGGATGTACGCACCCCTGGCGAATTTGCACAGGGGCACCCCAAAGGCGCGGTCAATATTCCCCTGGATAAAATTCAGGGGCAACTTGCCAAATTTAAGGGAAAAGAAAATATTGTTGTTTTTTGCCGCAGCGGCAACAGAAGCGGCCAGGCGAAAACAATTCTGGAAGCCAATGGCTTCAAAGGGGTCGTCAATGGTGGCACCTGGCAGGATGTCGCAAAGTTTACCGGACAGTAAGAGGATTGTCGTACTTTTAGCACATGCAACATCAAAACAAACCCGACTCCAAATTTGAACCAGGACTGGTACCATACATAGAAGTACTGGTTTCTCTGGTCGTCATTCTACTGGCATTGGTTTGCATATTTTTGTACAGGTTCTCGCATCCTGTCGAAACAGCCTTCCTCAGACAATATTTTCAACAAAAAGAGGGTGTAAAACAGGCAATAAACAACCCACTGCCCAACGGGCAACAGGCGCCTGCATTCTGGCTCGCGCCGGATATAAACACCATTAAAGGCTCAGGCCTGGAAAAACAAATCTTATACGGTAGGGACCTGATCATGCATACCTCGACATACCTGGGCCCCAACGGGTCTGTCGCCCAAATCTCAAATGGAATGAACTGCCAGAATTGCCATTTAGACGCAGGAACAAAAATTTTCGGAAATAACTATGGGTCTGTGTATGCCACCTACCCTCGTTTTCGGGCCCGAAGCGGGTCTGTCGAAAGCATCTATAAAAGGGTAAATGACTGCTTTGAACGAAGCTTAAATGGCATCGCACTGGATACGATGAGTGCTGAAATGCAGGCAATAAAGGCGTACCTTATTTTTCTGGGCAAAAATGTTCCTAAAGGCAAACCTGCTAGAGGAGCAGGTTTGAAGGATCTTGCATTTTTGGAAAGACAGGCCGATCCGGTGAAAGGAAAGGAAGCCTACATCGCCAAATGTGCGCAGTGCCATCAGGCCAACGGCAGTGGGATCATGGCACCCGAAAGAAATGAATATACATATCCGCCGCTCTGGGGACCACATTCCTATAATGATGCAGCGGGGCTGTTCAGAATGAGTAATTTTGCAAAGTACATCAAGTACAATATGCCACTTGGGGCAACCCATGAACTGCCCCAGCTGACAGATGACGAAGCATGGGACATCGCCGCATTTGTGAATAGCATGCCGAGGCCACATAAGGCGGTACCCGGCGACTGGCCAGATATTTCTAAAAAACCAATTGATCACCCTTTTGGTCCTTACAGTGATGCATTTTCCGAAAACCAGCATAAATTTGGTCCGTTTATGCCAATGCTGGCGTCAATGAAAAAATAAAAATGTAAACCAGCCACATCATGGAACATAACAGACGGAAATTTTTACAAAACGTTGGGCTTGCTACCGCGGGTGCTTGCATATCGGTCTCAGCTGATGCATCCAGTGCGGCTATGCCATCGCTTCGGGAAGAAAACTCCAACGTAAAACTGACCATTCTCCAAACAACGGATGTGCATTGTCAGATTCATGCCCATGATGAACTCTTCTGGGGCGGGGGCAAGGCAACATACAGAAAAACGGGCGGTTATGCGAAGTTGGCTACCTACTTCAAAAAAATCCGGAAAAAACAGGAAAATGTATTTTTGACAGATACAGGTGATATGTTTCAGGGAAGTGCCTTGTCAGTAAAAACAACAGGGAGGGCACTTGCACCCATTTTAAATCAGATGGGTTACAATCTTTATATGCCGGGCAACTGGGAAGTAATTTATGGCAAAAAGACCATGCAGCAATTGCTGGGTGGCTTGCATGGCCCAAAGGTATGTGCTAATATGTATCATGACCTGGGGGAAGGGAAAAGAGGTGAATTGATTTTTCCACCTTACTATATATGGCAGGTTGGTGACATCAAAATCGGCTTCCTCGGGTATACAGATCATCTTGTTCCAATAAGACAATCTCCCAATTACAGCAAAGGCATCGTCTATGCAAAGCCGGAGGAAAACATCGCACATTATATCGATGTTTTGCGTAATCAGGAACAGTGCGAAATGGTCATCGTACTGGCTCACCTGGGCTTATCCCAGCAAATTCATCTTGCCAATGCAGATGTAGCAAAGGGTATCGATTACATCATGGGAGGTGATACCCACGAAAGGGTCAGGACCCCCATCGTGTGTAAGTTCGCAAAAGTGGTAGAGCCAGGAGCATTTGGTAGTTTTTGTGGCAGATTGGAACTCACATTTGAACAGGGGAAACTGGTCAGTGAAACCTATTTTCTGGATGAAATTTCGGCATCTGAATACGATGACGATCATGACGTCAAGAATTTAATTGCCTCTGTAGAGCAACCCTTTTTATCCGAAATAGATGCGGTTGTTGGCTATTCGACGGTACCTCTTTACCGCTATTTTGTCATCGAAAATACCATTGATACGCTAATCCTGGATGCCATTCGATGGAAAATGAGGCACATCGATATTGTATTGTCAAATGGATTTCGGTTTTGCCCGCCACGAACAACACCCGATAAATCTGGTAATATCCCTATTACAAATGGCTATATTTATGACATGCTGCCCGTGGACAGCCACATAAAAACAGGAAAAGTAACGGGTAAACAACTGGTGGTATGGCTGGAGAAGGAATTACACAATGTGTTTGCCGCTGATGCATCCAAAAGATTTGGAGGATGGGTGACGAAGTTCAATGGCATGACTGTGCATTTCAAGGCAATGGGCGATGAAGGCAAACGCATCGAAGCAATCCAGATAGGAGACCAGCCCCTCGATCCGGAACGAATTTATTCGATTTGTGCCTGCGAGCGTGATGGGGATCCTGTCGATATGATCTGCCGAATGAAAAATGTCATGGAAACGGAAGTGCTTGCGGTCACACTGCACCAGACACTAAATGATTATTTGCAGGCCAATTCACCCGTATCTCCAATTCCCCGGAAATTTGCGAGGGCAACAGATGTGCCCGAAACGTTATTAACCCAGGTTACGGGAGTACCATACCAATTTTATTAATCTGTAAAATGTCAGTTATGCAAAAGATAGCAATCCTGGTTCTATTTTCAAGCCTCTTTTTTCTAACAGCAGCGTTTGGACAAGGCGGCCCCAAAACCAAGCAGGCAAAAGCTCACCGGATCGTGTTTCAGCTGGTGTCAAAAGACACTGCAGACCATAACGCCATGGTAAGGCAACTAAACAATATTCTAAAACTCGCCCCCGATACCAAACTCGAGGTGGTTTGTCATGGTCCCGGATTGACCTTTATCCAAAAGGACAAGTCAAAAGTGCTTGACCAGCTTGAGACGCTGGCTGCTAAAAAAGTCGATTTTGTTGCGTGTGAATTTACAATGCAGCAAAAAAATATATCCAGAGAACAATTGATGGATGCTTGCAGGACAGTACCAGGGGGCATCCTCGAAATTGTCAGCAAGGAAGAACGAGGATGGTCCTACATTAAGGCAGGTTACTAATTCAAAAGATATGGTGACTGCGCAAATGCCTGGGTTGATACGCTCAGGGATGTACCTTATTGCCTATACCAAACACGCATGGCGATTCCTGCCAATGGTTGTATTCTTTACTTTCCTGCACCAGTCCGCCCAGGGGCAGCATCAGGAATTGCAGGAAAAACCCTTGATCTGGCAGCGGAAATCAGGCCTTCCATCTTTGACAGATTCAACGAGCTTGCTCGACAAGTTTCGCAAAGGGAAAATCAATGGACACATCCGGTATTTTTATTCAAAAACGTTGAATCAAGGGGAGTTGACCGATTACTTTGCGCATGCCCTCGGTGGGGGCATTCGATTTGAAACTGCATCCTGGCATGGGGTTCAGGCTGGAATCAGTGGATTTTATATCTTCAACCTGGCTTCGTCAGCCCTAGCAGAAAAAGACCCCCTGGCAAATCAGACAAACAGGTATGAGGTGGGCTTGTTTGATGTGACAGATCCCGCAAATACAAGCGAGATTAACAGGTTGGAGGAATTGTTCCTCAAATACCAACGGGGAGGCACAAAACTGACTTTGGGCAGGCAATTGTTGAATACGCCATTCATCAATCTGCAGGATGGGCGTATGCGCCCTACAGCCGTACAGGGTGGTTGGTTTGAACACCAGTTTCACAGCCACCATTTCATTCAGGGAGGTTGGCTAAACGGCATGGCACCAAGAGGCACAAGAAAGTGGTATTCACTTGATTCTTCCATCGGACTGTATCCCGCAGGTGTAGGAATTGATGGCCGTAAATCAGCCTATCCGGGACAAGTAACCTCATCAGGGGCAGCCCTTTTGAATTATAATTATCGTCGAAATGGCATAGTATCTGCCAATGTCTGGCATCTCTGGGTGCAAAACGTCATGCATACTTCCCTTGGCCAGGTTGATATCTCTGCCCCCTCTCTCGCTCCCGTTTCATTTTCACTGCAATCCGTGTTGCAATTCAAATCCGGAACCGGTGGCAACGCAGAAACAACAAAGGCATATTATACAAACGAGAAACCCGTCTGGACGGTCGGTGCGCGATTGTCAGCAAAATTTCGAAATTGGGAACATGCCCTTGCTGGTAATTATATTTCGTCGGCCGGACGCTACCTAATGCCCAGAGAATGGGGCAGGGATCCATTTTTTACCTTCCTTCCCCGGGAGAGAAACGAAGGATATGGCGATGCGCTCAGCCTTTTATGGAAATCACAATACAAGGCAAAGAATGGATTTTCTGCATTGCTTGCTGCCGGATATTACAAGTTGCCGGAAATAGAAAAGGTCCATCTTAATAAGTACTCTATGCCCTCTTACATCCAAACGCTACTGGATATCAGGTATCATTTTACCAATTTTTTTGATGGCTGGGAAGTGCAGGCACTGTATACGTACAAAATAAATACGGCGTCTTCTGTGCTGCCACCCAATGCAGTGTTTAATAAAGTGAATATGCACCTTGTCAACCTGGTCGTGAATTTTCGCTTTTAATTAGTTCCTTGCCGCTAAAGGAAGACGGTTTTTTTCATCATTGGAGTACAGAAAACATATTTTCCCTCTTATGTTTAGTACATTTGAGTAAAATTTTGTGAAATGTTCAGATTCAAATTGATTATTGGTCTCTTTTTTTGTGCGATGTTGGTGAATTTGTCCGCACAAACGAAATCCTTTAATACAGAGCTTTTGGCTCATGTACCATTCAATGAAGAAAGCTCAGACTGCTGGGGTTTTGAAAAAGAGGGGATCAGGTATGCCATTATCGGAAATAATACAAAAACATCTGTGTTTTCATTGGAAGACCCTCGGAATCCGGTTTTACGACACACCACACCAGGAGCCAAATCTATCTGGCGGGATATCAAATCATACAATAATCATTTGTATGTTACAGCTGACCAGGGACAGGATGGGGTGGCCATTATCGATATGACAGGAGCACCTGCGTCTATTTCGCATACATTTTTCAGACCGACACTGACTGTAGGTATCGATACAAGAGAGTTGCAGAGATGTCATAATTTATACATCGATGAAAAAGGATATATGTACCTGGCAGGCTGTAATTTAAGCCAGCGAGGTGTGATGATTTTCGATTTGAAGCAGGATCCAAAAAATCCCGTCTACATTGGCGCCGCAGACCTTACTTATTCACATGATGCATTTACCAGAGGGGATACCTTATATGCTTCCGAAATTAACGCAGGCAGATTGGGTATATATGATGTGAAAGACAGAGCTAACCCTAAATTGCTGGCAAGCCAAATCACTTCCAGGGCATTTACCCACAATGCCTGGCCCTCGGCTGACGGCAAATTTGTATTTACTACCGATGAAAAACCAGGTGGATATGTTGACGCTTATGACATTAGCAATCTCAACAATATTCGGTTAATAGACAAGTTCAGGCCCCTTGAACGAGAAAATGATGGCGTCATTCCGCACAATACGCATTATCACAATGGCTTTCTCATTACAAGCTGGTATACTGATGGCATCAGAATTACGGATGCAAATAAGCCTGACAATCTTGTAGAAGTAGCCTATTTTGATACCTGGGAAGACCCAAATGTATGTCACAAAGGATTTTATGGTTGCTGGGGAGCCTTTCCCTATACAGGAAGTACCATGGTCTATGGAAGTGATATAAATAATGGCTTGTTTATTGTAAATGTTGATTATAAGCGCGCCTGTTACCTCGAAGGTAAGGTTACGGACGAAAATGGCAACGGCATTAGCAATGTTCTGGTTGAAATTGTGTCTGACCAGGTCAACCGAAAATATTCCATTCCTTCGGGTGGGTATAAGACAGGGCAGGCGATTAGTGGCACATTCAAAGTGAGATTCACCCATCCGGATTACATAATGGAGGAGAAAACGGTCACCCTTGATCACGGACAGATTACAGACCTGAGTGTTTCGATGAAAAAAAAGAGTACAATAGGACTTACGATCACTGTATCAGACAAGAATGGCAAAGGCCTGCCTGCCAAAGTGTCTTTGCTCAGTCGCGCAAACACATACAATTTTGAGACCGACAATGCCGGTACCTTAACCAAGGATGTGCTTACCTCGACCTATGATTTGTTTATTTCAGCCTGGGGCTATAAGGTAGTCGCCAAAGAGGCCATGGAAATTTCTGCAGGCATGACACTGCAGTTGGAATTGGAAAAGGGATATGATGAAGATTTTCAAAATATGCTGGGATGGCAGATCGTCAACTCTACTTCAGTAGCCGGGGGATGGTTTCAGGGTATCCCCAATCAAACTGAATATACCAACGGGCTGATCGCCAACCCTGGTACTGATTCTGATGATGCCGGGCCGTGCGCAATGGTGACAGGGAATGGCATCAGAGGGGCAAGTTGTGATGATGTAGACAATGGTCGAACGCAGCTCATCTCTCCTTCCATGGATTTTAGCGGATACAGCAATCCCCAGCTCAATTATGATGTCTGGTTTTTCAATGCAAGCAATGGTTTGCCAATCAATGACACCCTTCTCATCAAACTGGCCAATGGCAAGGATGAAGTCATCGTAGACAAGTTTTATGGCGCCGCACAAGAATGGATCAAGGTGCGTGATCTGAATGTGAAATCATTCATTGAACCAACATCAACCATGAAGTTGATCGTGGAAGCGTCCGATCAACAAGGGGCCCTTGGGCACATTGTTGAAGCGGGTTTTGATCATTTTTTCGTGACGGATAAGAGTGCTTCTGCATTAAATGAAATCGACAGACTTCCCTCCATGGTCCTCTTCCCTAACCCGGCTGGAGAATACCTTGAAGTACGTTTACAAGACAAGCCCGGGCAGTTAGAACAGCCGTATAAAATCCTGGACCAGAATGGGAGGGAAGTGTTGTCGGGCAAAGTTTCTCATTCCTCATTTTTGCTGAATGTTGCCACCTTACCAACAGGAATATACACTTTATCAGTCCCTGGGTTTTCTGCAAGTCGGTTCGTGAAAAACTGATTTCATGAATCAATTTGATTAGGTAAGTGATGGACGCCATTGAGGAATACGGCAACAGGCATTGATTTTTTACCTTCTTGTTTTAGCTCGTCAACGGAGATATAGCCGTCCGCCGATTTGATATGCACGTATTTTTTAAGGTCTGAGCGAATTGTACCCGGGGCAGCAGCATCTAGTTTCATGACTTTCGAGCAGCGAAGGATTTTCACTTCTTTGCCATCCAGAAGAAACCAGGCAGCGGGGTGGGGACTCAATCCCCTGATAAAATCGTAGACTTTTTTCGTTGTTTGAGAAAAGTCAATTTTGCAGGTTTCATGAAATAATTTTGGCGCGGCTGTTGCCTCTTCGTCATTCTGGGGCAAGAACCTAGCTTTGCCCTCCGCCAGTATCTGTACTGTCTCTAAAATGACTTCTGCACCAACCAGCATCATTCGGTCATGCAAATCCCCGGCTATATCTGTGTCAAGAATAGGTATCTGCCGCTGGATCAGGACATCACCTGTATCGATGGCATGTTGCAGCCTGAATGATGTCACGCCGGTCATAGATTCCCCCTGTATGATGGCGTGGTTGATCGGTGCAGCTCCCCTGTATTTCGGAAGCAGGCTCCCATGGAGGTTGAAGGTGCCCAGGGAAGGCATGTTCCACACGATCTCAGGCAACATTCGGAACGCAACGACAATTTGTACATCAGCCTTTATATTTCTTAATTCTTCCACAAACCGTTCCGATTTCAGATTTGTTGGTTGCAGCACGGGGATGCCTAGTCGTTGTGCACATTTTTTGACTGCCGACTCAAGCAATACTTTCCCGCCACGACCACCCCAACTGTCAGTACTGGTGACCACAGCCACTACATCATATCCACTTTGTACCAGAATTTCTAATGAGGGAACCGCAAATTCCGGTGTACCCATAAATACAATTCGCATTTCGTTTATTTTTGGCAAAGGTAAGGAATGCTCCTTCCAGTTTGTTGAGCCCTGCCTGTTTTCATTGAATTCTGACGGGAAAGACCACTTCCACATCCGTTTCACCTCCCGCATTGGCAGGATTCCCAGCGCTGACACCGGCTGCTTTTTTGTCTGGAAGGTGCCGGAGCATGATCGTCAAGGTGCCATCTCCTGCATTCTTAGGAGTCATCCTTACTGATAACCCTAACGGTAAGCCATTGGTATCCCGATCGAGGTATTCCTGTGTCACGCTTTCTTGCAGGCCCGCCCCAAAAACATAAAATACCTGGTGATCCTCTGCTTCTGTTTGAATTTCAGCTGTGATGTCTTGGAAAGGAACTACAGCCGCATTGCCAAACCGAACAGTGACTTTATAGGGTAAGCCAGAAATAAGGTTACCCGAAGCACTAATTACTGGACTTTTCCCACCATTGCCATCCTCGTCGAAAAAGGAATAGGTTACATTCTGCCCGGCTCCTTCCGGCGAAAATACCGCCTCTACAGTCGTAATCAATTCTTCCTGGTTTTCAATGACCGGGTCTTTTGTACAAGAGAAAAATCCAAATCCCGAAAGCACAGCGGCTAAAAGAAGTGTAAATCGAATCATCATTGGTTAAATTTAAGTGATTAAAAAGGATATTGCACTGTCATAGTCCAATTTATACCGGTCTCATCCGCAAAATAGCGCAAACGATTTAAGTAATCCCGGTACTGGATATTGAACATGTTTTCTATTCTAAATATTACGTCAAGTTCCTTTCCGGAGCCATATTTCCATTTGATTCTTACCATACCATTCAACAGCCAAAAGCCAGGTGGCGGCGCCAGGAAATCTTCTGCTAAAGAAACATGTGTTTGCCTGGCAGTATACCTGCCTTCAATGACTCCTTTTATTTCTTTGCACCAGGATACATTTCCGTTATGGTACTGTATTGTACTGGTTGCTATAAAAGGAGGCATGCGTATCAATCCTTCTTGTGTCGAAAGATTGGTCGCATATATATACTCCGCCTGCTGACTGAAAGACCAGTGCTTTGAGGCTGACAAAGAATACGTCACATTTGCCCCTGAAATGGAGACATCGTCACTGGTGTATTTATAGACAGGGAAAGCCCCTCTTACAGTTAACCGAAATACGCTATCTGGTTTTAGGTAAATGAAATTGTCGATGTATTGGTAAAAGACGGAGGCATGCAACGAATGCATTTTTCCGGCATTTACTTGCCATTCATGCCCCAGACGAAATGCCTTTTCAGTCCGGAGTGTTGGATCCCCTTCCTCAATGCCGCTTACACCCTGATGCAGTCCCTGGCTAAACAATTCATTTACATCAGGTGGCCGGAAGGTGATGGAAAGGTCAGTACGAAAAAGGGCTGTCCCAGACACCTCTTTTTTTATGCCGGCATTGCAGGCAAACAAGTTGAATTTGTTTTGAATTAGTGTAATTGTCTGGTTTGGTTGTACGAGATAGGATTCAATCCACCTGGCTTCTGTTCTAGCTCCGATTTCATATTGCCAGCTCGCTGCGTTCCATTGCCTGATGGCATACAATGCAAGTTGTTGCTGGATGTAATCGGGTATGATCGGGCTGATACCGGTTCCCGGCAGGTTTGTGTTATTGGTATATTTGTACTGGACGCCCGTTTGCCATTGCCCGGTTTGCTTTGCCAGTTCATTGACAAGAGCGACGTCATAAAATTGGCTCCACAGAAATAGGTCCAGTGCAGGTCTTGCATCGCGACCGGCTCTTCGGATATCAAATTCTTTTCGCAAATTTACCTGCCATCCTGCCTTCAGTTTTATAAAGCGCCTTTCATCCAATGTAAACTTCTGGTCTACAGACAAAAGGAAGTGCTTCGTGGTCTGTTTTGGCGCCTGAATTGCAAATGAAAATGTGTCCCTGGTACGGAACGGAATCATTCTGGTCAAAGCATCAGCCAGATCCGTCAGGCTGCCAGGATGTGCCCCAGCCAACAAACCTTGCTCAGAAGCATAATAACTCAAAAACAGGTGCCTTTGGTGCCTGGCTTTTTCGCTGTTTGCCAGCAAAATGGAGGCGGATTGGCTTCGCTGGCCAGTATTCGTCAGAAAATATTCCGGCGTGGATTGATCACCTCCCAGAAATCCGCCGCCTGTCAAACGCAGACGGCCAATGCCTGTTTTTCTTTTTAACATCGTTTGCAGACCCATCTTCCGGCCATTCGATTGAATGATGGTTCGTACCAGGCCGTGCCAGTGCGGGTCAAATCCAGACAAGATTGGTTCAACACTGATGGCCCCTCCAAGGGACGATGCACCATATCGGACGGATTCCGCTCCAACGCTAACAGTCACCTTATCGCCCGTCGCAGCATCCAATTCAGGAGCATGGTCATTGCCCCATTGCTGCGACTCAAGAGGGATGCCATCCTGCAGAAGACTAATGCGATTGCCTGTAAATCCATTTACCACCGGTTTCCCCAGGCCAGGGCCAGTTCTTAATATCCTTACTCCAGGTACCCGGCTTGCAAGTTCACTGATGGAGTGACTGCCGGTTTCAAGCATTGCTTCCTGACCGAGAGTAAAATGAGACTGGCCTGCGCGGCTTTTCGTGTGAATTGCATTGATTTCAATCGCATCCAGCACAGTGGCATGATGGTCCAGTGACCATGTAAAAAACGTATCCTTCGTGACATGGATAAAAAAAGTCTGGCTCGGGCAACCCACGTGGGATACCACTGCGTGCACATTGCCAGGACAAACATGGCTGATCAAAAATTCCCCGTTCTCTAAAGTAGTGGTGCCTGTGCCGGACTCCTGGATATAGACGGTAGCATACGCCAGCGGCTGACCGTCGGAGACATCAATTACCCTTCCCTTTATCTCCAGTAAACATTGCGGTTGCTGGCCCCACCCCTGGTATTGGATGAGGGTCAACCATACGAAAAGAATACGGAAAAGGATGGTAGGCATGTCTTAATAACACTAATTATGCAACATTGTTGCAAAAATACGTTCTTTTTTAATGGATGTCAATGCGGATTTATCTATGCAATTCACCGTTTTATATAATATTCTCTCTCGTTCGGTGTAAATAAGCCTAATTTTGCATAAAGTTTTGTGCAATGGGACGAAAAAAGCAGTTTTTCCTAATTTTGAGTGTGGTACTTCAGGTAGTTGTTGGCAGAACACAGGTAAGATGGACACTGGAAGCATGCATCAATCAGGCAATTGAAAAAAGCCTGCAAATCCAGTCCGGCGCCTTGGCTGTGAAGAATTCCGAAATCAATACGATGCAGGCCACCCACGCCAGATATCCAAATTTCAATGCTTCGACGAATGTTGGTTGGAACTTTGGACGTACGATTGATCCAACGCGGAATGAATTTGTCACAGAAACGTTTTTCAATAACGGTGTATCCCTGTCATCCAGTGTCCTGGTGTATAATGCAAACAGGATAAACAATACAATCAAACAAACAGGGCTGGAGAACCGGGCTGCCGGACAAGATCTTGAACAATTGAAGCGGGATGTGGCATTAAATGTGTCAACATTTTACCTAAACATCCTTTTTGCCAAAGAGTCAATTGCAAATGCGCAAAAACAAATCGCGCAAACCCGCAACCAGCAAGCCTTATTGGAAAAGCAAATTCTCGTTGGCAACAGACCTGAGAATGACCGGATGGAGCTGGAGGCGCAGCTGGCAACAAATGAACAGACTCTTGTTGAGGCAGAAAACCAGCTCAGCATAGGAGTGTTGAATATGAAGCAACTTCTCCGGATGTCACCGGACGAACCATTTGATATCGTCGTACCGGATGCATTGCAACCCACTACTGATCCGGATTTGCTGCCTTTCAATACCTTGCTTGCCTCCGCCTTAGGCACGCAACCCGGTGTGGCTGCCAGAGAATGGCAGTGGAAAAGTGCTGTCCTGGGTGAAAAGATCGCGGCTTCGCAACTTTATCCTTCGCTTGCGGTCGGCGGTAATTTGCGAAGCAATTATTCCAATAAGGGTTTCCGGATTTCAGGCTATGATTCGCAGGTGATCAACCAGTCCGTGTTCATAAACGGGCAGGAAGTGACTGTTGGCTTTCCGCAAAACATCCCGCAATTTGAAGAAACACCGTACGCCAACCAATTCAGAGACAATCTCTCTTATGGCGTTTTTGTCAATATGTCCATACCCATTTATAATAACTACAGTGCCCGCCTGGGGGTGCAGCGGGCTAAAATCAACCGCGAATCCGCCCTGCTGAATTTCGAACAAGCCAAGGAATCCTTAAAAATGACTGCTGGCCAGGCATTGAATGATGCCAAAGCAGCAAAAGCCCGCTTTAATGCTGCTGAAAAAGCCAGAAATGCACAGACAAATTTGTATACAAACGCATTGAAACGATTTGATAGCGGAGGACTGAATACCTTCGAACTGACCCGTCTCAAAACCCAGCTGGAGTCCGCCGAGATTAGTTACCTTATGGCGAGGTACGAGTATATTTTTAGAACCCGGGTGCTCGATTTTTATCTAGGAAAGGGAATTTCTCTATCCAAATAAGCTTACTTTTAATATACAATATCATGCAAAAATCTAAGAAGAGAAAGTGGTTGCTCATTGGCCTTGTCGCCATCGTCGTTGTTTCCCTGGGGGTCACTGTGTATCGTATATACTCCAAACCCA
>JAUMBK010000111.1:0-6516 GCA_032115795.1 Saprospiraceae bacterium | reverse complement strand
TGACCTGGACACCCGCCACCTTGCCTGAAACCACCAGCAATTTTATCGGCAAATCTCAATATGCCGCAGACCCGTACCTTAATGCCGAGCTGGATGAAATGCGCTTCTGGAATATTGCCAGAACACAACAGCAGATTCAAAATGCCTTCAATTTGAGATACCCTGCTGGTACACCTGGCCTCGTTTCGTATTATAAATATGACGAAGGCATGGGCACCGCTTCGCAGGACCAGGCTGTAGCCGGTAATCAGGCGTCGTTTGTAAACAGTGTGCAATGGGTGACTCCATCCGCTTCCCCTTCCGGGGCATATGCCAGTTATGTGTGGTCAAATGACAGCACATCGCAGTATATTACAATCAACAAACGAAATACCTACACCGTGACTGTAACGTCGTCCATTGGTTGTTCAGCACGCGCCCAATACTATGCCGATATCGAACCATGTTGTACCAATCCGACCTCTGCGGGCTCCATCACGGGGGGGCAGACGATCATCGTAGGTAGTGATGCCGCGTTGTTGACAAGCACTGCATTGCCCAGTGGCGAGGAAGGCGACATTGAATACAAGTGGCAGCAATCAACAACGAGTTCCACCAATGGTTTTGTCGATATTGCTTCGTCCAATTCTTTGACATATGATCCGGGTATACTGCCATCGACTACCTGGTTTAGGAGGCTTGCCCGAGTCAGCTGTAAAACGGACTGGAATGGGGCAGCGATCAGTTCGGCAGTCATGGTCAAGGTGCTCGATATTCCGGTGACGGATGTCACCGACCGTATTTGTATTGGTGAGGCAAATTCCCTGTCATATGAAACCGAAATCAATCTGGCAAGTGGCAACGTGCTGACACTGCAGTTGAGCGCGCCGGACGGTACGTTTACAAATGCGACCGTGCTCACAACAAAAACAACAACAGAGAAAGTGGGTGCTATCTCTTTTGCGATTCCTGAGACTACCTTACCTGGTCCTACGTACAAGATGCGCTTGCTGGCATCCAATCCTACAGTGACAGCCACCTCTACCGTGTCGTTGACATTGGGCTACTGCCCTGCCAATACCGGAAAAGTGCCCAACCTGTGGTTGCGCAGCGACAAGGATGTCTCTCTCACAAGCGGTGCCATCAGTGACTGGCTTGACCAGTCAGGTAGCTTGAATCACCATTATCAGTCGACACCATCCAACAGACCGGGCCTTGACGTAAACAATGCCAATTTCAACCCCTCGGCAACGTTCAATGGTGACCAGTGGGTGGCAGATCCGGATGGCATCCTGGTGCCTGGCAAGAAATATACAACAGCCCATTTATTCCTCGCCCATAAATCAGCCACACCACACTCCAACCGGGGCCTGTACGGTCAATATGTTGAAATGGAGGATGCTCCTGCCAGAGGAGTGAACGGCTCCTTGCTTAAGGGCAGGTACATGGGCCATGGAGAGTTCAATGGTACGCAATATTTTGGTGTAAAATCTTCTACTAACCCCTGGGTCCAACTGCCCTCAGGTTCGGAACGGATGAATGCCTATGTATTGAATACGTACCGTTTGAACAATGGCAAACAGGATTTATGGTTTAATGGCGGTGATAATTTTCAGGAGGACTTTGATCATCTGAATTTTCAGACGGCGCCAGGAGTGCCCTGGTCAACGGGTGTCGCGCCTGAAGAGTCTAATACGTATTCAAAACCTTTTTCATTTAAGCAAAAGGGAAATATACCGGAGATCATTGTGTTTGAAGAGGCTTTATCTGAATCCAACCGGTATAAGCTGGAATCCTATTTAGGTGTAAAGTATGGCACAACTCTGCTGCACAATTATGTTACCTCAGATTATACGGGTTCTACCGCAGGCCCCACCATTTCGTATGATATCAATACGTATGGCAACAATGTGGCGGGCATAGGCAGGGACGATGACAGCAGATTGTACCAAAAACAAAGCCGTTCTCAAAACTCTGTTTCGTTTGCCGGCATGGTCACGATGGGGGCGGATACGATTGCGTCTTCCAACCTGATCAACAGCGCCACTTTGAAAGATAAGATGTATTTGATCTGGGGAGATGACAATGAGTCTGTCTTTGAAGTGGAGGGTCTGCTACCCGGACAAAAAATGCTGGGTAGAACGTGGAAGTTGCAGGCGACAGGACAGGAAGCAGACTCTACCAGTAAGTCAAAAGTGGACGTCAGCTTCAACATTACAAATATTCCGTTGACATTGTCAGACTTTAGTATTATGAAACTGATTATAGACAGGGATGGTGACGGTGATTTTTCCACCAGCGGAGGTGAGAAGGTGATTGAGTATGATGCAGCGCCTTATTCCGGAACAACAAATGTCCTCTTCAAGGATGTGGTCTGGGATGTGGACAATAACGGAGTTGATCACTTCCGTTTGGTTACTTTGAGCTACGTGCCCCCTGTCATCAGCAAGAGCCAGTATATTTGCCGCAACACCATCCCTGACACGCTCAAAATTGACGAGCGTGCGAAAGGGGTCAGCCAGAATGCGGTTTACCAGTGGCAGATCAGTGAAGACAGCATCAACTGGCAAAATGTGGGTGTTGCTAATTCGACTGATGAATTTTATCCAGGACGACTATTGAATACATCGTGGTATCGGGTGATTACAAAAGACCAGGGCAGGTCGTACCAGCCATCCAATACCATCAAGATGACTGTGGTGGATGACGTTCCATTGGTGATTGAAGTTGCGTCCATTTTACAGCCTAAATGCAATCCTCCTACCGGATGTAAAGTGTTGTTGAAGAAGTTGCCTATGTTGGAATGGACTCTCTTTCAGGAGGGCAATGCAACAGCAACGTACACGGACGAAGGCGGTGTGTTTACCATTACCGACTTGCCAGACGGGGCTTATAAGTTTAAGGTAGCCAGCCCGGAAGGATGTTACACTACTCCGGATTTTGGAGTCTTTGTATTTACATACTAATGTTGTATAAAAAGGAGGAAGAAGTGATTCATTTCTTCCTCCTTTTTGTTTGTTCTACTACGAAAAAATGAATATCAACAGTTGCCAGTATCTTGATGCAGTGGCGCCGGAAGGAAAAAACTTACAACGATTTGAATTTTTACGAAGGACCCTTTTTCCATGCGTGCTCATCTTCAAAAATTCCCTCCCATTTTTAGTAAAATGTGTATTATGGCGAAGAATAATTTTTAAGTACCACAAAAATTATCGCCAAATTTTATCTCAAAACTGCAATTCCTCATGAAAGAATTGGATTTTATTTTTTGACAATCCTAAAAAGTATAGAAATTAAAACATAATTCATAAATAAATAATTATTTAATATGTAAAAAATTACAAATCAATATTATATAATAAATATATTTTTAATATAGGATAAAATTGACAATTTTTAAAAAGTGTGATATTGAGAGTAAATTATCACTTTTTGAAACACAACCTGAGGCTAGATTATCTTATTTTTGGTAAAATTTCTATCATTCGTGAGTTGTGCTTTTAATGCGCAACTTGGAGATCACTTAAAAATCAATACTATATGCAAAATGCAGTTGGAACACGCAACACAGCGACACGCGTGGTGGCGGGAAAAGAAAAGAGCACGAAGGTGAGCTACCCTGTCGCCTTGTTTGCGCAGGATGAAGAGGTAAACGAGGGCCTTCAGAAGGCCATCCAGTCATCAAAGCAGTTAAGTCTGATCGGAGAGTTGTCAGACATCAGGCCGCGTACGATGAAAAAACTGCGTTTCGTTTATCCCAGCGTCATCCTCGTCCATTTTAAAGATGCGGAGGTGTTTGACCAGCACGTCATTCTGGAGTTGAAGCGCACCTGGCCCGACGCAGGGATTATCGTTTACACTCCGGCGCAGCATGACGAAATGATCAGGCAATCGTTTCAGGCAGGTGCAGATGGCTATATATTGCAGGAAAAGCAAACCCACCCATTTGATTCGATCGTGTCAGATTACCTCCAAAAAGGCATTCCTCCAGTTAGTCCGAAAGTGGTGTCTCGTGTCATTGGATTTATGAAAAAACCTTTGCCGCCTGCAACCGGAAAGCAAAAATTGACAGAAAAGCAAAAAGCCATTGCTTCTTTGCTCGTGGAAGGACAAAGTTATGATGAAATAGCAGCGAAGCTGGGCATGCGCCTGGATGCTGTCCGCTACCACATCAAGCAGATTTACAGCAAATACAACATTCACAAAAGTACGCAGCTGTCGAGGATGTTGCTGGGCTAATGCCTGCAGCCCGAAACTCCCTTTGCTTATGATTCCTTTGGTTTAGCTGACGAGGTCGTCCCTGTCTTTCACGTAAAGTGTGGCAACTGCCCCTGCGATCATACACATTCCGGCAACCAGCAATGCATAGATGGCCTGCCCGCTATAAATACGCGTAAGCAGGAATCCACCGATGATGCCGTTGGTGATTTGGGGTATGGTGATAAACAAATTGAAGATGCCCATGTACACACCCATTTTTCTGGCAGGAATCGACCCGGCCAGCATGGCATATGGCATGGAGAGTATGCTTCCCCAGGCCATGCCGACACCGATCATGGCATATACCAGCAAGTGGCTGCCTTCCATAAAAAAGATGGATGCCAGTCCGATGCCGCCAGCCAGCAGAGACAGGGCATGCGTTCGTTTTCTGCCCAGCCGGGCTGCTATCCAGGGAAGCACAAAGGCATAGATGGCGGAGACAAAATTGTACAAGCCAAACAAGACACCCACCTGGTTGCCAGCTTCATTAAACTGTGGAGAGGTGGTGTCGTTGGGTGCCAGGCCATAGATGTGCTCCGCGATGGCCGGGGTCGTGTATACCCACATACCAAAGAGGGCAAACCAGGAGCAAAACTGGACCAGGCCCAGCTGTTTCATCGTATCGGGCATGTGCCTGATGTCCCGAAGTAAGGCATTCAGAAATCCGATTTCCCTCGTACGTGTATCTTCCTTCTCACTATCATCAAATTGCGTCAATTCTTCGGGTGTATATTCCTTGGTGGTGATGATGGTCCATAAGATGGCCCCCAGCAACAACATTGCTCCCGATACAAAGGCCCACACTACATTGGCTGGAACGGTGCCCGGTGCCGCCTGTGTCGAAAGTCCGAAACCATCTGCCAGGATGCCCGGTACCCAGGCAGTACCGATGGTATTGACCAGCAGGGTAGGGATCCATTCCAGGCCCAGGCCGTCGCCCAGGATCGCAGGCAGCCACGAACCGATCACCGCACCGAGGCCAATGAGTACAGTCTGGATGGCAAATCCTGCCGTGCGCTGGTCAGTAGACAGCTTGTCGGCTACCAATGCCCGGAAGGGCTCCATGGCAATGTTGAACGACGCATCCATGATCATCAGCATGCCGGCGCCCACCCATAGGGCGGGGATCACAGCCGTCAACAGTCCTGCATTGGGCATGAGACAGAGGCCGATGGAAGCCAGGATTGCGCCCAGCAAAAAGTAGGGCTTTCTTCGGCCCAGGCCGGTCCAGGTCTTGTCGCTGTAATGCCCGATGATGGGTTGCACAACCATGCCCGTGATCGGGGCTACCAGCCAGAACCACCCCAGCTGGTGGGTGTCGGCTCCCAGTGTTTGCAAGATTCTCGACGCGTTGGCATTCTGCAGGGCGAAGCCCGCCTGGATACCTAGAAATCCGACGCTCATGTTCCAGATGGCGGCGCGTGATAACAATGGCTTGTTCATATTTTTTTGTTTAGGTTGCGTTTGTAATGTTAGAAATTTTCCCCAAAAAAGATGGCCGCATCTTTGCTTCCACACGAAAGGTAGGAAATTCGGTTGAATATTTAGGTATGCTCTACGACCAAATATTGCCACGGAGCCAGTCTTAAGATCCTATTCGCTGTTAATGAAATGGCATTTTGTGAAAAAATCTCGATGCCCTTTATGTCTTCCTTTGGCATCCATTCCCGGGATTGCTTACCCAGGTTGATGGCTACTGTCACTGCCTGTGCATCCCGGCTGCGTTGGTACACCAGGACTTGGTCATTGGCTTCCAGTATGGTTAATATGCCTCCCTCGGGACCGCTCCACAAGGCCCTGTTGCGCCGCTTCGCCTGCATGAGGGTCGTATAAAAAGCAGCATGCCTGAAATGGGTAAATTCGATGGTTTCCTTTTCAAAAAATGCCAGGCGACGTGCGACCGGCTCTTCCTGTCCGCCGAAAACCAGGGGGATGCCATCGAGGGTCATCGTCAGTACAGCAAAGGCGAGGTAGCCTTCGCCGAGGCGTTCGATCTCTGAACCGGACCAGGCGTTTTCGTCGTGGTTGGACGTAAAATGCATAAACAAGCCACCCTCTGCCCTGCTTTTTTGGGCCGACAGCCAGTGGTGGATGTCTTTTACGTTGGCTTTGCCCTGGGCGATGCGGGTGAGGAGGTGGTGCATTTCCCATCCGTAAATGGCGTGAAAACAGGCCCTCTGGAGCAGGGCAACTTCTTCTGATTCTGCCAACAGAAAGAGGTCGGGGCGTATAGCCCGTAATTTTCTGGAGGCTTCTTCCCAAAAGTCGATGGGCACC
>JAUMBK010000110.1:0-13468 GCA_032115795.1 Saprospiraceae bacterium | reverse complement strand
CGGCACCTTATCCGTCATCCGCCATATTCGGGAATTTCGGAAGGAGACAGGCATCCCTGTCTGTTTTACCCTGGATGCAGGACCCAATGTGCATGTGCTGTACCCACACAAACACGCAGAGGCCGTTTCCGCATTGATACAGGGACAACTGCTTTCCTATTGCAAAAACGGAAAGATTATCACAGACAGAGTAGGTGACGGACCAGCCAGACTTCAGCCTGAATAAACAATGCTGGGATTGAAAGGCGGCTTTTGGGTGCCATTTTGCATAACTCAAAATAAAACAGCACAAAATCCTTGTCCCTGACTCCCCGATTTACTGGTCTGAACAAAGAATTTGTATAACAATGACTCCGTTTCTGTCTTTAGATATACCTGCTAACCTAAGGAATGGGGGAAATCGAAAATGGAATAAAAAAATGAGAACATGGGTAATGCTGGCTTTACTGAACACCTTGTGGAGTTCCTTTTCGGCGGCGCAGGCACAACATGCAAAAACAGCGAGTTGCCAAGACAATGCCTTTGACAGGAAAGTAGACAGCTACCTTTCCTACTCCGTACCCGTAATTGGCGTGGATGAGGCATACGAAAAGGCAAAACAGATTCTCTTTTTGGATGCCCGTGAAAAAAACGAATATGACGTGTCACACATCGCCGGCGCACGTTGGGTGGGCTATGGTGATTTCCATCTCAACAGGCTGCCCGATGGCCCGAAAGATGCCTTGATTGTGGTGTATTGTTCCATAGGCTACAGGAGCGAAAAAATTGCTGAAAAGTTGACAAAAGCGGGTTACAAACGAGTGCGCAATTTATACGGCAGCTTGTTTGAATGGGTAAACGCGGGATACGGGGTTGTGGACAAACAGAACCAGCCAGTCAAAAAAATCCACACCTACAATGCCTCGTGGAGCCAATGGGTAAACAGGCCCTTTTATCAAAAAATCTATTGAAAGGCATTGCTTTGTTTTCAACAAATTCCGTACCCTAGCATGCTTGTAATCAAGGAGCAGAAATACACAATCGCCGGTTCGTCTGTAGTAACGCGAGGTAATTAGGATTCTTCAACGATGGCTTCCAGGGGCACCTCATCCTCCTCTTCTTCTGTTGGTTTGATCTGATCCTGCTCAAATTTCAGGTTGTCAATGATAAACACCTGCCTTTCCGGTGTGTTTTTGCCCATGTAATAACTCAGGAGGTCTTCAATTTTGGTCTTTTCTCCGAGAATGACGGGCTCCAGGCGGATGTTTTCACTGATAAAGTCTTCAAATTCGTTTGGAGAAATTTCACCCAGTCCTTTAAACCGGGTGATTTCGGCTTTGCCTCGCAGTTGTTTAATTGCCTCCTGTTTTTCCTGCTCGCTGTAGCAGTAAAACGTCTTTTGTTTGTCGCGCACCCGGAACAGGGGTGTATCTAAAATGTACAAATGCCCCCCTTTGACCAGGTCGGGAAAAAACTGAAGAAAAAAGGTCAGCAAAAGAAGCCGGATATGCATGCCATCCACGTCAGCATCGGTGGCTATGACAACGCGGTTGTAGCGAAGGTTTTCAATCCCATCTTCAATATCAAGGGCATGCTGTAAGAGGTTGAGTTCTTCGTTCTGATACACTACTTTTTTGGTCATGCCGTAGCAGTTGAGGGGCTTTCCCCGCAGACTGAATACAGCCTGTGTGAGCACGTTTCTCGCCTTGGTAATCGAACCACTGGCCGAATCTCCTTCCGTAATGAAGATGGTGGAGCTCAGCCTGTCCTCATCGTTTGTTTTGCGTCCATCGGTCAGGTGGGCCCGGCAATCCCGAAGTTTTTTGTTGTGGATGTTGGCTTTTTTTGCCCTCTGGTTGGCAATTTTTTTAATGTCGGCAATTTCTTTTCTCTCCCGCTCAGACTGCTGGATTTTACGAAGGATGGCATCGGCAATCTCTTTGTTTTTGTGCAGGTAATTGTCCAGCTGGGTTTTGAGAAAATCCACCACAAAGCTACGTATGCTTATCCCTTCCGGTGCCATGTTGAGTGAACCAAGCTTCGTTTTTGTCTGTGATTCAAAGACAGGCTCTTCGACTTTGATACTGATGGCGCCGACAATGGACGTTTGCACATCTCTCGAATCAAATTCCTTCTTATAAAAATCGCGCATGGTTTTTACAATGGCTTCCCTGAATGCCGCAAGGTGTGTGCCTCCTTGTGTCGTATTCTGGCCATTTACAAAGCAGTAATACTCTTCGCCGTACTGTGTATTGTGTGAAATGGCAATTTCAATGTCTTCGCCAATCAAATGAATGATCGGGTATAAAAGGTTTTCCACATCTGTCTTGCGCTCCAGCAAATCCCGGAGACCATTTTTTGAGACCAGTGTTTTACCATTGTAATTGAGTTTGAGACCGGCATTCAGGTAGGCATAATTCCAAAGCATGTTTTCGACATACTCTGTTCTGAAACGAAAATGCCTGAAAATCGATTCGTCAGCCACAAACTCAATCAGTGTGCCATTGGATTCGTTCGTTTTTGCCAGGGTAAAGTCGGTCGTGATCACCCCTTCCTTAAATTCTGCTGCCTTGCACTCGCCATCGCGAAAGGATTGTACCTTAAAATAGCTGGAAAGGGCATTGACTGCTTTTGTACCGACGCCATTCAGACCCACAGACTTCTTAAATGCCTTTGAATCATATTTTCCTCCGGTATTGATTTTCGAAACGCAGTCGATGACTTTGCCCAGCGGAATGCCCCGCCCGTAATCCCTAATATAAACCCTCCCTTGCTCAATTTTAATGTCAATGTGTTTTCCATGCCCCATGACATATTCGTCGATGGAATTGTCAACAACCTCTTTTAACAAAACGTAAATACCATCATCCTGCGACGAGCCATCACCCAATTTTCCGATGTACATGCCCGGCCTGAGCCGAATATGCTCCTGCCAGTCGAGGCTTTTGATATTATCCTCATTGTATTGCACTTGCTGGTTGTCATTCATACGCGTAACGGCTTTACTTATCCTGCCAAATGGCAAATATATGAGAATTATTCAATATATATAGAATCAAATTGCGAATGGTGGTTGAGAGAGGAATGAATAACAAACCGGATTCCATTTGTTCAGTTGTGCTAATATGAATACCTTTACATTCAGGAACAAGGATCACGATGCATTATTCACAATCTGAGCAAATTCACTCTGTCACATTCGGGCATGACGGGCGTCCATCACACTATCCCTCACTGGAGGATTATCCGGAGCTTTTGTTCTACATTCAACGCAATCAAAACAAAAATACGGTGATCTATGAGGTAAATCTCCACCAGGGAGGATTGCTGAATTTTGCTGAACCCATCCGAATTAGCTGGCTGTATTTTGATGATGCTTTTCAGCAGGAAAGCCGGGAGCTGAATATGATCCAGAAAAAGCTGGCGTACGGTTACCATTTTCAGGTAATTCACCCTGAACTGGTAGAATTTCGCTTTGTTTCGTACGATGAAATGGCCTTCTATCTTGCAAAAATGGCAGATGGCCGGTTTCGGGTATTTACCCGCATCGACGGACAACAGGTGTGCCTGCAGATGATCTATGTTTATGCCGAAGACCTCGGCGTATTTCCCATGGTAAAATATGCGGATTTGTATGGTCATTTAAGAGAAAATGGGACCCCTTTTTATAAACGTTTAGTATTTGAATAGAAGAATGGCAACACGTCCTTTTCCTTTGTCTTACAAATCATTCCTTCAGATTGGATTGACGTGGCTCACAGCAATATATATCGTCTTTACCCCTTGCCAGGCCCCGGCGCAAAGTACATGGCCTGAGCAGAACGGGCAGCAGGGTGCAAAGCCGATTGATGGCTCGATTTTATTGCCCAACATTGGTCTTGGCATGAATGTGCCTGGTGGCGATCTGGCCAGTCGGTATGGCATCAATATGCAGCTATCCACTGGACTGCAATATATCACACCCAGAAATTGGGTATGGGGTGCAGACTGGCAAATCCTGTTTGGAGACAACGTAAAAGAAGATGTCCTGGCCCCATTTCGCACGTCAACAGGGGTTATTCCAGGCGACGACGACCAGATTGCCGACATCTTTCTACGGCAGCGGGGAATCTGGGCAGGCGCCGGCTTTGGGAAATTGTTTCCGCTCAATCAAACGTCACGGTCAGGCATCAAGGCCATGTTGCATGCGGGCCTCCTCCAACATTATATACGGTTTACAGATGAACGCAATTCAGTGGCACAGGTCAGGGCAGGCAGGTACATAGGCTATGACAGGCTGACCAGGGGCTTTTCACTGAAGCAAACCATCTCCTATCAGCACCTTAGCAATGACAGGCGACTGAACTTCGATCTCAGCCTCGACCTGATGCAGGGATGGACATCAGAAGTAAGGGCAGTCAACTTTGACACGGGGCTTCCTACCATCCCGTCGCGATTTGACTGGCTGACCGGTATCAGACTGATTTGGCACCTGCCATTTTACTCAGGTAGCCAAAGTCAGATATATTATTGAGAAAAGCCATTTAGCCAGATTGACCATGCAACATCTCATATCCCTTGTGTTACCATCCGGATCTGTCGGACAAGACTAAACAGGCACGGGCAGAAAGGCAAACAAAAAAACACCCATGCAGACACTGCTATTTTTCTTTTATACGATTGGTATTCACCTGGGTAATCTGTATGTGTGGGTGGGGAAATATTTCTCAACCAAACTCTCCCTTTTGTGGCACGGGAGACGACAAACCCTGAAAAAAAGCAGAGAGGACCTGCTGCCATACAGGCATTGTATCTGGATGCACTGCGCTTCTTTGGGTGAGTTTGAACAGGGCAGGCCGCTGCTGGAATCCTTGCGCCATTTGCATCCTGAAAAAAAAATTGTGCTGACGTTCTTTTCTCCCTCAGGCTACGAAATCAGAAAAACATATCCGGGGGCGGACCTGGTCATGTACCTGCCTTCCGACCTGCCCCACAATGCATTGAGGCTGGTCACTATGTTGAAACCGGATCTATTCATTTTGGTAAAGTATGAATTTTGGTGGCACTTACTGAAGACCTTGCGCAAACAAGGCAGCCATGTTGTACTGGTTGCGGGCATTTTTCGAAAGAAAGACTATTTTTTTTCCCTGATATTTTCGCCATTTGAGTCGCTGCTCAGGCAATTAGCCTATATTTTTGTACAGGACGACGCGTCGTTCAAGTGCCTGGAGGAAAAGAAGTTCTCAAATGTCTTTATTGCCGGAGACACACGGGTGGACAGGGTGCTGCAAATGAGGGACGAAGTTGTGTTGCCCGAGAAAATCAGGAAAGCAGCTGAAGGAAACAAAGTCATTGTATATGGCTCTGTGTGGTTGTCTGACATGCATCTGGTAAGCAAAGCTGTACAGGCATATCCAGACATGTTTCATATTCTTGTTCCCCACGACATTCGCCGGGAAAATATAGCCGAAATCATGACGCAACTACAACAGCAGGCAGGTCTTTTGTCTGATGGGCAATGGCACGGGAAAGTGTTGGTGGTCGATCAGATAGGTATCCTGGCTTCGTTGTACAGCGTAGCCGCGTTTGCGTATATTGGCGGCGGCTTTGGCAAGGCCATACACAACTTGCTCGAACCGGCAGTATTTGGTATTCCTGTGTTTATGGGGCCACGGCACACGAAGTTTACGGAGGCAATTGCCCTGAAGGAACGTGGCGTGGTGCAGGCTGTGCAGCACGCGGAAGAACTGGTCAAGGCCATTGGGGATATGGCAGACCATCCTGAAAAATCTGCCTATCTTCGCAATGCGGCAGAAAGATGGTTTACGGAAAACAAAGGGGCCACTTCCCGCATAACACAAAGTATTGCACATTATCTGAAGTCAAAAATCTGAAAATTATGTCAATAAAGGGAAAATTGCCCGATTTCAGCGATGTGCACATGGTTGTGATTGGCGATGTCATGATAGATCGATATATCTCCGGCGAAGTCAGGCGTATATCTCCGGAGGCTCCTGTGCCCGTTGTTGAAATGACGCATGCGTTCAGCCGGCTTGGCGGAGCGGCAAATGTGGCTTTAAATCTGCATGCACTGGGTGCCAGGGTTACACTGCTTTCGGTGGTTGGTGACGACGCAGAGGGAGAGCAGTTCGAAAAAATGCTGGGAGAATTTTCACGAATATCTTCGCGGTTGCGAAAAATCAGCAATAGAAAAACGACGGTCAAGACGCGGATCATGGCAGCCAACCAGCACCTGTTGCGCATTGACGTGGAGGACACACACGAGATAGAAGACAAGGTTGAAGATGAACTGTTGCAAACGCTTGGGGCTGTAGAAAAAGTGGATGGCGTAATACTGCAGGATTACAACAAAGGGCTGCTTACACGAAAGTTTATCAGAAAGGTCATGGAGTATGCAGACGCTCAAGGGATACCCACATTTGTTGACCCCAAAGAGAAGCATTTTTTTGATTATGCAGGTTGCACGGTGTTTAAGCCAAATAAAAAGGAAGTCTATCATGCCCTTTCACTGAGCCAGGAAAAGGCAGAAGACGCAGCAAAAAAAGTGTATGACAGATTGCAACCCACGCTTCTTTTGATGACGTTGGGCAGCCAGGGTCTGTTGGTGCAAACCAAAGAAAGCAGTAACGTATATCCAACGTCACAGCGCGTCATTGCCGATGTCTGTGGTGCGGGCGATACAGTCATCAGTGTTGCCAGCCTCGCTTATGTAAAAGGCCTGTCCATGGAAATGCTCGCTCACCTCTCCAATCTGGCGGGCGGCCAGGTTTGTGAAAAACCAGGAGTGGTATCAGTCGACTTACATCAGCTGCAGCGGGAATACGATAGCGAAATGAACAAACTCCCAAAGTGATGAAAAATACTAAGGAGAAACCATGACCAAAATCAAAATAAAATAGTCCAAATTAAATGATAAAATTATATTTTTTCTGAATAATAGTTTGAACTGCTTCTTTTTTGGAATAATATATGTTTTTTGCCTCTTGTTGAAGTGAAGGCCGGTCCAAAGCGGAAAGAGCAAAAAGTGGAAAAAATCAAAATTGTCATGAAAAAGCCGCGAGAATATTGTCGGTTTTACGTACATTTACCACTTACAAGAGGAACATTATTAACAATAAACCTTAATTAAAACCAGTATTATGCAAAGATTTTTTACAAAAACCCTATCTCTGATGGTATTTGGTTTGGCTGCACTGAGCCTTTCGGCGCAGACAATCAATACCTTGACTGTCAATTCTCCGGATGGTATCAAAGGAGATTACCTGGCAGTTAGAGCCCAGTTTGGAAGCCAAAGCAATACGCCTGTGACCGGCAATGCAGTATTCACCAATGATGGTACAGCAAGGCCAAACGAAGGTTGTAATAAGGCAACCAACAATGTAACAGGGCTGATTACATTTATCGACAGAGGTACCTGTGAATTTGGTATCAAAGCACTGAGAGCACAGGAATCAGGCGCAGCCGTTGCAATTATCTGCAACAATGCTGCCAATGCAACCCAAGCCCCGTTCCCTGTAGTCCCAGGCTCAGTAGGCGCACAGGTGACCATTCCTACCTTCATGATTTCGTACGCAGACTGCCAGAAAATTCGTGCAGATATTATTGCTGGGGGTGTCAATGTAACCTTGCGCAATACATGTAATAATACAGCTAGCTACGGCCCTGAAGTGATTTGGGGAAAAGTACCCGGACAAGGAGACTTCAAAGGTGGTCTCAATGACTGGACAGTAGACAAGGACAATACCTGGAAATATGTTGAAGATGGAAACATCGTTGGTGGTGCGTACGGAGGTGTTCAGATGACATCATTCAGTGCCTGTGATGGCGTAATGGCCTTCAACTCTGACTTTTTGGACAACGGCGGTGTAGCTGGTGCTTTTGGTGAGGGATTGTGTCCTGCTCCGTGTTCAGGTGCCTTGATTTCCCCGGTGATTGACCTGTCAGGTCAGACAATCAAAGGAATCGTAGTAGAATTCCACCAGGGCTTGCGCCAGTTTCAAAGTAGTTTCTTCCTGATCACAAGTAAGGATGGCGGTTTGACATGGCCCGACACGTTACGGTTTAACACAGAATATCCTGTCAACTCAAATGCTGTCGCTGCAGAGAGGAAAAGACTCGCTCTCGTAGGATATGAAGGTGCAAAGAGCTTCCGGATGAAGTTTGAATATGCCGGCAATTACTATTACTGGGGAATAGACGATGTTGTGGTTATCAATGAAAGCAAGGCGGATATTCAGGTGAACGAAAACTTCTACGCAGCTGCACCTTCTTTGGTCGTGCCAGTAAGCCAGGTATCAGAAATTCCTCTGCTCGCTGACGTTTCCAATATAGGTAATGGCAACGCAAGCAACGTAAAACTCGATGTGGTAATCACTGACCCACAAGACAACAACAAGGAAATCGCCCGACTCACCAACAACTATGGCGCATTGCCAGCTGGTGCTATTCAGGAAAACAAGCCATTCACAGTGACATACACCCCGCCTGCAACGGTTGGAAGGTTTAACGGTTCATACGTGATAACGTCAACTGAAGACAATGCAGGAACAAACAACAAGCGTGACTTTTCTTTCTACATTACAGAAAATACATACGGAAACTTGTTGCCTGAGGCCTCTGTCACACCAGCAAACTACATGGGCTATGTATTGTCTCCATGGGTTGTCGGAGGTGAAGTAACATACTATTCTGCCGGTAACATGTATTATGTGAAGGACGGAAAAGGATTTACAGTTGACAAAGTACGTTTTGGACTGGCAAACACATTGGCCAACATCAGTGAGACTGGCTTCGTTGTGGTAGATTTGTATGAATGGCTGGATGAAGACGGTAACAATGAGTGTTCACCATTGGAAAGAGTAAAAGTAGGTACCAATAACGTCTTCCTGGATGCCAGCATTGACAATCTCCGTAACATTGAATTGCCAGTGTATGGTCTCGATGCAGACGGCAATGCCGATGAAACAAAAGAAGTGGATTTGAAAGACAATACAACGTACCTGGTGATGGCCCATACTTCTCCACTCGATCCGTCTGTCGAAAGATTCCAGTTGTTGGGTTATACTGCAAGAACGTTTTCTGCATTTGACAGAAGCGTCAACTATTCTGCTTCCTCTTATGCGTTTGATACGCTCGCGATTGCAAACAGAAGTGCCGGATCACTCTTTGGTCTGGATGGTACAAGCGATGCAGACGTCGAAGACAGAAATTTTGAAATCGTACAAAACGGTCCTACACAATCTGTAGCGTACCTCGAAATGGATCTTAAGCAGTCATCAGGAACATATGACATTGCAGAAAATGCAGACGTACGTACGTTCCCTAACCCTGCAGCAAGAGAATTGTACATCGACATCACATTGGCAAAGCCTTCACAGAATGTGCGGGTAGACCTGATTTCTATGGATGGTAAACTTGCCGCAACCAAATCCTTTGGCAACGTACAGGATGCCAGACTGAAGATGGATTTGAGCAACGTGGTTTCAGGAACATATAATGCCCTGATTCACACTGACAACGGCATCGTTGCCAGAAAAATAGTTGTACAGAAATAAGTCAACCGGGCAATGGCCCAGCTGACCAGATGAATAGATAGGGGGAATGCCAGTGGTATTCCCCCTTTTTTTGGCGGTATTGTGCAAAGGTCAATCGCCAAACATACACGTATCAATCACATACAAACCCCACCCCTTTTCCTATCCGAGGCTTTCAGTAGGGGTTGGAAAAATAAAAATGACAAACACAGTAAACACAAACCAATGAATCAAAAAAGCAAACTGATCGAATCCATTGCAGCATTGCTCGTTCGACTTTCCTTCGGCGGAATGATGCTGGCACACGGCATTCCTAAAATGGACAGGTTATTTGGTGATGAACCAATTAAATTTGCCAATATCCTGGGCGTGGGCCCGGAGATTTCACTCGCCCTGGCGGTGTTTTCTGAAGTGATATGTGCCCTGTTGGTTGTGTTTGGCTACCGTACCCGGTGGACAGTCCTTCCCCTCATTGTGACCATGTTGGTTGCTGCATTTTATATACACTGGGGAGACCCGTTTGGGGATATGGAAATGGCTCTGTTATACCTCGCAGGCTATCTGGCCGTCTGGGTCAATGGCAGTGGCAATTATTCAGTGGATGCATTGCTGGCGGGAAGGAATAAGCAGGCCTGACTTTCTGGAAAGACCAGCCGGTACACAGGTAGGCGCAAAAGGAGGAGAACAGTCGCTCCTCCTTGTCCCGGGCATGGCTGCACAGAAGTTTTGTTGGGTAATAAACTCGTAGATATTGGCCAGGTATTTTATTAAGCTCTCCTATTGTGGCACAGCATATCACGGCTGGCAGCAACAGCCGGGGGACAAGGAAACGACGGTGCAACGCGTGCTTTCGGATGCGTTGTGCACGTATCTGCGGCAGGATGTCGGATTGATAGGGTGCGGCAGGACGGATACCGGCGTCCATGCACGGGATTATGTGGCCCATTTTGACAGTGGCGTGCTGGATGACATTCCTACCCTGATTCATCGCCTGAACCGCATGTTGCCACCCGATATTGCCGTATATGACATCGTTCGGGTGCGGGATGAGGCCCATGCTCGTTTTGATGCGATTTCACGTTCGTATGAATATAATCTGCATACAATAAAATCCCCTTTTGCGCAGCATTCCTTTTACTACACCTACAAAAAGCCGGATGTAGATGTACTCAATGCGGCAGCAGCCCGGTTGCTTCACTACTCTGATTTCTATACATTCTGCAAGACAAATACGGATGTGCAGACCACTTTTTGCCGCCTGACCCAAAGTGAATGGGTGCAGTTGGGAGACCAGTATATATACAGGGTATCGGCTGATCGCTTTCTTCGGGGCATGATCCGGCTCATCGTAGGCATGTGCCTCAACGTGGACCGGGGCCGGTTTTCGCTGGATGACTTAGGTCATGCATTGGAAAGCCGGATGCGCCTTTCCGATGACTGGAGTGTGCCCGCGCACGGCTTGTTTTTGTGCGATATCCGGTATCCTGAGGGCATTGTGTTTGAGTAAGCTGTCCTTTTTGCATCAGGACCGATGATATGGGATACATTTATTCTTCAGGCGCAGTACTCGCATCGTCGATGATTTTCTGGTGGACTTCCCTGACTTTTTGTTGTATATCCTGCAATTTCTCCTCTAGCATCTGGTGAAAAGTGTAGCGGGCGTCTGAAAAACTGAGGTGAGCGTAGTATTGCCATAATTCGGCCACCTCTTCCATCGGAATAGAGTAGGGCAGGAAATTGTCGTTATCCGAAATCAGGGTCAGGTGATGTTTTTCCCAATCAGGCCGCACCCGTTTATAGACAAGACCTTCTCTCTGGCTGACAATGACATAGGTGCGGTCCTTTTTGATATCTGAAAGCTGCTCCACATAAGAGCAGATGACGATGCTGCCAGGCTCCATAGGCAACATGGAATCTCCCTGTATTTCAAAGCCACGGTATGTGCCCTGAGGTATGTTGGGGAAGCCAATTTTCGGAAGATCGCGGATGTATTCGGGATCGGTAAACGAAGACAGATAACCCGCTTCCGCTTTTGTGTCTACAAGTTCGATGTTGGAATTCTTTTCTGCATCTACCGATATGGCGAGGACACGAAGATCTCTGTTTCGGATGATTTCCAGGTCTTTATGACTTAAATTTGAGCGCACGAGCTCATCGATCGTAATGTGAAATAGATCTGATAGGCGGATGAGAGAGGCGATGCTTACCTGTGTATGTCCCCGTTCATAGTCGCTGAGTGACGACCTTGGAATTTCCAGCTTCTCTGCCAGTTCCTGTTGCGATAACCCGTGTTTGTTCCGAAGGTATTTGATATTCGAAGAGATCATGTCTTGTCGATTGTATCCGTGTTGCAAAGGCAAAGATACAATTTATTTTAAAATGACGATAAAAACGTCAAAATAATGACGATATATACGACATTGTGTGTATTTTTGTTATCGCAATGCTAAGTTTTTGAATCTGACATATGTTTCAGCGTGCCGTATTACACTTAGACCTTGACTCCTTTTTCGTATCTGTGGAGTGTCTGCGCAATGATGGCTTGCGCGGCAAGCCGCTGTTGATCGGAGGCACTGGGGGCCGTGGGGTTGTGGCTTCCTGTAGTTACGAAGCCCGTCGGTTTGGCGTACACTCGGCGATGCCGGTAAAGATGGCATTGCGGTTGTGTCCGCAGGCAGTAGTATTGCGGGGAGATATGGATATGTATTCCCGGTACAGCACGATAGTGACAGACATTATAGCGGAGGAAGCACCGGTGTACGAGAAGGCATCGATAGATGAGTTTTACCTGGATTTGACGGGCATGGATCGCCACTTTGGTTGCCTGAAGTGGTCAACCGAACTTCGGGAAAAGGTGATGCGCGAGTCGGGTCTGCCTATCTCTTTTGGACTGTCGGTAAACAAGACCGTATCTAAAGTGGGGACAGGCGAAGCCAAGCCCAATGGTACGCGATATATACCCTGCGGTACCGAGAAGGGATTTCTGGCACCATTGCCGGTGGGCCGTATGCCTGGCGTAGGGCAGGAGACACACAAAAAATTAAATTTTATGGGTGTGCGGACGATTGACACGTTGAGCCAGATTCCTGTACGTCTGCTGGAACGTGAATTTGGCAAGCCGGGCCGCACATTGTGGGAGCGGGCCAATGCGATCGACCCCACCCCGATAGTACCCTATTCCGAGCAGAAATCCATTTCCCGTGAACGCACATTTTCTGAAGACACCCTCGATATTGGGCACATGAAGCACCTGCTTCTGGACATGGCCGACAAGCTGGCTTTTGAGCTTCGTACTTCCGGCAAACTCGCATCCACGGTGACTGTCAAAATCCGGTATGCAGATTTTAATACGTTTACGCGGCAAAAGCAGATTGCATATACTGCCAACGACCGGATTTTAGGCCAGCATGTACTGGATCTGTTTGATCGTTTGTACGAACGTAGACAGCTCATACGGCTCATAGGTGTACGCTACAGCGGATTGGTGCAGGGAAGCTACCAGATCAACCTCTTTGATGACACACTCGAACACGTCCAGCTAATGCAGCAGATGGACCGCATACGGCGACGCTTTGGTGTCGATGCGGTGATGCGGGCCAGCGGACTCAGCCAGTAACACGCTACCACTGCCCCGACGCCCTTCAGCTTTTGGTGTTATTTTTTTTCAGGCCACCTGCCTGGTGTATACGGAGCTTTCAGTTCGGTGAGTGTTTTGTCCAAAACATCCATTCTGTCTTTTATGGCCAGTACCTCGGGGATGACCTTTTCCATCTGCTTCACGGCAATATTGAAGGAGGCTTTGTGGGTTTGCGGAATGGCTGATGTTGTATTCCAGACACTGCCGGCAACCGTACCGATGCGGTCACTGACAGACGGACTCGCTTCAAATTCACGGCTGGCACGCGTCCCATCACCCAGTAAGGTCATCCTGGCAGGCAGTAATTCCTGGCGACTGG